>NZ_DCQO01000003.1:97155-119983 GCF_002323495.1 Olleya sp. UBA1516
AATGTTGGTGATAATGTTGGAGACGTTGCTGGTATGGGAGCCGATTTATTTGGATCGTATGTTGCAACTGTTTTAGCAGCAATGGTTTTAGGTAATTATGTAATTAAAGATATGGGTGGAGCAATCACTGATGCTTTTGGAGGTATTGGTCCTATTCTACTTCCTATGTCTATTGCAGGAGTGGGAATAATAATTTCTATAATTGGAACGCTATTAGTTAAAATTAGTAGTAATGACGCTAAAGAGTCACAAGTAATGGGAGCTTTGAATCTTGGAAACTGGATGTCTATTGGTTTAGTTGCTGCTGCATGTTATGGATTAGTGACTTGGATGCTACCAGAAACAATGCAAATGAACTTTTTTGGAGAAGGTCTCCAAGATATTTCTAGCATAAGAGTGTTTTATGCAACTTTAGTGGGTCTATTTGTAGGAGCAGTAATTTCTTCGGTAACCGAATATTATACAGGATTAGGTAAAAAGCCAATTTTAAAAATAGTACAACAGTCTAGTACAGGAGCAGGAACAAATATTATTGCAGGTTTAGCAACAGGTATGATATCTACATTTCCTTCAGTATTACTATTTGCAGGAGCAATATGGGCATCGTACGCATTGGCAGGATTTTATGGTGTTGCTTTAGCAGCCTCTGCAATGATGGCAACTACTGCAATGCAATTAGCAATTGATGCGTTTGGACCAATATCTGATAATGCAGGAGGTATTGCCGAAATGAGTGAGCAAGAACCAATTGTAAGAGAACGTACAGATATACTAGACTCGGTTGGAAACACAACTGCAGCAACAGGTAAAGGTTTTGCTATTGCGTCTGCAGCATTAACATCATTAGCCTTATTTGCTGCTTATGTCACATTTACAGGTATTGACGGAATTAATATTTTTAAAGCACCAGTTTTAGCAATGTTATTTGTAGGAGGAATGGTGCCTGTAGTTTTTTCTGCATTGGCAATGAATGCTGTAGGAAAAGCAGCTATGGAAATGGTTGAAGAAGTGCGTAGACAATTTAGAGATATTCCAGGTATAATGGAAGGTACTGGTAAGCCAGAATACGATAAGTGTGTTGCTATTTCAACCAAAGCATCTTTAAAAGAAATGATGTTACCAGGATTATTAACCATTGGGTTTCCTTTGGTAATTGCTTTTGTTCCTATGATTTTTGGAATGAAACATTTAGCAATTGCTGAAATGCTAGGAGGTTACATGGCTGGTGTTACTGTAAGTGGTGTGCTTTGGGCTATTTTTCAGAATAATGCTGGAGGCGCATGGGATAATGCAAAAAAATCTTTTGAAGCAGGTGTCGAAATTAATGGTGAGATGACTTTTAAAGGGAGTGATGCACATAAAGCAGCAGTAACAGGAGATACTGTTGGAGATCCATTTAAAGATACTTCTGGACCATCAATGAATATTTTAATTAAGTTAACCTGTTTAATTGGTTTAGTAATTGCACCAATTTTAGGAGGTCATACCGAAACTGGAGTAGCTAATACAGACCAAGTAACTATTGAAAAAGAAATGATAGTTAACGATAATATTGCTGAGGCAACAATAACTTATTCTGTAATTATTGATGGAGAAGAGGTTGTTAAACAAGAACGCTTTAGAGGAAGTAAGGAAGATGTAGATGCTAAATTAAGAGACTTTGAAGCGTCTAATAACGTAGCGACTGAACAAAACAAAAAAACAATTAAAAAAATTGATGTCAAAAAAGGGTAATCCTTTATAAGAAATTTAAATTTTAAACCTGCTAATGACTTTAGCAGGTTTTTTTTATATTATATTTGATGTGATGAGTTGGTTTAAGAAAGATCCTTTGCAAATTATTTCATTTTTAAGTTATGGTACATCTAAGCGATTATACCATCGTGGTCGTGCGTTGGAAGATGAAACTATTGATTTAGAACAAAAAAGCTTACTAGCTTTAGTTTTAAATACATGGAAAAGATTTGAAACAGACGAGGTTAAAAAGACAAAGCTAAAAATAACATTGCCTAATAATAAAGTCATTTATACCAAGACAGATAAAGATGGTTATTATAAAATAGATAGAGCAATTGAGGATGTTGAGGTATTCATAAATACTGAAGGTTGGTTAAATATTGAAGTCGCCTATGATGATGCTACCCTAAAGCGAAACATACAAAATCAAAATAAGTTTCCTGCGCAAATACTTATCCCTAATTTAAATTCTGATTTTGGAATTATTAGTGATATTGATGACACTATATTGCATACAGGAGTGGTTTCTATATTAAAATGGCGTGTATTATATAATACTTTTTTTAAGCATGCTCAAAATAGAATACCACTTGAAGGCGCTGCTGAGTTTTATCATTTATTGCATAAAGGACCAAATGGAGATAAGACTAATCCTATATTTTATGTTAGTCATAGTCCATGGAATTTGTATCGCTACTTAGAGTTTTTTCTCAAAAAAAATAATTTCCCAAAAGGCCCTATTTTACTTAGAAGTTTCAGAACTATTTTTAAGAAAAAGTCATCTACTTGTAAGCCAGCAAAACAGTTAGAAATACAAAACATATTAAAGACATATCCCGATTTTACTTTTATATTAATAGGTGATAGTGGAGAGCATGATCCAGATATTTATCTAGAGATTGTTAATACTTTTCCCAATCGTATTAAAGCGGTTTATTTAAGAAGTGTAAACGATAATAAAAAAATTAAAAGAGTAAAAAGTTTACTTAACGCTTATAATACAACGCCTGTTTTATTAGTTAATTCTAGCAAGGACGCTATAATACATGCTAGAACAAATGGATTTATTAAGTAGTTACCCTTTTTAGTCATAAAAAAAAGGTCACATAATTATGTAACCTTTTTTATATTTAAACTGTTTTTTAAACAAGTTAAGTTACTCTAAAATAACCCATTTATTTCAGCATCAATTTTATTAATTATAGTTCCTAAATCTTCAGGATTAGCAACAAAGTCCATATTATCTACATCAATTACTAATAAATTACCTTTAGTATATCCATGGATCCAAGCTTCATAACGTTCGTTTAATCTACTTAAATAGTCAATACTAATTGAGTTTTCGTAATCACGACCACGTTTATGTATTTGAGATACTAGATTTGGGATAGAGCTACGTAAGTAAATCAATAAATCTGGACCTTCAACAAAACCTTCCATTAAATCAAATAACGATTTATAGTTTTCAAAATCACGATTGGTCATTAAACCCATTGCATGTAAATTAGGAGCAAAAATGTGCGCATCCTCATATATTGTTCTATCCTGAATAATATCTCTTCCGCTTTCGCGAATTTGTGATACTTGTCTAAAACGACTATTCAAAAAGTAAACCTGTAGGTTAAAACTCCAACGCTCCATTTGATTGTAAAAATCGTCAAGGTAAGGGTTGTCTACAACGTCCTCTAATTGAGCCTCCCAGTTAAAGTGTTTGGCTAATAATTTAGTAAGCGTCGTTTTTCCTGCGCCTATATTTCCTGCTATGGCAACGTGCATAGTTAGTCTGTTTTAAGTTGGTATTGATAAAGTAATTTGCGAGTGTAAATATACAGGATTTGATTGGTTACAAAAAACTGACTTATTAACATATTTGGTATATCGATCGCACTTATAGTTTTTGTTTCGTGGTTATAAAAATTTAATATATTTTCTTTCTCAAGTATTAAATTTTCGTTGTAAGCTTTAATGTTTGTGTAGCTATCATTTTTAAACTTATAAACTAAGCTTCCAAAATAATTATAGCAATACAAGTTGTTTTCGGTAAGAAGCCAACAATAATTATAATTACTAGTCAGGTCTAATACTTTGGAGCTAACCAGAATTGTCTTATAGCGTGTGGTTTTGGTTTGATAATCATACAACTCTAAGTATTGAAAATCTTGATTAAATAACCATATTGTATTGTCAAAACCCGTTGTAATGTGAGAAATATTTTTATAAGGTTGTAACGTGTTAAAGTCTAATTTAGAGACTTCGGCTAATCTATTATCTAATATAATTACAGTGTTTAAGTCACCATAAAACACATTAATTTTTAATGGATTAAAAGTGTGTACAGACGTTATATTGCCTAATTGGATATTGCTGTAATTAATAGTGTGTTTATCCGATTTTTTAAAAAGCACATTATTTTGAACATAATATAGGTTTTCAAAATTATTTTTAGAAATAAAAACATCAGCATTAAGGCTGTCCACTGCTATGTAATTTACAGATATTTTGTCTTGAGCGGACAGTGTTAAGCAGCTGATAAAAAAGAAAAGCACTAGTTGTTTCATGGGTTAACAATGTACAAAAACTAAACCAAACCTGTAACAATTTGTTTGTCAAGTAGACTAATATTTTTATTAGTAACTTTTATCTGTTATAGATTAAACTATCTGTAAAAATAAGAGTCTAAAGTGTAGAATATCAAATAATAAAATTTAAATAAAATGAAATTAAAATCAACTTTTAAAAATCTAGCAACACTGTTAGTATTGATTATTACTTCAAGCGTTTTTGCGCAAGATGCTTTTCAGGGTCAGGCAACTTACATGTCAAAAACGACAATGGATATGGATAATTTTGGTGGTCGTGAGTTAAGTCCAGAGCGAAAAAAAATGATAATGGAGCGTATGAAAACAATGCTTGAAAAAACATTTATTCTAGATTTTAATAAATCAGAATCTACTTATAAAGAAGATGAAGCATTAGAGGCTCCTGGTGGTGGAGGTAGAGGTTTTATGATGGGTGGAATGGCTGCTGGAACAATCTATAAGGATGTAAAAGAAAACGTGCTATTACATGATCAAGAGTTTTTTGGAAAGCAATTTTTAATTAACGATAGTTTAGTAAAATTAGATTGGAAAATGAGTGGCGAGTCTAAGCAGATCGGTAAATACACCGCTTTTAAAGCAACTGCTACTAAAAAAGTAGACGCTGCAGATTGGACAAATATGAGAAGAAGAGGAAATGATGGAGATAAAAAGAAGGACGATAATAAAGAAGTTGCAGAAGTAAAAAAAGATAGCACTAAAACTGATGCACCAAAAGATCCTTTTGATGATATTGAAATTCCAGAAGAAATTGAAGTGACTGCATGGTACACAATGGACATACCAGTTAATAGTGGTCCTGGTGAATATTGGGGACTTCCAGGTTTAATATTAGAGGTTAATGCAGGTAGAACAACTATTTTATGTTCTAAAATTGTTATGAATCCTTCTGATAAAAACGAAATTAAAAAACCAACCAAAGGTAAAGAAGTGACAATGGAAGAATACCAAGACATTGTAAAGAAAAAAATGGAAGAAATGCGCGAGATGTTTAGATCACGTGGTGGAAGAGGTAGAAATTAATTTTTTTCAATAAAAACCAATCAAAAATAACAAATGAAACACTTATTTACAGCACTACTGTTTTTAGTAGTAAGTACCACTTTTGCTCAAGTCAAGTTTGAAGGTGTCGTTAAGGATAGTACAGGATATGGACTAGAGTTAGCTAATGTTGTTGCTATAAACCAAGCAACAAAAACGCTTGAAGCGTATTCTATCACTAATGATAAAGGACGTTATAAATTAAATTTAGATGTTAATTCTTCTTATAGCATTCAGGTTAGTTATATTGGAATGAAACAAATTTCTGAAACCATTCAAACTAAGGAAGCGGATCTTTTTAAAGATTATGTAATGGCTATGGACAATAGTTTGGATGAAATTGAAATCACCTATGAAATGCCTGTAACTATTAGTGGAGATACAATAACCTATAATGCAGATTCTTTTAAAAACGGAACAGAACGTAAACTTGGTGATGTATTAGAGAAAATGCCAGGCGTTGAGGTAAATGATGATGGTGAGGTTGAAATAGAAGGAAAAAAGGTTGGTAAAGTCATGATTGATGGTAAGGAGTTTTTTGATGGTGATACTAAATTAGCTACAAAAAATATTCCTGCAAATGCTATTGATAAAGTGCAAGTTTTAAAGAACTATTCTGAAGTTGGACAGTTAAGTGGTGTGACTAATAATCAAGATAATATTGCTATTAATATTAAATTAAAAGAGGGTAAGAAAAACTTTTGGTTTGGAACAATAACAGCAGGAGGAGGAGATTCTAGTAGTGGCGAGTTGTACTTAGCACAACCTAAATTATTTTACTATAGCCCTAAAAAAAGTATCAACTTTATTGGTGACTTAAACAACATTGGAGAGTTGGCATTATCTAGACGAGATATATTTAATTTTTCCGGTGGTTTCCAACAACCTAGTCAACAAAGCGGAACCAATATTAGCTTAGGAAGCAACGATTTAGGCTTTAGACAACTTCAAAATAATCAAGCTAAAAGTTTAAATACCAAATTTGGTGCAGCTAACTTTAGTTACTCGCCAACAAGTGTTTTGGACGTTAGTGGATTTGCGATTTTTGCTAGTAGCAGAATTGAATTACAAGAAGACAGTCAAGTCTTATATACAGATCAGACATTAGGGATTCCAGATGAAACTACAGCTAGTAATACGCAACAAAAAAGTGATTTAGGACTAGTTAAATTTAGTGCTAAGTATAAACCAAATGCTAATAATCAATTGGATTATGATATACTTGGACGTACCTCTAAGGATCAGCAATTTAACGGAACTTTTTCTAATGTTGTTGGTGCAATTGAGCAATTTGAAGAAACTAATCCGTATAAAATAAATCAAAACCTGAATTATTATTATACCATGGATGAAGATAATATTTTTGCATTATCCGTTCAACATTTATTACAAGATGAAGATCCTTTTTATAATGCACTATTACAAAATGATCCAACAAGTTCGGCAGATCCATTTGATAATACTGCAGTAGGTTTAGGTCTAGATGGTACGCAGGTTTCTTACGATGTAAATCAACAAAAACGTGTTAAGACCAATCAGTTAGATGCTAAGGTTGACTATTGGAATATTTTAAACAAAAAAAGTGATATTAACTTTACTGTTGGTACCATATATAGCAATCAACAGTTTGATTCTAATGTGTTTCAGGCTTTGGATGATGGTAGCGAAGTTGACACCAACACATCAATACCAGGAGTGTCAGATATAAATGATATTAAATATACATTTAGCGATATATATCTTGGTGCGCATTACCGATTTAAAACAGGTAAATTTACTATTAGTCCAGGTTTATCTGCGCATGCTTATAGTGCAGTTAATGATCAATTTAACACAACAACTAAAGATAACTTTTTTAGAGTGCTTCCTGATTTAAATGTACGTGTGCAATTAAAAGGAACTGAAAATTTAAATTTATCATACAAAATGCAAACCCAATTTACAGATGTAAATCAGTTTGCTCAAGGTTTAGTTTTAAATAATTATAACTCGCAGTTTATAGGTAATCCAGAGCTAGAAAGTGCATTATCACATAATATAAACTTAAGCTACTTTAGCTTTAATATGTTTAATTATACTAATGTATTTGCATTTATAAATTATTCTAAGAATATTGATAACATTAGAAACGTATCAGAGTTTCAACCTGGATCAGTTATTAGAACTAGTACACCATATAATTCTGGCTTAGAGGATGAAAGTTTAAGTGCTAGTGGACGTTTTCAGAGACGTTTTGGTAAATTACAAGCCAGTGTAAGAGGTACATTTAATTATTCTAAGTTTAATCAATTTATTAATACTCAAATTTCGGTTAACGAAAATTATAACCAAAGTTACACCACAGAGTTGCGTTCAAACTTCAGAGAAGCACCTAATTTTGAGATACGCTATACGTATGGCTTAAACAACAGTGTTCAAGGAGATAGAACTACTAAAATATATACTAACGCACCAGCTGTTGAGTTTGATGCACTAATATTTAAAAAGTTTACTTTTAAAACAGATTATACTTATAGTCGTCAAACTATTGATGGTAATAGTAATAGTTTTGGATTATGGAATGCTAATTTAGCTTACCGTAAAACTAGTGATAGTAAATGGGAATATGAATTAAAAGCAACTAACTTGTTAGATACAGATTCTAGAATACAGAATAGTAATGGAGCATTTTCAGTTAGCACTAGTGAGTATTTTATACAACCAAGATTTTTAACTGCAAGGTTTATTTATAATCTATAAGTTACATAAAGTCATATTATAAAGCCCTTTAAATTAATGTTTAAAGGGCTTTTGTTTTGGTCTAAGTTATAGTAAATATGTTTAATTATTATTTAGACTTACCACTGATTAATACGATTAGAATCTAACTTAATGAAAATAAAAACTAATATAGTAAAGCCCCAAAGTCCAGAACCTCCATAACTAAAAAAGGGTAGAGGTATACCAATAGTAGGTATTAATCCCATAACCATGCCTATATTAATTAAAAAGTGTAAAAATAAAATAGCTCCTACAGCATAACCATACATCCTGCTAAATTGATTCTTCTGTCTTTCAGCTAAAACTAATATTCTTACAATTAAAAGTAAAAATACAACGACTGTTAAGAAGCTTCCAATAAAACCCCATTCTTCGCCAACTGTACTAAAAATGTAATCTGTGTGTTGTTCTGGTACAAAATTACCAGTTGTACGTGTACCTTCTAAAAAGCCTTTTCCTTTAAATCCACCACTACTAATTGCTTTTTCAGACTCGTTAAGGTTGTAAGCAACGGTCTTCTTCATGCGTTCTAGTTTGTCAGGATCTTTTTCTAAACTTAACCAAACTGTAATACGATCTTTTTGATGATCAGGCAGTATATTTTCATAAAAAAAACGGACAGTAAATGCTAAAGACGTGCATAGTAGTATTACAATTAATGGTTGTATTATTGAAGGTTTCTTTTTTCTTGTAAAATAGTATGTAAGTACTACAATTGCAGTAATTAATAGTGTGCTAATAACTCCAAATTTTAAAGCAAATATGGATAGTAGTATTAATAAAACACCAATAATTAAGTAAATGTGTGGTAATCCCTCTCTATATAAAACAAAGAAAAATGCACCATAAACTATGGCACTTCCAGCATCTGGTTGTAGTAAAACTAAAAGAGCAGGTACAACTATAATAGCAAAGGTTTTTAGTTGATCACTAAATCGCCTTATATCAGTATTTAAATCGCTAACATATTTAGCAACAGCTAACGCAGTAGCAACCTTAGCAAATTCGCCTGGTTGAAAGGTAAATGATCCAATTGGATACCAAGATGTTGCTCCATTTATATTTTTACCAAAAACAAAAAGACCAGCTAAGGATATTAAGGCAATAAAATAAATAATGCTAGAAAACCGCTCGTAAAACTTAGACTCTATGGAGAGTACCAAAACAATTAAAACTATAGATAGTCCTATAAATACTAGTTGTTTACTGTAAAAATGAGAGAAATTTGTAAACTCCAACGCTTCACCAGAATGTGATGCAGAGATTATGTTTACCCAACCAAAAATGACTAGAATAAAAAACAGGAAGATTGTTAACCAATCAAATTTATAATATCTATCAGTTTGCCTCATCTTTTAGTTTAGGTGTCACTTCCTGCAATAAGTCGGCATCTTTTAATGTAGGTGCAGGCACAATTTGCATTTGTGTTTCTCTGTTAATTTTAAAAGGTGCTCCGGATTGTGGTTTAGCATATTCGTTTTCTAGACTATGTGTTAAAATCCAAGTTTCTAAATCTGTTCGTGATATGGTTCCTTTTAAATATTTTTCAATCATTAGACTAGCCATTCTACCAGCAAATCGGCTTCCCCAATACCCATTTTCAACAAAAACAGCAATTGCTATTTTAGGATTGTCTTTTGGTGCAAAAGCAACAAATATGGAGTGATCGGTAAGCTGAGTTTTTACGCCATCAATTTTCGCATAATTTTCCGCAGTCCCAGTTTTCCCGCAAATTTCTATACCTTCCACTTGAAGACTTGCTGCTGTACCCTTGTTGTAAACATCAAACATACCTTGTACAACAGGCTCAAAATGTTTTCTGTCAATGGTAGTATATCTTGGTGTTCTATACTTTTCGTCAATTGGTTCTCCTTCAATTTCTTTAATAATATGAGGCGTTATAAAATAGCCACGATTAGCTATTGCTGCAACCATATTTGCAAGTTGTATAGGTGTTGCTTCGACTTCACCTTGACCAATTGCGTTAGAGGTCATAAAGGTAGAGCTCCATCTATTTTTGCCATACCATTTGTCGTAAAATTTACTGTCAGGAATGCGTCCTTTTCTACCAACAACTAAATCATATCCAAGATAATCACCTAAACCAAAACTTTTAGCATGGTTACTCCATGCGTCCATTCCTGTGGCTGCATTTGGGTATTTTTCTACGATACGTCTGTAGACATTCACAAAATAAGCATTGCAAGATTCGTAGATCCCTAAATTCATATCAACAGGACTTCTATGACTGTGGCATCCATGTAATTTTCTACCGTTATAATAATAACCCATTCTGCAACTAAATTGTTCGGTTGGGTTAACAACACCTTCCTGCAATCCTATAAGTGCGTTAATAACTTTAAAAGGAGAACCTGGTGCGTATTGTGCCTGTAATCCTCTATCAAAAGTTGGATTAGCTATGGAGTCGTTATAAAGTTTTGTAAAGTTTTTTGATCGATCTCTACCGACCAATATATTAGGGTCGTAACTAGGTCCAGACACTAAAGCTAAAATTTCGCCTGTTTTAGGATCTAAGGCAATAATACCTCCTCTTTTATTAGTCATTAATAACTCGCCATAGGCTTGTAAAGTAGCATCAATAGTTATTTTTATGTCTTTACCTGCTTCTGGTAACGTGTCATGGATACCGTCTTGGTAAGGTCCAAGGTTTCTATTAAATCTGTCTTTTTGTATAAATTTAATTCCCTTTTGTCCACGTAAAGTCGTCTCGTAAGAAGCTTCAACACCTTGTTTACCAATTAAGTCTCCAGATTGGTAATAGCTGTCGTTTTGTATGTTTCTATTGTTAACTTCTCCAATGTCTCCTAAAACATTGGCTCCAATAGCTGTTTCGTATTTTCTTAAATTTCTTTTTTGAATATAAAACCCTTCGTACTTGCGCATTTTTTCTTGTAATACAGCATAGTCCTCTTTGGATAAATGCGATACAAATACGTATGGTAATCGTGGCGAATATCTATAAGCTTTATTATATTTTTCAATAAAAGTTTGCTTGTCTATTTTTAAAAGATTGCAAAACTCAATAGTATCTAAAGGTTTAACCTCTCTTGGAATTACCATGACATCGTATGATGGTTGGTTGGATACTAAAAGTTTACCATTTCTGTCATAAACAAAACCACGCTTAGGATAGTCAAAAACTTTTCTAATCGCATTATCTTCGTATAAATTTGTAGAGGTTGCTTTGTATACTTGTAAGTAAAACAAGCGTCCAGTAAAAACAAGGCCTACAATTATTACAGAAAGAAGAAGAAATAATTTTCTCATTTAGATTTTGTGCTAAATATAGAAGTTATCAAAATACATAGCGTTATTGTGAATATACTAGAGAATAACGTGTGTTGAAGGACTAAAATTATTTTTGATATGTTAAATATTTCGAATAAAAAATAAGTAAAATGATGAATAAATGTTAGTATCGTTATATACGTTAGTCTTTGACCAAAATCAATGTTATTAAATTTTAGGGCTTGATGCTCATAAACTGCTCCAAAACTAAACTTTAAAACTGCAGGTCTTATAAAAGCAACTACCAAAGCAGCTGTAGCATTTACTCCACCAGAATCCATAAAAATATCAATTATTAGTCCCATTAAAAAACTAATAAATAAAAACAAAATGCGATTGTTTTTAACAGGATATAAAACGATAAAAAGGATGTAGATGTAAGGGTTTATATAACCTAAAAAGTTTATTTTACTAAATAAAAGTACTTGCAGTAATATAAGAACAACAAATCTTACAGTATGTATAGATAGTAGGTTATTCATTAGATTGAAGTAAATTATTAATTAGTTTTTTATCCTTATTTTCTATCACACTAACATGCTCAAGATTAGTCATGTCATTAAATAATAGTATTTCTACTTCGTAGTAATTTTTGGTAGCATCTAGTTTAAAACCTTCAACTTGACCTACTAAAATTCCTTTAGGAAAAATGGAAGAGCGTCCAGAGGTTATAATAGTATCACCTTTGTTAAGTTTTGCATTTTTCTGAATATCTGATAACTGAATATATCTTGGTGATTTACCATTCCAGCTTAAAGTACCAAACTGATTTGATTTTTTTAACTGACCGCTAATTTTATTAGTCGTGTTTAAAATTGATACTACAGTTGCATATTTACTATTAGTATTACCAATAATGCCAATAATACCTTTAGACGAAATTACCCCTAAATCTGGTTTAATACTGTCTTTACTACCTTTATTGATAGTTAAAAAATTGTTTTGTAACGCGTAGCTATTTTTAATAATCTTTGCGGTTGTAAACTTATATTTAGTGTTGAAGGAGGTTGAGTCTATAAAGGTCTCAGACTTTTCCGCTTGATTATTTAATATAGATCTTAAACGTGTATTTTCCTCATGTAGTTTGTCATTTTCTTCCTTTAAATGAAAATAACTACTAACCGAGTTTCCTATATTATAAACACCACCAGTTACATTATTAGCCGAGTTTATAAACTTACTTTTATGATAAGAATGCGATTGTATTGTCAGTCCTACTGAAACGCAAAGCAACAACAAGAAAAACAAAAACGATTTGTTTCTAAGTATAAAATTTACAATTTGTTGCATTCAGTTTCTGTTACTACTTTATCAATACACTTTTGTATTTCGGAATATTTTTAAGTGTGATTCCTGTACCTCTAACAACAGCACGTAAAGGGTCTTCTGCAATATAAACAGGTAAATCTGTTTTTTGCGACAGACGCTTATCTAAACCACGTAACATAGATCCACCACCAGCAAGATAAATACCAGTATTGTATATATCAGCAGCTAACTCTGGAGGAGTTTGAGATAAAGTCTCCATAACAGCATCCTCAATACGTAAAATGGATTTGTCTAAAGCCTTAGCAATCTCTCTATAACTAATTTGTACTTGCTTAGGTTTACCAGTTAAAAGATCACGTCCTTGAACGCTCATATCCTCTGGCGGAAGGTCTAAATCCTCAGTAGCAGCACCAATTTGTATTTTAATTTTTTCAGCAGTACGCTCTCCAACATATAAGTTATGTTGTGTGCGCATGTAATAAATAATATCGTTAGTAAAAACATCACCTGCAATTTTTACAGATTTGTCACAAACAATACCTCCTAAAGCAATGACTGCAATTTCAGTAGTACCACCACCTATATCCACAATCATATTCCCTTTTGGTTGCATAATATCTACACCAATACCAATAGCAGCAGCCATAGGCTCATGTATTAAGTAAACTTCTTTACCATTTACACGTTCGGCACTTTCTTTTACCGCACGCATTTCTACCTCAGTAATTCCAGACGGAATACAAATAACCATACGTAAAGCAGGCGTAAATAATTTCTTTTTTAACGCAGGAATATTTTTAATAAACAAACTTATCATTTGCTCAGACGCATCAAAATCTGCAATTACACCATCTTTTAAAGGCCTAATAGTTTTAATGTTTTCATGCGTTTTACCTTGCATCATGTTGGCTTCTTGTCCAACAGCAATGATTTTTCCGCTAATACGGTCACGTGCAACTATGGAAGGAGCATCGACAACGACTTTGTCGTTATGAATAATTAAAGTGTTGGCAGTACCTAAATCTATAGCGATTTCTTCTGTCAGGAAATCAAAAAATCCCATGTGTTATTTGTAATTATAAGGCGTTATTAAAAAGATGCAGTAAAAGTAATAAAAGTATGGTAATATAAGGATTTAATACCTTACAAATTTTATTAATCGTCACACAATTAGAAGATACGATAAAAAACAAGTTTTGGACGTTTAACGCTTTCGCGGAAATTGAGCCAAATAGTATAAAAAAAAGCTTCAGTGTTTAAACTGAAGCTTTTAGCTATTTGATATAATTTCGTTTTAAAATAAAACTAATTAATGTTTAAAATGACGTGTACCAGTCATAACCATTGCAATATTATTTTCATTACAATAATCAATGCTTAATTGATCCTTGATAGATCCTCCAGGTTGGATTACACTAGTGATTCCTGCATTACCAGCTATTTCTACACAATCCGGAAACGGAAAAAATGCATCACTAGCCATGACGCTATCTTTTAAATCAAAGTTAAAAGACATAGCTTTGTGTATGGCTTGATTTAGAGCATCAACACGACTAGTTTGACCAGTTCCGCTCGCACATAATTGTCTGTTTTTTACTAAAACAATAGTATTTGATTTTGTGTGCTTACATATTTTTGATGCAAAGATTAAATCATCAATAGCATCGCTAGAAGGTTTGTTATTTGTTACATAAGTTAAATCTTCAATTTGGTCTGTTTTATTATTTTTATCTTGCACTAAAACTCCGTTTAGGCAAGTTCTAACTGTTGTTGGAGCAAAATCAGTGTCTTTTAAAACAAGTAAAATTCTGTTTTTCTTACCTTTTAAAATTGCTTCAGCTTCCGCAGTAAATGAAGGTGCAATTACAACTTCACAAAATAATTTATGAATCTCTGAAGCACAAGCCTCATCAATTTCAGTATTACTAATTAAAACACCACCAAAAGCAGATACTGGATCACCAGCTAATGCATCTAGATACGCATTTAATACTGTGTCACGTTGTGCAAATCCACATGCATTGTTGTGTTTTAGTACTGCAAATGTAGGTTGTTCACCTTTAAATTCTTGAATTAAATTTACTGCAGCATCTACGTCTAAAAGGTTATTATAGCTTAACTCTTTACCATGTAGTTGTGTAAAAAGTGCATCAAAGTCTCCGTAAAAAAATCCTTTTTGGTGTGGGTTTTCTCCGTAACGTAATACTTTACCGTTTGTTTCACTTAATTTTAAAGCAGGAATAGTTTGGTCTGCATTAAAGTAGTTAAATATTGCAGAGTCGTAATGCGATGACACGTTAAATGCTTTGGCAGCAAATGCTTTTCTGTCAGCTTCAGATAAATCCCCTTTTTTCTCAGTAATTAATTCTAAAAATTCAGCATAATCGTCTACAGAAGATACGCAAATGACGTCTGCATAGTTTTTAGCAGCAGCACGAATTAAAGAAATCCCTCCAATATCAATTTTTTCGATAATATCTTGGTTAGAAGCACCAGAAGCTACTGTTTTTTCAAAAGGATATAAATCAACTATAACGACATCTATTTGTGGAATGTCAAAGTCTTTCATTTCTTTAACATCACCATCATGGTTTTGTCTATTTAAAATTCCTCCAAATACTTTAGGATGTAATGTCTTTACGCGACCACCTAAAATAGAAGGGTATGATGTCACATCCTCTACAGGAACGACGTCAATACCAAGGTTTTTAATAAAAGTTTCGGTTCCACCAGTAGAGTAGATGGTTACACCTTGTTTATTTAGCTCTTTAACGATAGGTTCTAATCCATCTTTGCTAAATACTGAGATTAATGCAGATTTAATTGTTTTGTTGCTCATTATAGTTGTGTTAATAAGCAAGCAAATTTAGGTAAAAGGAAATTGTTTTAGTTGAAAAACTTGAGTGGTTTTTCAACTAAAACAAGTAGTTATTAACATCTAAAGTATTTCTGAAACTTTACTACAAACAAACTCTAAAAAGCGCTCGTCAGCTTCTGTAAAAGGATCAGGTGTGTTGGAGTCGATGTCTATCTGTCCTATATTTTCTCCATTTACAAAAATAGGAACAACAATTTCTGCTTTAACAGTTATGCTACAAGCAATGTAATTGTCTTGTGCTGCAACATCAGGTACTACAAAATTTTGATTACTAACTGCGACTTGACCACAAATACCTTTACCAAAAGGGATAATGGTATGGTCTGTTGGAGCACCAACGTATGGTCCTAGTTTAAGTTCGTTTTTATCTCCATTTTTAAAGTAAAAACCTACCCAATTATAATAGGAAACGTTGTCATCTAGTAGTTGGCAAATTTGTAATAATTTTTCGTCTCTAGTATTATTTGTATTGGAAACAATAGTTTCAATTTGAGGTTTTAAAGTTTCGAAAGCCATTTATTTGAAAATTTTGGTAAAAGTATTTAAAAAGACGTAATTTTAACCATTATAAAAACTTAAAATTTATTCTTTTTTATTGAAAGATTTAATTGTAAAATATCGACTAGTAATCAAGTTTATACTTACTTTTTTGTTGGTATACGGATTTTTATCTCTGGCGTATAACTTTTATTTAGACGCCTCAAAAGGTAGTTTGTATTATCCCGATTACATTACTAATTTGGTCGCTAACCAATCTAAAAACTTACTAGAAAATTTTGGATATTCGACACAAGTTATTCCGCATCCAAATGAACCATCTATGAAGTTAATACTAGAAGGTAAGTATTTGGCTAGGGTAATAGAGGGTTGCAATGGTATGAGTATAATTATTCTATTTGTTTCGTTTATTGTCGCTTTTTCAGGAAAAATTAAAACAACAGTTTTGTATTTACTATCAGGTAGTGTCTTATTGTATGTGGTTAATCTTTTACGCATCGTTATATTGTCTATTGGATTATACCATTATCCTTGGCGTAAGGAAGAGTTGCATACAGTTATTTTTCCTGCTATAATTTATGGTATGGTTTTTTTACTTTGGATGTTTTGGGTTAATCGGTTTTCCAATATCAATAAGTAGATGAAAAAATGTTATAAATATGGTATTGTAGCTTTTTTGTTTATCCTTTTGGCATTAATAAGATGGTTTGAGAATGAGCTGTTTTATGATCCATATTTATCATTTTTCCATAATGATTATCTATACATGGATTCTCCAAGACAAGAGGTGTTTAAGTTAGTGGTTAATACCTCGTTTAGATATTTTTTAAATACAATAATTTCGTTACTTATATTATATGCTTTTTTTAAAGAAAAAAGTTTAATAACATTTGCTAGTATAATTTATTTAGTGTCGTTTATAGTTTTGATAATGTGTTATTTGTATTTTGTTTTAGATCCAAAACAAGAAAACTATTATATCTTTTTTAACCTTCGTCGTTTTTTAATACAACCTATTATTCTTTTATTGCTATTTCCTGCTTTTTATTACAATAAATTACGTCAATAATTTAAGGTTACAGTACTCTAATGTGCTTGTATTCAGTGTTTTTTATCGTTAGAATAATCATTTTCTTACATTTGGTCGGTTATAGGTGTCTTTTGGCGATTAAATGGTTTCAGTCTAAGTCTGTAAACCTACTTTTGCTTCAATATCATTTACTTTGCCCGAGTAATGATATATCCCTCAAATTTAAAATCTTAACCTATGAAGAAAACTACTTTGTTTTTCAGTGCGCTTTTGTGTGCGATGTTATTTTTGTCTTTTACAGCTCAAGCTCAAGAATCAGATTTTGACAGTGACGGAATTGTTGATCGATTAGATGTCGATGATGATAACGACGGAATTAGAGATACTGTTGAGTGTCCCACTATTCCTGGAGCTGCTAATGCACAAGTTGATAAAATTTCTTGGGAATTAAATAATATTCAAGTCTACACAATTGGAGCCAATACAAATGGTTTAGGTTATCAAGAGTCTGGTTTTCAAAAAGAAGTATATGATAGAGGTCAGCCTTTAACAGTTTTAAATGGCGCTTCGGATTATTCTTTTCCTGCATCGTCTTGGACTTCTGGTTCTGCAAATACAAGTGTTGGAACTTTTGCTAATGGGACTGTTTCTTTTGAAGATAATTATTATAGAAGAACATCACAGGCTAGAATTAATTTATTTAGGCCAACTACTTCTGGTGGTTTTACTTCGGGTAGTGGACCTTCTAATGGTTTATATGTCTACCCAGAGGTAGGTAATCTAACGGGAGATTACTATACTGTAAACGTTAATTTTACTGAACCTGTAGCATCTTTTAGTTTTGATTTTGTAGATATATACGATACTAATGCTAATACTGAGGTTATAAACTACGAAGTATATGCAGACGGAAACTTAATAGCTTATTTTAGTAATTCCTACATTGGAGATGACCAATTAGGAAACATTAATTTATATGATGCTAACGGTACTTTTAGAGGATCTGTTTTAGCTGGACAAAATATTGAAAACACTATAGGTTTTGTTACTAGTGACCCTGTTAGTCATGTGGCTATTAGACACATTGTAGTTTCGGGTCAATTAGGAGCGAGCACACATGATCCTCATGGGTTAGATGGATTAGCTTACAGTTTTTTATGTCAACCACAATTTGATATTGATGTTGATAATGATGGTATTCCTGACAATGTTGAAGCACAGACAACAGCTGGATATATAGCTCCAAGTGGAGTTGTAAATACAAGTGGAGCGAATAGCGGTTTGTATAATAATTACGGTTCTGGATTTACACCTGTAAATACAGATGGGACAGATCTACCAGATTATTTAGATACAGATACTGATAATGACGGAATTTTAGATATTAACGAAAACGGTCAGGCTAGCTCATTATCTAACATTGATACAGATAAAGATGGTTTAGATAATAATTTTGATTTTGTAACTGTAGGATACGACTCTAATGACGAAGTGACTACAGGAGATATTCCAAACCTTGTGTCTTCTTTTGGAGATTTTGATAATGATGCAGCAACAGGAGGTGATTTAGATTATAGGGATAATAATACAGCTATTATTGGATCTAATACCATAGATTTTGATGGTGTTGATGATTATTTAGATGCGCCCAATTTTATTAGTAATTGGACAGAAGCTACAATGATGGCTTGGGTTAAAATTGAAGGGAATAATACTGCGTTGCCTAACCTATTTAGTATTGCAGGTCAAGAAAATATGCGTTTATACATAAGTAATGGTAGAGTACCAGGATTTCTTGTGTATACTCAGGATCAAGTTACTGCATCAGATAATTTTCCAGATACAAGTTTTACAGCATTACCAGACCCTTCACTTAATTTAAAAATTGATAGTGATATATGGTATCATATTGCAGGTGTTTTTGATGCATCAACAAATTCTGTTAAACTATACGTCAATGGTGAGTTAGTTGGTACTGAGACAGATCCATTATTAAATTCAGAATTACTAACTAAAAATTTTAATGGAACTTCTCATATTTATTCAAGTAGACCTTTTACTGTTGGAAGATATCCAACCAATACTAGTCCAGCAGGTTTTGGACATTTAGATGGTAATATTGATGAGGTTAGAGTCTTTAAAAAAGCGTTAACTACAGATCAATTACAGAGTATGGTTTATCAAGAAATAGAAAATAACTCTGGAACAATACAAGGAGCAATTATTGAAAAAGATATTATTGATTTTACAACGTCAGCACCAATACAATGGACTGCATTAGAAGCATATTATCCAATGACAAATATTGTTAATGGTTTGGCTTATGACGAATCTAACGCATTACGTCATTTAAAATTAAATAATATCACAACAGTACAGGAGCAAACAGCGCCTATGCCTTATCAGTCATCTGATAATGGAGCTTGGACAAATGAAAGCACTTGGTTACATGGTGATGTTTGGGATATTGAAAATTTACCAAATAAAGATTGGTCAATAGTTCATATTAAAAACCGAGTGACTACAAATGCGTCACACACACATTTAGGTTTAATTATAGACAATAATAAAACACTTGTTGTTAATGGTGATAATGAAATTAAAAACACTTGGTATCTAGAATTGAATGGAGTTTTAAATTTGAAAAATGAATCTCAGTTAGTGCAAACTAGATTAAGTGAATTAAAGGTGACAAGTTCTGGTAAGATAATAAGACGTCAGCAAGGGACTAATAATGTTTACAGATATAACTATTGGAGTTCTCCCGTAGGTGTACAAAGTACAGTAGCTAATAATACAGATTTCTCTTTAAATATGTTAAGTGATGCTAATGGAGCAATACAGTTTACTACAGGTTATACACCTCCAGTTACTACTCCTGCAACTTTAAGTACGTATTGGTTATATACTTATAAAAACGGATTTAATTATTATCAATGGGCTCCATTGGATGAAAACTCTGGTATTGAAGCAGGAGTAGGTTATTCGCAAAAAGGAACAGGAGTAGGGACTACTGATTTTGAATATTTTTTCGAAGGAAAACCAAATAATGGCGACATTTTTATTAGTGTAAATGATGCAGGTGGACCTGGATCTGTTGGAGGAACTTCTAAAACACAGTATTTATTAGGTAATCCATATCCATCTGCTATTGATGCAAATACATTTATAGCTGATAATGCAGGTTTAATTAATGGAGCTGTGTACCTTTGGGAGCAATGGGCTGGAAATAGTCATATTTTAAATCAGTATGAAGGTGGTTATGCGACTTTAAATTTTGTTGGAGGAACCAAAGCTTATCAATTTGTAGGTTTAAATGGTGATAATACTGGTGTGCAAGGTGGTACTAAAACACCAAAACGTTACATTCCAGTTGCTCAAGGGTTTATGGCCGAAATTGTAGGAAGTGGAAATGTAGAATTTAATAACGATCAACGTGTATTTAAAACAGAGATTTCAGGTGATTCTCAGTTTTTGAGATCAACTACAGCAGCAACTCCGGATGCTAGTGATTCAGAATTGCAAGTTATGAGATTAGAATTTGAAACTTCTAATCATTTAACAAGAGAGTTATTATTAGCTTTTGGTAATAATACTGGAGACGATGTTTTTGATTACGGTTATGATGCTAAAGCAAATGAGTTTTTTGCTAACGATTTATTATCAACATTAAATAATGAGAAATATACTATTCAAGCGTATTCTACAATTCAACCTGATAAAGAAGTAGCATTAGTTTTAAATAGTGATGCAACTGTTACTTATTCTATTAGAATGACTGAGGTAGAAAACATTGATGATGATCAAGTAATCTATTTATATGATACTTTAGAAGGTGTGTATCACGATTTAAGAACAGGAGATTATAACTTTAGTGCAACAGCTGGAGAAGATGCTACTCGTTTTAAAATTGTATTTAATTCAGGTGAATCTTTATCAAACGAAGACTTTGAAGCTGCTAACGATATTTCAATTTTTGTAAATAATAATCTAAGCCAACTTCATATTAAAGGTTTGAGTCAAGATATAAAAGGCTTAAACTTAATTAATATGCTAGGTCAAAACGTAATGAAAATGACTAACGTAAGTGCAAACCAAGTAAGTTCTGGAGTTAAGCTTAGTAACTTAAGTACTGGAGTTTACATTGTAGATGTTACTTTAAAAGATGGAAGAACATTATCTAAAAAAGTTACGATCAACTAATTTAGATTTAAGGATATAAAAAAGCCTCAACATTTGTTGAGGCTTTTTTTGTATTTTAATAATAGGTTTAGAATGTATTACATCATTCCTGGCATACCTCCACCCATAGGCATTCCGCCTCCAGCGCTTTCTTCTTTAATATCAATTAAAGCGCACTCAGTAGTTAAGATCATTCCAGCAACAGAAGCAGCATTTTCTAATGCAATTCTTGTTACTTTTTTAGGATCTATAATACCAGCTTTAAGCATGTCTACGTAAGTTTCTGTCTTAGCATCGTATCCAAAGTCTTTTTTACCTTCCATAACCTTAGAAACAACAACGCTACCTTCTCCACCAGCATTTTCAACTATAGTACGTAAAGGCGCTTCAATAGCACGCGCTACAATTTGTATTCCTGTAGTTTCGTCTAAGTTTTCAGTAGTAATCTTTTCTAGAACAGATTTTGCTCTAACTAAAGCAACACCACCTCCAGCAACAATACCTTCTTCTACAGCAGCACGAGTTGCGTGTAAAGCATCATCTACACGGTCTTTTTTCTCTTTCATTTCAACTTCACTAGCTGCACCAACATAAAGTACTGCAACACCACCTGCTAACTTAGCTAGACGTTCTTGTAGTTTCTCTTTATCGTAGTCACTAGTTGTTGTTTCAATCTGAGCTTTAATTTGATTAACTCTGTTTTTAATTAAGCTTTTGTCTCCAGCTCCATTAACAACAGTTGTGTTGTCTTTGTCAATTGTAACACGTTCTGCAGTACCTAACATTTCTAAAGTAGTATTTTCAAGAGTAAAACCTCTCTCTTCAGATACCACTGTTCCACCTGTTAAAATAGCAATATCTTCTAACATTGCTTTTCTGCGGTCTCCAAACCCTGGAGCTTTAACTGCAGCAATTTTAAGAGAGCCACGTAATTTATTAACTACTAAAGTCGCTAAAGCTTCTCCATCAACATCTTCTGCAATAATTAATAAAGGTTTACCTGATTGAGCAACTGGCTCTAATACTGGTAATAAATCCTTCATTGTAGATACTTTTTTATCGTATAATAAAATGTATGGATTTTCTAAATCAGTAATCATTTTGTCACTGTTAGTTACAAAATAAGGAGATAAATATCCTCTGTCAAACTGCATACCTTCTACAATATCGACGTACGTTTCCGTTCCTTTAGCTTCTTCTACAGTGATAACACCTTCTTTTCCAACTTTACCAAATGCTTTAGCAATTAAGTCTCCAATAACATCATCGTTATTTGCAGAGATAGAGGCAACTTGTTTTATTTTTTCAGAAGAGTTTCCTACTTCTTTAGATTGTTTACCTAAATCAGTTACTATAGCTTCTACTGCTTTGTCAATTCCACGTTTTAAATCCATTGGATTGGCACCTGCAGCAACGTTTTTTAAACCTTCTTTTACTATAGCTTGTGCTAATACAGTAGCGGTAGTTGTTCCGTCTCCTGCTAAATCATTAGTTTTTGAAGCTACTTCTTTTACCATTTGAGCTCCC
>NZ_DCQO01000003.1:120300-145889 GCF_002323495.1 Olleya sp. UBA1516
TTTTACCATTTGAGCTCCCATGTTTTCTAATGGGTCTTCTAATTCTATTTCTTTAGCAACACTTACTCCATCTTTAGTAACGACAGGAGCACCAAAAGATCGGCTAATAATAACGTTTCTTCCTTTTGGTCCTAAAGTAACTTTTACTGCATTTGCTAATGCATCTACACCACGCTTTAATCCATCACGTGCTTCTACATCAAATTTTATATCTTTTGCCATTTTTATTTTATTTTACTTATAGTTTGAAGAATTATCTATGAACTATAAGATTGATTAATTGTAATAATTTTGTTTTGAAAACATTTAAGAACGCTTTGTCCTAAATTGTAAGCTATATTAGATAATAGCCATAATGTCTTCTTCACGCATCATTAAATACTCTTTTCCGTCTAATTTGATTTCAGATCCTGAATATTTTCCATAAAGTACTGTGTCTCCAACTTTAACCGTTAAAGGTTCGTCTTTTTTACCGTTTCCTATAGCAACGATAGTTCCTTTATGTTGTTTTTCTTGAGCTGTGTCTGGTATGTATAAACCAGAAGCTGTTTGTGTTTCCGCAGGAAGTGCTTCAACTAGCACACGGTCTGCAAGTGGTTTAATGTTTAATTTACTCATAATATATATGTTTAATTAATTAGAATATTTGTGGTTAACAATAAGCTAAAAATGTGCCAATAGAAGACAACTGACAAACTTGCAGAAACAAAAAATGCCAACTGATTAAGTTGGCATTTTAAAGTATATTTTTGAAAAAGGATTATTCTCCAGCTTCAGGTGTAATTTCTTTTGTTGCTTCATCTGCAGTTGGAGCAGGAGTAGTAGGTGTTGGTAACTCTATATTGTCACTTTCTAAAATTTTAGATTCTCCAGCAGTTCCATTTCTGTCAATACCTAAGCTAGAAGCTAAGATTAATGCTAATAAGATAGTTGCTAATGTCCAAGTACTTTTGTCTAAAAAGTCTGTTGTTTTTTTGACACCACCTAATTGTTGTGTTCCACCACCTCCAAAAGAAGAAGATAATCCTCCACCTTTAGGGTTTTGTACCATTATTACGACTACTAGTAGAAATGCTACTATCACGATTAGGACTAAAAAGATTGCAAATGTGCTCATTATAATATGTTATTTATTCTTGTAATTTTTCTATTGCTTTAATTTGGTCTGCAAAGAAACCACTTTTTTCTGGATATTTCAAACTTAAAATTTTATAAGATTGAATCGCTTTTTTATAGTTTTTTTGTTCCACATAAATACGTGCTAAAGTTTCGGTCATTAATGACTCTGGTTGAATCATTTGTTCTTTAGCTATATTGTGGTTTGAAATGTTTGATTTTTTTGCTTCTAACTTTGGGTTTTTAGTAATAAACTTATCAATTAACTCAAACTTTTTAGCACGCTCAATTTCATTTATATCATTACTCTTTTCTGTTTCAGCGGTAGCATTAGTTGTTTTTTTATCAACTGTTTCTCTTTCAATTGGCTTGTATTGCGCTAAATTTAACCATTCGTTAAAACTATGTGTTTCTGATTTTTCAAATTGTAGAGGCGTTCCTATTTTAAGGATAGCTTCTGCTTTTTCAGTATCGTTATTAGTTTTGACGGTATCTAAATTGCTGTCTTCAAATTTATTATTTTCAGTTTTTGGCTGAAATAATTCTGGATTTATAGTATGTCTAGCATCTTCAATATGTTGATTAAGCGTAGCGTCATGGCTTGTTATATTGCTTGCAGAAATGTCTTCTGTAACGACTTCTATGCTATTGATGTAGTCTAAATTGTGTTTTATATATTCTGAAACTTCATTTTGATTAAAAGTCTCAGATGTAATAAAGTCAAATAAAATACTTCGGTCTGTGGTGTAAGCAGCTGTAGTTTTTAACGCTTGATTGTATTTAAAACTTTCTTTGTTTTTTAAACCTTTAAGGTAAATGGCTCTAGCCGATTGAAAATACGGAAACTCTTTAATAATACTATCAAGCAGGTCTGTCTGATCCGTATTTATTAGCTGAGGTTGTTGAAGTATTTTGGATAATTCTTGGCTAGTCATTTGTTTACCAATTAGCAAGTGATGCGTTAAAAATATCTTGTGTTAGACGTTCAAAAATTTCTTCAAAAGCAGTGGTTTTGATTGCGCCTGATAATAGCTCGCTACCTGTATAATCATAGTAAAAAGAGAATTTTTTTTCAAAATCATTTTCGTCATCTTTTTTATTATAATATCTAACATTTACACCAATGGTTAATCTGTTTTGTGCTGCAGTACTGTTTGCTGTTGCAGTAGTTGGAGAAATACGATATTCTGTAATTTCGCCTTCGTACACTAAATCTCCATTTGAGTTAACTAGGCTTAAACTGGTTTGATTTAGTATTAAGTCTTGTAAAGCTATGGTGAAATCTCTTTCTAATCCTGGCTCTACCAAAGGTGCGTTATTTTGAAAATAATTAACCTGAAACGTTTTAGCATCTCCTAGGTCTTGTACACCTGTAAATGAATATGCACCACAACCAAACACGGTTGCAATAATGGTTAGTAATAAAATATATTTAAGTGGTTTCATGTAATTATTGTTTTGCTTTAAAACGTTAGATTATAAATCAAATTGTTTGATTTTACGATAAAGTGTACGTTCGCTAATACCTAACTCTTCTGCAGCCAGTTTGCGTTTTCCGTTATGACGCTCTAAAGATTTTTTTATTAATTCTAGTTCTTTATCATGCAATGACAAGGTTTCTTCTTCTTCAATTTCTTCTGCAAAGTGGTATTTATCTTGAGCAGTATCTATAGGATTAGAATTAGAAATCCCAGAATTTTGTGCTATAGATAATACTTCCATGTCTTCTACATGCTCATCAAACTCGGCTTCACTTTCATTTTCGCCATAAATTTTCTGAATTAATGTTTCATTGTTTTTCTGAACATCTTTTGCGTTACCGGTTTTCATTAATTCCATGGTCAGCTTTTTTAAGTCGTTTAAATCGGCTTTCATGTCAAATAATACTTTGTATAGTATCTCACGCTCGCTACTAAAATCACCTTCGGACTTGGCATTATTAATAACTGCTGGAAGATTATTTCCGCTTGGCAAATAACTATCTAAAACTTGTGCTGTAATGGTCCTGTTTTGTTCTAAAACAGAAACTTGTTCTGCAACATTACGCAGTTGTCTTATATTTCCGCTCCAGCGATATTTTAATAATAAATTTATGGCATCATCTGATAACTTGATGGTTGGCATTTTATATTTTAATGCAAAGTCACTAGCAAATTTGCGGAATAATATATGGATGTCTTCTTGTCGCTCTCGTAAAGGCGGAAGATTGATGTCTACTGTACTTAAACGGTAAAATAGGTCTTCTCTAAATTTTTCTTTTTTAATAGCATCAAACATATTTACGTTTGTTGCTGCAACAATCCTTACATTGGTTTTTTGTACTTTACTGGATCCAACTTTTATAAACTCACCATTTTCTAAAACACGTAAAAGACGTACTTGTGTAGTTAATGGTAACTCTCCAACTTCATCTAAAAAAATGGTACCTCCATCTGCAACTTCAAAATAGCCACTTCTAGTAGCAGTAGCACCTGTAAAGGCACCTTTTTCGTGTCCAAAAAGCTCGCTATCTATTGTTCCTTCTGGAATGGCACCACAGTTAACTGCAATATATTTACCGTGTTTACGATGCGATAATTGATGGATTATTTTTGGAATACTCTCTTTTCCAACACCACTTTCTCCTGTTACTAAAACAGAAATATCTGTTGGAGCGACTTGAATTGCTTTTTCAATAGCGCGATTTAATGTCGGGCTATTTCCAATAATTCCGAAACGTTGTTTTATTGATTGTATAGATTCCATTTTAACTTTTTAGTTAGTGTAATTAAAATTTTCTTCTTGTACTAAGCTTATGCCATCTAAAGAAAACACACCTGTTCTACTTGTAATTCGGTTTGCGGTATTGTAAGTCATCATAAATGTAACTGTGTTTCCTTCTGCTGTAACAGAATTCCAGTTATTTGTGCTATGAAACTGAACTATGATTGGTCCAGCCTCTTCAGTATAATCATCATCCAAAATAGATAACCAATATTGATCACTAAATCCTGCTTTTAAAGGATTGGTAAAGTTGTCGTAACCATAGGTTGTGTTGTTGTCATTTTCTCCAGAAGAAATTACAGATATGCAGTTTCCGTTAGCATTATAAGTTAAAATTTCTTGCTGAATGCTAAAACCGTCTTCAAACGATATTTTTTCAATTAATCTACCTGAAGCATCTTTTTTGTATTGCGTCTCTACTGGATTTCCTGCCTGTGTTTTAGTTATAGTATTTCCTGATGTTGTAAAGTTATAGGTGTAATCTTCTGTGTCGTCTTCAAAGTCATCATATGCAATTTGAGAAATATTGTCTGAAGAATAGCTAATATTAGTTTGGTTGATTTGAGTAGATCCTTCAAAGTTTTTAACTGTAATAATTTTTCCAGAAGCGTCTCTAGTAAGCGTTCCGCTGGCTACTATTGGAAAACCAAAAGCAACAGTTTCGACATCTAAATCTGATACCTTATTATTGTCATTAAAAGTAAAATCTGTATTTATGGTTATTGGTCCTAAAAAAGGGACTTCTGTATCAACATCCCATGTGTAACTTGATAATTGTAAATCATCACTACCTGTTCCTTCTGTTGGGTCAGGTTCTCCTGTAATTGCGTCGTCTGCAGCAAAGCCTTCTAAAGGTTCGTTTTGACAAGAGGTTATAAAGCTAAGTGTTACTAGTAATATAATTATTTTTTTCATGATATGTTATAATAAGGTCAATTCGATTAATTGTTTGCGCTGTTTACAGCTTTACCAATAAGTGTAGCTTTAGTACAGTCTGTTACAGTTACGTTTACTAAATCTCCAATTTTATAATGTTCTTTTGGAAAAACAACAACAATGTTTTGTTGTGTACGACCAGACCATTCTTGGTTTGATTTTTTTGATTCTCTTTCTACTAAAACTTCAACTGTTGTGTTTAAAAACTGTCTAGTTCTATATTCACTATGTATTAATTGTAGTGCTATGATTTCTCTTAGACGTCTACTTTTAGTTTCTTCAGGTATATCGTCTTCAAATTTACGTTCTGCTAAAGTCCCAGGACGCTCAGAGTAGGTAAACATGTATCCAAAGTTATATTTTACATATTCCATTAAGCTTAATGTGTCTTGATGGTCCTGCTCAGTTTCGGTTGGAAAACCTGAAATCATATCTTGACTAATCGCACAATTTGGAATTATTCTTTTAATATTATCTATTAAGGTAAAATATTCTTCTCGTGTATGTAAGCGATTCATTGCTTTTAATATACGATTACTTCCGCTTTGTACAGGTAAATGTATGTGATTACATATATTATCGTATTTAGCCATGGTTTCAATAACCTCAAGATGCATGTCTTGTGGGTTAGATGTGCTAAATCTAATACGCATAGTAGGTTGTGCTTTTGCGCATAGCTCTAATAGCTTAGCAAAATCTGTAGCAGTCGCTTTTTCAAAATCTGTAGCTTTTTCAAAATCTTTTTTCATTCCGCCTCCATACCAAAGGTAGCTATCTACATTTTGTCCTAGTAATGTAATTTCTTTATAGCCTTTGCTCCAAAGATCATTTACTTCTTCAATAATACTTTGTGGATCACGACTACGCTCTCTTCCTCTTGTAAAAGGGACAACACAAAACGTACACATATTATCACAACCTCTAGTTATTGATACATAAGCGGTAACACCATTACTGTTTAATCTCACAGGACTAATGTCTCCATAGGTTTCTTCTTTAGACAGGATTACGTTTATCGCATCGCGTCCTTCATCTACTTCAGCTATTAAATTAGGTAGGTCTTTATAGGCATCAGGTCCTACAACTAGATCAACTATCTTTTCTTCTTCTAAAAATTTACTTTTTAAACGTTCTGCCATACAGCCTAACACACCCACTTTCATTTTAGGGTTGATGTCTCTTTTTATAGCATTATACTTTTGTAAACGTTTACGTACTGTTTGTTCTGCTTTATCACGTATAGAGCAGGTGTTAACCAATACTAAGTCTGCTTCTTCTAAAACTTGTGTCGTATTAAATCCTTCGTTTTGAAGGATAGAAGCAACAATCTCACTATCACTAAAATTCATAGAGCAGCCATAACTTTCTATAAAAAGTTTTTTACTATTCTCTTTTTTTTCAGGGATAACTAATGTCTCTCCTTGTTTGTTTTCGTCTATTGTCTTTTCCATAAATATATTGAAATCACTCATCTCCAATAAGCACGCAAAGATAGGATTATTTTAAAATTATGACAATCTGACAGACCTTTAATTTTAGCTAAAAGTTATAAAATTAGGATGATAAATTTTTTTTGATATACCTTTGCACTCACAAAAATCGAAGAATGGCGAAGAATTTAGTAATAGTAGAGTCACCAGCAAAAGCAAAAACAATAGAGAAATTTTTAGGAAAAGACTTTAAAGTCGAATCCAGTTTTGGGCATATTGCTGACTTACCATCTAAGGAATTAGGAGTAGATGTAGACGGAGATTTTGATCCAAAATATGAAGTGTCTTCAGATAAAAAGTCGCTAGTTAAAAAATTAAAAGATTTAGCTAAAAAAGCCGAAATGGTATGGCTAGCTAGTGATGAAGATAGGGAAGGAGAGGCTATTGCATGGCATTTAGCCGAGTCTTTAAACCTAGATAAAGATAAAACAAAACGAATCGTTTTTCATGAGATTACAAAAACTGCAATTCAAAAAGCGGTTGAAAATCCAAGACAAATAGATTATGATTTAGTAGATGCACAACAAGCACGTCGTGTATTAGATAGAATTGTAGGTTACGAGCTATCTCCAGTTTTATGGCGTAAAGTAAAAGGAGGGTTGTCTGCAGGTCGTGTACAATCAGTATCTGTTAGGTTAATTGTTGAGCGTGAACGCGAAATACAAGATTTTGCACCAGAAGCATCTTATAGGATTGATGCCGAGTTTTCAAACGAAGCAGGTCAATCTTTTAAAGCTAAACTACCAAAAACGTTTGGTACTAAAAAAGAAGCGTTTGAGTTTTTAGAAAGTAATGCTGCTGCTAACTTTAAGGTCGCAGACTTAACTAAAAAGCCAGCAAAAAAATCTCCAGCAGCACCATTTACAACATCAACCTTACAGCAAGAAGCATCTCGTAAATTATATTTTTCTGTAAGTAAGACTATGACTATGGCTCAGCGTTTATACGAAGCTGGTTTGATTACTTATATGAGAACAGATAGTGTAAACTTATCTGACGAAGCTAGAAAAGGTGCAGAAAAAGAAATAATTGAAGCTTACGGTAAAGAATACGCTAAAGAACGTAACTTTAAAGGTAAATCCAAAGGTGCTCAAGAAGCTCACGAAGCGATTAGACCAACCGACTTTAAAACGCATAGTGTAGATATTGATTATGATCAGGCTAGGTTATACGATTTAATTTGGAAACGTGCTATTGCATCACAAATGAGTGAAGCACAATTAGAACGCACAAATGTTAAAATTGAAGCAGATACACATGACCAAACCTTTACAGCAAATGGAGAGGTAATTAAATTTGAAGGGTTTTTAAAAGTATATTTAGAAGGTACTGATGATGAGGATTTAGAGCAAGAAGGTATGCTTCCAGCAATGAAAACCAATGAGACGCTTTTAAATAAATATATATCAGCTACTGAGCGTTATAGTCGTGCACCATATAGATATACTGAAGCTTCTTTGGTTAAGAAGTTAGAAGAGTTAGGTATTGGACGACCATCTACATATGCGCCAACCATTTCTACTATTCAAAATAGGAATTATGTAGAAAAAGGAGCAATTGATGGTGTTGAGCGTGAGTACACACAGTTAATGTTAGAAGAAGGTAGTGTAAAGGATAATACGTTAACAGAAAAAGTAGGTTCAGATAAAGGAAAGCTTGTGCCAACAGATATTGGTATGATAGTTACAGACTTTTTAGTAAATCATTTTGAAAGTATTTTGGACTATAATTTTACTGCAAAAGTAGAAAGTCAATTTGATGATATAGCCGAAGGTAAAGAAGACTGGAAAAAAATGATGAAAACCTTCTATAAGAAATTTCACCCAGTTGTCGTTGATGTACAAGAAAATGCAGATAGAGAATCCGGAGAGCGTATCTTAGGTAAAGACCCTAAAACAGGTAAGCAAGTAAGCGTACGTTTAGGTAAGTTTGGTCCAATGGTACAAATGGGAACTGTAGACGACGAAGAAAAACCAACCTTTGCTAGTTTAAGTCCAGATCAACAATTAGGTAGTATAACCTATGAAGAAGCAATGGATTTATTTAAATTGCCAAGAACTTTAGGTAAGTATGAAGATGAAACCGTAGAAGTAAATAATGGTCGTTTTGGTCCTTATGTAAAATACGGTGAAAAATTTGTATCCTTAGCTCCTGGTCAAGATCCATTAAATATAGAGATTGAAGATGCAATAGAACTTATTAAAGAAAAAGAAATTGCAGACGCTCCTGTGTATAATTATAAAGGACACGGAGTAACAAAAGGAAAAGGACGTTTTGGACCTTTCATTAAATGGAATGGTTTATTTATAAATGTCAATAAAAAATACGATTGGGATAACTTAACTAATGAAGAAATTGAAGAATTAGTTGACGCTAAAATTCAAAAAGAAATAGATAAAGTTGTTCATAATTGGGAAGATGAAGGCATACGTGTAGAAAAAGCACGTTGGGGAAGACATAATATTTTAAAAGGAAAAATTAAAATAGAGCTTCCTAAGACGGTAGACGCTGCAGCTTTAACCTTGGATGAGGTTAAAGATATGATTGAAAAGAAAGCGCCTAAAAAGAAAGCAGCAGCTAAGAAGAAAGCGCCAGCAAAGAAAAAAACAACTACTAAGAAAAAAACAACAGCTAAAAAGAAATAGTATTACATAATGAATTTTAATTTTCTTACTCCAGTCCCAGATACTGTTTTAGCGCATAATCAATTATTATCGCCTTTAAGTTTAGGTCAAAAAATTAAAATTCATTCTGAGCAACATGGACTGCCAGATCTTAATAATGTCAAAATTGCAATTGTAGGCGTTCTTGAAAATCGAAACGATGTTAATTACATTGGAGAAGATTTTAATTTGAATGAAATAAGAAAATCATTCTACACTTTATACCCTGGAAGTTGGAGTTCGTCGATTGCAGATATTGGCGATATTCAAAAAGGAGATACTGTTGATGACACTTATTTCGCCTTAAAAGAAACATTAATTACTTTAATAGAAAATAAGATTATCCCAGTAATAATAGGCGGTAGTCAAGATTTGTCCTACGTAAACTATCGTGCTTATGATAGTTTAATGCCAATGGTTAACATTGTAAATGTGGATAAATCTTTTGATTTAGGAGATTCTTCTAAACCAATAAAAAATACTAGCTTCGTCGGGAAAATTATTTTAGACGAGCCTTATAATCTTTTTAATTACGCCATTATAGGTTATCAAACTTACTTTAATAGTCAAGAAGAGATAGATTTAATGGAGCGTTTATATTTTGAACCTTATCGCTTAGGAGAAATATCTAATGATCTTACATTGGTAGAACCAGTAATGCGTGATGCTAATATAGTTACGGTAGACTTAGGAGCCTTAAAAGCATCTGAGGTGAGTCAAAAACAAAAAGTGTCGCCAAACGGTTTAGATGGGAAAGAAATTTGCGCAGTAGCAAGATATGCAGGAATCAGCAATAAAGTATCTTCATTTGGTATTTACGAGTATAAACCATCTCAAGATGACGACATTACATCTATGCTAATATCTCAAATGATATGGTATTTTATAGAAGGTGTAAATTGCAGAGTTAAAGATGATGATTTTTCTAATGGTGATAATCATCAAAAATTCATTACTTTAGCGGAGTCTCACGAACTAATTTTTTATAAGAGTACAAAAACAGGACGCTGGTGGATAGAAATACCATTTTTAGCAAATGTTAATAATAAATTAAAAAAACACACGTTATTACCATGCACGCATCAAGACTATCTAGATGCTTGTAATGACAAAATACCAGAGCGTTGGTATAAGGCATTTCATAAAAATAGCGTGTAATCGATATAGACGAACAGATAAACGACAATTAATATCGTTTAAATGTTAAATTTTTACGACGAAATGTATTTTTTTTTGTCGAAAAAGTTGTTTTTTAAAAAATATATAAATATGTTTACGCTCTTAAAAAATTTAAGAGTATAAAATTAACCTCGAGTTTTAAATGAATATGAAGAAGTTTGTATTATTAACAGCGGTTTTCGCACTATTAGTAAGTTGTGGATCAAAAGATAAGGGTCAGCTTGTTGGTGTCAAAGGTAAAAAATGGCACCCAGAAAAACCTTACGGTATGACATTAGTTCCTGGTGGAGCTTTTATTATGGGTAAAGCAGATGATGATTTAGCCGGAATCCAAGACGCACCTGCAAAAACAGTAACTGTAGCATCATTTTATATGGATGAGACAGAAATAACTAATAGTGAGTATCGTCAATTCGTAGAATGGGTAAGAGATTCTACAATCCGTACTAAATTAGCAATATTGGCTGATGAGGTTGGAATGACTCAAGATGATGGTGGTATTGGAGAATTTGCTTTTAAAGATGCAGATACAACCAATTCTTCAGCTTACGAAAAATACATGCTAGATAATTATAGTGGTTTAGGAGAAACTGGTTATGAAGGTAGAAAACTAAATCACGATGTTGATTTAATTTTTGATACTGCAGACTATCCAGATGAGTATTACGTAGAGGTTATGGATACAATGTATTTACCATTAGAAGAATCTTATAACGGTCAACGTACTTGGGATGTAACTAAATTTAAGTTCCAGTATACTTATATGGATATAGCCAAAGCTGCAAAAAATAAAAACTTACGTCGTAAAGATGTAATCGTTAGAGAAGAGGTTGAAATCTATCCAGATACTACATCTTGGATTAGAGATTTTGCATATTCTTATAACGAGCCTATGCATAATGACTACTTCTGGCACGATGCTTACAGTGATTATCCTGTAGTAGGTGTGTCTTGGCAACAAGCTAAAGCATTTTGTGAGTGGAGAACAAAACACCATAATGATGCAAGAAGAGAAAGAAAAATGCATAACGTAGCACGTTATAGATTACCGTCAGAAGCACAATGGGAGTATGCTGCAAGAGGTGGTCTTCAAGCTGCAACTTTTCCTTGGGGAGGACCTTATGCTAAAAATGATAGAGGATGTTTCATGGCTAACTTTAAACCATTACGTGGTGATTACGCAGCAGATCAATCTTTATATACTGTAGAGGCTGATGCTTATGAGCCTAATGACTTTAACTTATATAATATGGCTGGAAACGTTTCAGAATGGGTAGACTCATCTTACGATCCTTCTTCATATGAATATGCTTCAACAATAAACCCAAGTGTAAATGATGCTAATAACAAACGTAAAGTTGTTCGTGGTGGTTCTTGGAAAGATGTTGCATATTACCTGCAAGTAAGTTCAAGAGATTATGAATATGCAGATTCTGCAAGAAGTTATATTGGTTTCAGAACTGTGCAAGATTACATGGGAACAGACGTAACTGCTAACGCAAGACAATAATTAAACTAAACAACTAAATACTTAACAACTAAAACTTAACAACTAAAAAAACTTAGAAATTATGGCACAAAAGAAATTATCAACAATGAATATGGTTTATGGTATTGGAGCAGCAATTGTAATTATTGGAGCTTTATTTAAAATACAACACTGGCCTTATGGATCTCTTATTTTAACAATAGGAATGATTGTTGAAGCAATCGTATTTACTTTATCTGCTTTTGAAAAGCAAGGTGGTGAATTAGATTGGGCATTAGTATACCCAGAATTAGCAGGTGGACAAGCAACAACTAAAAAAGCTGCTAAAGAAGAGCCAAAAGATGCTGAAGGATTATTATCTAAAAAATTAGACAACTTATTAAGAGAAGCTAAAATTGATGGTGAATTAATGAGTAGCTTAGGTGCAAGCATTAAAAACTTTGAAGGTGCTGCTAAAGGGATTTCTCCAACAGTAGATTCTATGGCTGCAACTAAAAAGTATGGTGAAGAAATGTCATTAGCTGCTGCACAAATGGAGTCTTTAAACAGTCTTTATAAAGTACAAATGGAAAGTGCAAGTCGTCAAGCTTCAATCAATGAAGAAGCTGTTGAAAATGCAACTAAATTAAAAGAGCAAATGCAATCTTTAGCATCTAACTTATCTTCTTTAAACGGAGTATATGGTGGTATGTTATCTGCAATGAACAAAAACTAATTAGTGATTAATATCAACTAATATTAATAAATAATAAACTAATTAGAAATGGCAGGAGGAAAACAGTCCGCAAGACAAAAGATGATTAACTTGATGTACTTAGTATTTATTGCAATGATTGCAATGACTATGTCAAAAGAAGTGCTATCTGCATTCGGGTTAATGGATAAGAAATTTGATAGAGCTAATGAGTTAGCTATCGCATCAAATAATGGTATTTTAACGCAGTTAAAAACACAGGCTGAAGAAAAGCCTGATGAATTTGATTCAGCAAATAAATTAGCTAACCAAATTAGTGCAATATCTGATGATTTTTATAAATTCTTAGGAACTGTAAAAACTAATGATATTGTTAAAAATGGTGGTTATGAGTTAGAAGCAAATGGTGATTTACCTTATGAAGAAATGGATAAAGGTGATAAACTTGATGAGCTTTGGTTTACTGGAGACAGATTAACAAAAAGAGGACAAGAGGTTTTAGACAGAATAGAGAAGTATAAGGCAGATATCAAAGCTGTATTACCTAAAGAAGGTAAATGGCAGCCTGTAGTTCAAAGTTTTGAAGATCGTTTTAGTACTGCACCTGTTAAAGATAACGATGGTGTTGAGAAAAAATGGTTAGACTACCACTTCCAAGGTTTTCCAGCTATAGCATCTTACACTAAGTTAACTGCAATGCAAAATGATGTTAAAGCTACTGAGACTAATATCTACAACGGATTTTTAGGAAACTTAGTTAGTAACGCTACGTCTTTAAAAAATTATACAGCGATTGTTTTAGCTGATAAATCTGCGTTTTTTGCTGGAGAGAAATTTCAAGGAAAAGTAGTATTAGGTAAATATGCTAACGTTGCACCAACTAAAATGAGTGTAGCAGGTAAAGAAGTTGATTTGTCTAAAGCAATTGATTCAACTGGAGCAGCAACATTAGATTTTAATGTTGGTAACGTTGGAGAGCATGATATTGACGGTAAATTTACTTTCGTAGAAGATGGTAAAGAATTAGAAATCCCTATTATTGGAAACTACGTTGTAGTGCCAAGACCAAATTCAGCAACTATATCAGCTGATAAAATGAATGTGGTTTATAGAGGTGTTTCTAATCCAATGACTATTTCTTTTGCAGGTGTACCTGATAATAAAGTTAATGCTACTGGAGCAGGATTATCTAAAGCTAGTGGTATTGGAAAATACTCAATGAATCCAGGAACAGGTAAAGAAGTTACTATTAACGTAACAGCTAAACTTGATGATGGTTCAAATGCTTCAGATAGAGCGGTCTTTAGAATTAAAGATATTCCAAAACCTACTGGAACTATTGCAGGTCAGTCTGAAGGTGGTTTACCAAGAAATAACATTGAAATTGGTACAATTAAAGCAGAATTAACTGACTTTGATTTTGATTTACCTTTATCAGTAACGTCATTTAAATTTAAAGTACCTGGTCAAGCTACTGTTAATGTTAACGGTAACAAACTTAATGGAACTGCTAAAGCTGCATTAAGAAAAGCAAGAAGAGGTGACGCAGTACAAATATTTGATATTAAGTCTAAAGCAAATTCAAGCGTTAGAATTAAGCCAGCAAGTCCAATAGCAATTGAATTAGCTAACTAATCAAACTATTTGATTAATTAAAAATTATAAAAACAATTTTCAGATGAATTACAAATCTTTATTAGCAGTCGTATTTGGTGTTGCTTTTACCGCACAAATCAATGCGCAATCTAATATTCTTAATGCTAAATCTCCAAAAGAGATTGGTGTTAGAACAGATGAACAAAAAGCGTTAGATAACGATAAGCCTCTAGAATACGGTTATGTTGATGATAGAGATGTTATGTTTGCTAAAATGACTTGGGAGAAAGTTGTATTAGATGAGCGTGTAAACTTCCCATTGTACTATCCAGTAGATACAAATAACATTGGAAGTGATAGACGTTCTTTATTTGATGTGCTTACAAAAGCTATTGACGAAGGTCAAATCGAAAATGTATACAACGATTCTTATTTTACAGGAAAACGTACTAAAAAAGAGTTAGCTCAAATTAGAACAGCTGTAGATACTATGGACATTGGATACGATCAGTTAAATGCTGATGGTTATGTTGATCCAGAGTATATTACTACAACTACTATTTCATCTTATGATGTTTCTGCTTACTTAATTAAAGGTATGTGGTATTTTGATAAGCGTCAAGGTGAATTAAAATATAGACTTTTAGGTATAGCACCAGCTGCACCAGATGTTAACTATGTTAATTCTAATGATGAAGCTAACAAAGAACCTATTCCTTTATTCTGGATTTTTTATCCAGACGCAAGAGATATTTTACATGAAGCTAAAGCATTTAATGCTAAAAACAGCGCAATGCCTTTCTCTTTTGATCACATATTAAACGCACGTCGTTTTAGTGGTATCATATTTAAAGAAGAGAATGTTTTTGGAGACCGTAAGGTTGAAGAATATATTGCAGAAAATTCATTAATGCAATTATTAGAGTCTGAAAGAATTAAAGAAAAAATTAGAAACTTTGAGTTAGACATGTGGTCTTACTAACAACAGTTTGATTTAATTATATAAAAACGTTCACTGAAAAGTGAACGTTTTTTTGTTTTTACTAGTTTCTATTTTATTCATTCAGATATTCTATTTTTGCATTATGAAAGTAGATTATATAATTGTAGGTTGTGGACTTGCTGGTATTTCGTTTTGCGAAAAGCTTAAAGCAAATAATAAATCGTTTGTAGTTTTTGAAGATAGCTCTCAGCAATCATCCATTGTTGCAGGTGGATTATATAATCCTGTAACTTTAAAAAGATTTACTCCTGTTTGGAAAAGTGAAGAGCAATTAAAAACAGCCTTACCTGTTTATAATCAATTGGAAAAAGATTTTGGTGTCGTCTTAGATTATAAGGTTCCAGTCAGACGACGTTTTACGTCTTTAGAGGAGCAAAATAATTGGTTTGAAGCATCTGATAAAGTAGGTTTAAAACCGTTTATAAATACCACACTTATAGATAATGCAAATCCTAATGTAGACGCACAGTTTAAGCTTGGAGAGGTTTTAAGTACTGGAAGATTAGACACTAAATTGTTAGTTCAAAATTATAAATCTGATTTATTATCTAAAGGTTGCTTGATTAGTCAGTCTTTTAATCATAATAGTTTAGTTTGTAAAGACAATCAAGTCGTGTATAATGATATTGAGGCTAAACACATTGTTTTTGCGGAAGGTTTTGGAATTAAGCAAAACCCTTTTTTTAATGCCTTACCATTAGGTGGTACAAAAGGTCAGTTGTTAACTATACATGCACCAGAATTAAAATTGGATTATGTACTTAAATCCAGTGTATTTGTAATACCACTAGGTAATGATACTTATCGTGTTGGGTCTACATACGAACAAAAGGATAAGACCAACACAATTACAACAGAGGCTAAAGATATGCTTTTAAATAAGCTTAAAACCTTTGTAAAGTGCGATTTTAAAGTGTTGAATCAAGTAGCAGGTGTTAGACCTACAGTTAAGGATAGAAAACCTTTGGTAGGTAGACATAAAGATTTTAAAAACTTGTACCTTTTTAATGGATTAGGCTCACGTGGAGTTATGATAGCACCTTATGTTGCTAACCAATTATACAATTTTATAGAAAGCAATGTCGCAATAGATGCTGAGATTGATTGCAGTAGGTTTTACTAAATAGTGTTATTTTTTGGTAGTAGCTTTTTCTGCTAAATTTTTGTCATAACTCATAAAAATATTTATCCAAATATTTCTTGATAATCTAACTATAACTGGGTAAAAGACAATCATTGCGGCAATAATAGCAATAAAAGCAGTGTTAAGTGTACTGCCTAAAAATATGTAACTTATAACAAAAGCAGCAACAGCAAAAGCAATTCCAACACCATAACTAACGTACATCGACCCATAAAAAAAGGACGGTTCTATTTGATATTTAGTGTTACAATGACTACATCGCTCATTCATACTAAAAAGTTTATTTAGCACATATGGGTTTGGATTTGTATACATAGATTCTTGGTGACACTTTGGACAAGCACCTGTAAAAATAGAGTATAATTTAGAGCCTTTTTTAAACATAATAATTGTGTACTTTTGCAATTCAAAAAAAATGGTAGTGAAGTTTAAATCTTCAACTACAAATTTAAGTTTTATTCTTTCAACATTAAGTAACATAAGTCACAATTCATGCTAAATATTCATAATTTATCCATTTCATTTCAAGGAGAATACCTTTTTGAAGACATCACATTTAAATTAGGAAATGGTGATAGAGTAGGACTTATTGGTAAAAATGGAGCTGGAAAGTCAACGATGCTTAAAATTTTGTCAAAGGAATTAGAACCAGATTCGGGTCAGATTGCGGCAGATAAAACTTTAAAAATTGGTTTCTTAAAACAGGACATAGATTTTGTTTTAGGTAGAACTGTTTTAGAAGAATCGTATCAAGCTTTTACAGAAATTAAAGAGATTGAAGCAAAAATTGAGCATATTAATACGCAATTAGCAGAGCGTACAGATTATGAAAGTGATGCGTATCATGATTTTATGGTAGAGCTGAGTGATATACAACATCAATATGAGATTTTAGGTGGTTATAATTATCAAGGTGAAACAGAAAAAATACTACAAGGTTTAGGTTTTAAACGAGAAGACTTTAATAAACTAACCGATACGTTTTCTGGTGGATGGCGTATGCGTATCGAGTTGGCCAAATTACTATTACAAAATAATGATGTGCTACTTTTGGATGAGCCAACTAACCACTTGGATATCGAGTCTATTATCTGGTTAGAAGGTTTTTTAAAAAATTATCCAGGTGCTGTCGCAATTGTGTCGCACGATAAGATGTTTTTAGATAATGTAACTAATCGTACTATCGAGATTTCTTTAGGACGTATTTATGATTATCCAAAACCTTATACGCAATATTTAGTGTTGCGAGAAGAAATTAGAACACAGCAGTTAGCGTCTCAAAAAAATCAACAAAAACAGATAGAACAAACTGAAAAGTTGATTGAAAAGTTTAGAGCCAAAGCCAGTAAAGCAACTATGGCACAATCTTTAATGAAAAAGCTAGATAAGATTGATCGTATTGAGGTTGATGAAGATGATAATAGTGTAATGACCCTAAATTTTCCAGTGTCTATAACGCCAGGAAAAGTTGTGGTCGAAGCTAATAGTGTTTCAAAAAGTTATGGTGATAATCAAGTTTTAACAGGTGTTGATTTATTAATAGAGCGTGATGTTAAAACTGCTTTTGTTGGTCAAAATGGTCAAGGTAAATCAACCTTGGCTAAGATTTTGGTTGGAGACTTAAAGCATGATGGTCATCTTAAGTTAGGTCACAATGTACAAATAGGGTACTTTGCACAAAATCAAGCAGAATATTTAGATGGTAGTAAAACTGTATTAGATACTATGATTGATGCTGCTAATGAAACCAATAGAAGTAAAGTCCGTGATATTTTAGGATCTTTTTTATTTAGAGGTGAGGAAGCAGAAAAATATGTTAGAGTATTATCTGGAGGAGAGCGTAACAGGTTAGCGCTAGCTAAATTAATGTTGCAGCCATTTAATGTTTTGATAATGGATGAGCCTACTAACCACTTGGACATTAAATCTAAAAATGTTTTAAAAGATGCCTTACAGCGTTTTGAAGGGACTTTAATATTAGTATCTCACGATAGGGACTTTTTAAAAGGATTAACTAATACTGTTTTTGAGTTTAAAGATGGAAACATTAAAAAGTTTTTAGGAGATGTTGATTATTATTTAGAGCAACGTAATGTTGAAAATTTACGTGAAGTAGAAAAACGAACGGTTATTAAAAGTCAACCTAAAGAAACACCTAAACAATCCTACGAAGACCAGAAAAAAGTTAAGTCCTTAAATAACAAGTTAAGTAATTGCGAGTCTAAAATTAATCAATTAGAAAAAGATATTAAATCAATTGATGCTGAGTTAGCTACTAATTACGACGAAACCGTTGCTAAACCTAAGTTTTTTGAAAATTATCAAGCTAAAAAAGACCAATTAGCAAAGCTAATGCAAGATTGGGAAGATATCACGTTGCAATTGGAAGCATTTTAGTTATTTCTTTTAGGTTTTTTTTAACATTTAACGTCTAAACTATAGGCTAATTTTGGGGTCTTACCGTCAAAACCAAGTACATGCGCAAAATTATACTATCAATCTTAGGTGTTTTATTTATTATTGCTGCCATTTTTATTTCTAAATCTTTAGTAGATAATAAAAATAAACCAAAGCCTATAGCAGCTAAAGTTATTAAAACTGTATTTACAGATACGGTCAATAATACGACTATACCTATTGTAATTGCTGCAAATGGAAACTTAACAGCTAAGCAACGTGTAGAGCTTTACTCGGAAGTACAAGGTATATTTCGTAATGGTAGTTACCTTTTTAAACCAGGTCAAAACTATCGCAAAGGTCAAACCTTAATTCGTGTGGATGCTGCAGAGTATTATGCTAGTGTACAATCTTCAAAAAGTAATTTATACAACTCGATAGCTGCAATAATGCCAGATTTACGTTTGGATTTTCCAGATGTGTTCCAAAAATGGCAAAGCTATTTGACTAGTTTTGACTTAAACAAAACCACACCAAAATTACCAGAAATAACTTCTGATAAAGAAAACTACTTTATTACTGGTCGTGGCATTATTACTAATTACTACAATGTAAAAAATTTAGAGCAACGTTTGTCTAAGTATACTATAACTGCACCTTTTAATGGGATTTTAACAGAGGCTTTGGCAACAGAAGGATCTTTAATTAGAAATGGTCAAAAACTAGGAGAATTTATTAATCCTTCAGTTTATGAGATGCAAGTGGCTATTAGTAAAAGCTTTGCCAATATCTTAAAAGTAGGCGAAACCGTTAATTTAACTAATTTAGATAAAACAGAATCTTACACTGGTAAAGTGTCGCGTGTTAACGGTAGTATTGACGCAACCACACAAACAGTTACTGCTTTTATTGAAGTTGAAGATAGTAACCTTAAAGAAGGTATGTATTTAGAAGCAAATTTAAATGCTAAAAGTATAGACAACGCTATTGAGATAGACCGAAACTTACTAACAGACAACCAAGAAATATTTGTTATTAAGGACAGTTTGCTGGATGTCATGCCAGCTAAACCAATTCATTTTTCTGATACTAAAGTAGTTTTAAAAGACGTACCTAACGGAACAGTTATTTTAAAACGTACCGTTCCAGGAGCGTATGCGGGAATGTTAGTACAGCCATTTGTTGAAAATAACAAAACAAACAATAGCGAAGAATAATGAGAAAAATAATCACTTATTTTATCAAATATCACGTAGCAGTTAATGTCTTTATTTTAGCATTTGCTGTTTTTGGTATTCTAGGATATTCGTCTTTAAAGTCTTCGTTTTTCCCTTTAGTGGAGTCTAAGATTATTAACGTTAGTATAGCGTATCCTGGAGCATCTCCTCAAGAAATTGAAGAAGGTATTGTACTTCAAATCGAAGAAAATTTAAAAGGGCTTAAAGGTGTCGATCGTGTCACTTCTGTTTCTAGAGAAAATAGCGGAACAATTACTGTCGAGATTGAAAAAGGTGAAAACCTTGACTTTATGCTACTTGAGGTAAAAAATGCAGTGGACAGAGTGCCAACCTTTCCAACAGGTATGGAGCCTTTAGTGGTATCTAAACAGGAAGAAGTCCGCCAAACTATTTCTTTCGCTTTAAGCGGAAAAGACATTCCGTTAGCCACATTAAAACAATTAGGTCGTCAGGTAGAAAATGACTTACGTGCTATTGATGGTATTTCGCAAATTGAAGTATCTGGTTATCCTGAAGAAGAAATTGAAATTGCTGTAAATGAAGGTAGTTTATTGGCGTATAATATAACATTTAGTGATGTTGCTAATGCAGTATCAACATCTAATATATTAGTAACAGGAGGTAATATAAAAACAGATGCTGAGGAGTATCTGATTAGAGCTAACAATAAACAATATTACGGAGACGAAATGTCTAACATTATTGTAAAGGCTTCAGCAGATGGTAAAGTAGTGCGTTTAAAGGATGTCGCTATTGTCAGAGATCGTTTTTCTGAAACACCAAATGCCACGTATTTTAATCAGCAATTAGCAGTTAATATTACTGTTACAAGTACAAATAATGAAGATCTTATAACCTCTGCAGATAAAGTTAAGGATTACATCATTGCGTATAATCAAAAACATAATAATGCACAATTAAATATTGTAAGGGATTTATCTATTACTTTAAATCAGCGTACAGAGTTGCTAGCAGAAAATGCAATAGTAGGTATGATTTTAGTATTAGTATTTCTATCACTTTTTTTAAATACAAGATTAGCATTTTGGGTAGCCTTTGGGTTACCAATTTCATTTTTAGGAATGTTTATTTTTGCAGGACAATTTGATGTTACCATTAACGTATTATCCTTATTTGGGATGATTATTGTTATTGGTATTTTAGTGGATGATGGTATTGTAATTGCAGAGAATATATATCAACATTACGAAAAAGGTAAGACACCAATTCAAGCAGCTGTTGATGGTACAATGGAAGTAATTCCTCCTGTGGTTTCAGCAATTATAACAACATTATTAGCCTTTTCGCTATTCTTATTTTTAGATAGTAGGATTGGAGAGTTTTTTGGTGAAGTTTCCGTCATAGTTATTCTAACCTTAGTGGTATCATTGGTTGAAGCATTAATTATTTTACCAGCTCACTTAGCGCATTCTAAAGCTTTACGACCTCATGTTGAAGAAGAAAATCCATCAAAACTAAAACAGTTTTTTGGTAAAATGAGGTTTATCAATAAAGCAGGAGATAGATTGATGTCCTTTTTAAGAGATAAAGTTTACACACCAACTTTAGACTTTGTACTTGAGTTTAAAATATTGTCTTTAGGTATTTTTATTGGGTTGTTAGTATTAACTTTTGGGTCTATTGGAGGAGGTATTATTGGGGTAACTTTGTTTCCAAGTATTGCTAGTGATACGGTTACCATTCAGCTAGAAATGCCTAACGGAACAAATGTTAAGGTTACAGATTCTATTATTTCTATGATAGAAGAAAAATCGTTTATAGTCAATCAAGAGCTAACAGAAAAGTATTTAAAAGGATCGGATAAACAATTATTTGAAAACACAATATTGACACTAAGTAGCAGTTCTAGTGCGTCTTTAAGATTAAATATGCTTCCAGGAGAAGAACGTCCAGACGCCATTAAAGCATCAATGGTTGCTAATAGATTAAGAGAATTAGTTGGACCAGTTATTGGTACAGAGCGTTTGATATTTGGATCTGGAGGAAACTTTGGTGGTAGTCCAGTATCTGTATCGTTATTAGGTAATAATATCGAAGAGCTTAAAGCGTCTAAAATAGAAATGAAAAACTATTTAGAAACTAATCCGCTACTTAAGGATATCGAGGATAATGATCCTGCAGGTATTAAAGAAATTAGATTGCAACTTAAAGAAAGTGCTTATCTTTTAGGGTTAGATTTACGTACAGTCATGACTCAGGTACGTTCTGGATTTTTTGGTGTGCAAGCACAACGTTTTCAGCGTGGACAAGATGAGATTAGAGTTTGGGTTAGGTATGATAGACCAAACAGAAATTCGATTAACGATTTAGATGATATGCGTATTTTAACACCATCAGGTGAGCGTGTTAATTTAAAAGATATTGCTAGTTATACAATTGAAAGAGGAGATGTCGCAATTAATCACTTAGAAGGTTTAAGAGAAATTAGAGTATCTGCAGATTTAAAAGATCCTAGTACAAGTAGTACAGATATTTTAGATGATATTAAAAATAATTTTATTCCGCAATTACAGTCAAAATATCCAACAATAACCGCTTCTTTTGAAGGTCAAAATCGTGAAGCTAGTAAACTGTCATCTTCATTAGCAAAAGCAGGTATCCCAATATTACTGCTAATTTACATTGTTATTGCTTTCACGTTTAGAAGTTATAGTCAGCCTATATTATTACTATTATTAGTGCCTTTTAGTCTAACAGCAGTAGCTTGGGGACATTGGTTAACAGAAGATGGTTTTCCGATCAATATTTTATCTTTATTAGGAATCATTGCTTTAATCGGGATTATGGTTAACGACGGACTGGTTTTAATTGGTAAATTTAATAGTAATTTAAGAGAAGGTATGAACTTTGATAATGCTTTAAAAGAAGCTGGAAAATCACGTTTTAGAGCTATTTTCTTAACCTCTTTAACGACGGTTGCAGGATTAGCACCTTTGTTATTAGAAAAAAGTAGACAAGCTCAATTTTTAAAACCTATGGCAATTTCTATTTCTTATGGTATAGCTTATGCGACAGTATTAACCCTTTTGTTACTTCCATTATTTTTATCGTTTAGCAACAGTATTAAGCAAAAAGGGAAGTGGTTGTACACAGGAAATGTCGTAACCAAAGAAGAAGTAGAACGTGCCATTAAAGAACAAAATGAAGAAAATGAGCATTAATTACAATCTAATTATAGCAATATTTTGTTGTGTTACCATTGGTAAAGCGCAGGATATTTTAACACAAGAACAAGCTGTTAAATTAGCTTTAGAAAATAACTACGGAATTAAAATAGCGAATAACGCAGTTAGAGTTGCCGAAAATAATACAAGCATTTTAAATTCTGGTTTTTTACCTACACTTACAGGTAATGCAGGAGCAACTTATAATTTAGATAACACTGAAGCTGAATTTTCAAACGGTACATCAACAGTTTTAAATGGAGCAGAGAGTGACAGGTATAATGCTTCAGTAAGTTTAAACTATACACTATTTGATGGATTGGGTAGACGTTACAATTATAAAAGTTTAAAAGAGCAGTACCAATTATCAGATTTGCAAGCTAGAGAGACTATTGAAAATACAATTACACAGTTGTTTTCTGTATATTATAGCGTCGCACAACTTACAGAAAATTTAGATGCATTATCAGAAACATTGAATGTTTCAAAGGATAGATTAGTACGTGCACAATACCAATTTGATTACGGTCAAAATACTAAATTAGGTGTTTTAAATGCCGAAGTGGATATAAATAACGACAGTATAAATATAATCTCTGCTACGCAACAATTAAAAAATGCAAAGCGTGACTTAAATGTTGTGTTAGGTAATGCTTTAGAATCGGATTTTTCTGTTAGTACAGCAGTGGACTTTACTTTACAGTTTCAAAAAGACAGCTTGTTTGAAAAAGCAAAAACTAGAAATGTAGCTTTACTTCAAACAGATAAAAATATCGCAATAAGCCAATTGGATATTAAATCAAGTAAATCAGGCTACCTGCCAACAGTAGGCTTAAATGGAACTTACGGTTGGAATAAAAACAATAATAATGCAGCATCTTTTGTAGCAGTTAGTACAAATACAGGCTTATCTGGAGGTTTAAATTTAACGTGGAATTTGTTTGATGGAGGCGGAACAATAACTAGAGTGAAAAATGCTAAAGTTAATCTAGAGACGCAACAACTTCAAAAACAAAACATCCTAATAGGTATTGAAAGAGATTTTGAAAATGCTTGGGAAGATTTCTACAATAAGCTAAATATATATACAATACAACAACAAAATATTATAACTTCAGAAAGTAATTTTGAACGTACTCAAGAGCAATTTAAAATTGGTCAAGTTAATTCAATCGAGTTTAGACAAGCTCAGCTTAACTTACTTAATGCGGAATTAAGTAGAAATCAAGCAAAATATGAAGCTAAATTAGCAGAACTACAATTGCTACAATTAAGTGGTGAATTGTTGAATGTGAAGTTTTAAAGTTTTTATTTTCAATCATTTAAAACGGTTTAAAATTTTAGTGAACGACGAGATATTGACTTTAGTTTTATAAAATGGAGTTAAATTTCAAATTAAATGTTAATGTTTAATGTATTTAATCGAAATAATTTGTCATTTAACCTCTTTTGTATTAAGTTTGATGTAGTTAATCCTAAATCATTAACATGAAAACGATAAAATTAACTTTAGTAATGTTTCTTTTTGCTTGTGTAGCATTCGCAAGTGTATCAAATTCTGAGAAAGAAGCTTTAATAGCACTTTATAACAATACTAACGGACCAGAGTGGAATACTACTTGGGATCTTGATGCCTCAATAGATACTTGGCATGGCGTTACAATATTAGATTCTAAAATTGTAAGTTTAAATTTGTCATTTAATAATCTACAAGGATCAATACCTTCAGAAATAGCACAATTAAGCAACTTACAAGTATTAAATCTAAGTTTTAATAAGTTATCTGGAGATTTGCCAGAAACTATGTCTAGCATGCAAAGCTTGTATTCTTTACAATTGTTTTTAAATCAATTTGATGGAGAAATTCCTAACTGGATTGGTAGCCTTTCTAATTTAGAATCTTTAGCATTATACAGTAATCAATTTACAGGAGAAATTCCACAGTCAATTACAAGTCTAACTAAATTACGTAACTTAGAGTTAGGAAGTAACTTTTTAAGTGGAACAATACCTTTTGATATTAGTAACTTAAAATCATTAAAAAAATTAAGCTTATTAGATAACCAATTAGAAGGTCAAATTCCAGAAAGCATTGCCGAATTGTCAAACCTTGAAGAGTTGGTGTTATCAAGTAATAAGTTGTCTGGAACGTTACCTTTTGAGTTATCTCAATTATCTAATTTAAAATTAGTTATGGTAAGTGATAATTTACTAAATAACGATTATCTTACAGTAGTGGACGACTCGCCAAACAAAATGGCATTATTTTTAGAAGACTCAGAAGTTGTTTTAAACCAAGAATAACTTCCTGTTAAAATATATTTAAAATAGTCAACCTTTGGTTGGCTATTTTTATTTTTGATAAAAAGTAAGTTATGTTTGAACACTATTTTCAATGTCCATATTGCTGGGAAACCATATCAATGTTACTAGATCCAAGTGTAAGTAAGCAAACTTATGTAGAGGATTGTGAGGTGTGTTGCAATCCAATTCAAATTTCTCCACAATTTGAGGAGGCTGAACTTATTGGTTTTGAAGCCCTTAATATTGAGCAATAAAAAAAGTTGAAATAATGCTTGTAATATGCAAAAAGGGTTGTATATTTGCAGTCCGAAACGATTAGGTCGACATTATGAATCGAAAGTTAAAAGCTAAGATAATCTTCGGAAATACAAATCGCGGGATAGAGCAGTAGG
>NZ_DCQO01000003.1:146237-169270 GCF_002323495.1 Olleya sp. UBA1516
TCATAACCCGAAGGTCACTGGTTCGAGTCCAGTTCCCGCTACTAAGAAAAAGCACTGATTTTCAGTGCTTTTTGCATTTAAATAAGGTGGTTACATTAAAATGGAGCTACTTTTTTTTATTCCCTGTAAAACATCTGTAAAACAACTTCCTTGTAAAACCTTTGTCCTTTGTAAGGAAGCAAATGTCCAAAGTCGCCTACTGCGTAGCTTTTTGAACATTTGCGACCAGCGATGACTTAAGTCGTTGAAACTTTTAAGACATAGCTGGGCAAGATTGCTTTTGAACTGTTCTAACGACCATTTCAAAAGCGATCTTGCCAAAGGACACCTTTGGAATCCGTTCTTACCCAAAAAAAGAAGACAGGAGAATTGCTTCGTCCTGTCTTGTATTTTTGTTTGTTGCGATAGTCTTATCGCTCTAATTCGCTTTTGTTATGTACTTGTTGTTCTAACTCCTGTCGTCGTTTTTCATTACGTAATAATACATCCCAATCTGCATCGAGTCCTTTCTTATCATAATAAGCAGCTGATGATACTAGGCTTAAACCTTCGTAATAGAGTTGCTTAATTTCTTCAGGATTATTGTGAAGTTTTGTCTCTAGAAATCCTTTTCCTTCTTTGGCTTGATCGTAAAACTCTTCTCCAGAAGCAATGATGCCGTTACAAAATCTATTGAATATTTCTCGATTAGGAGCTAGGTCGAGTGAACGCGCGACTTTGTTAATTTCAAAAGTATCAAGTTCCCTTCTCAGCTCTAGCATACATAAATGAAATTGAGCAATTTCGCTGTTGGTCTTTGTCTTAAGTTCTATAATAAGTCTTTCATCATAATTAATGATATCTTCAAAAGGTGTTTGTTCTAAGGCTTTCTTTATGGTTTTAAAAAATGTGATTTTGTTCATCATAATGCTCGGTTTATATATTCAATTGTATCATAGCATTAGCGCTCCTGTTCTTGATCTTTATCGTTGCGAGATTTTAATTTCTTTAACTCGTTCATACGTTTTTGCTCTTTTTCTATAGATATTCTTGCTGGATCAAAACCTAATGTTTTTAGTCGGTAGCGTCTTTTGAAACCTTGGACGCCGACAATCTTACCAGCTCTTGAATAGAATTGGATTCCTGCTTTTTCAAATTCTCTCTTATCTACCTGTTCAGTGCGGACACGAGCAAATACTTCAACCAGAACATCACGTAATTCTTGACGTTCGCTTTGTTTACCTCGAAGATTTAACTCTCGTTCAATATCAAGCTGAAGCATCGCTTCTTTTTTTTTAGAATGATTGACTTTACTGAAGGTTAGTCCAAGTTCCTTTTCTTGAAATTGCTCCATACGGATTTTAACCTCTTTAAATTCTTTTCGAGATAAACGCACTGGCTTTCCTGTAGCAAATTCGAGTGCTGAAATAACATTGTGAATGTGAAGATGGTCTTTGTCTGAATGCATCGTACTTATCACCATTGAGTTTGGTGAACGTTCGTTGGCATATTTTCGAGCAATTTTCAGAAGCACCTTTTTTGGTAGCTTATCAGTATCAGCTTTGTGAAAAGATATTATCTCGTGATATGCAATATTTTTATTACGTCTTTCAATGGTACGTTTGGATTCATTTTCGCTGAATTGGCTTACCATATTTTTAATACGCTTCTCCAGCAATTTTTGTTCTTTAATAAGATCATCCTGTGCTTCTTTCATTTGCTTATCAAAGTTCCTATCACCCTTGATATAGCGATTAATAATGAAGCCGAGTTGCTTCTGATTTTCTTTGGTAAGAATATAGCGGATAGTATTTTCAAGTGCTTTTTTAGACTTTATGGATTTACTCTTAATTATCATGATTTATGGATTTAATAGTTTTAAAAAGCTATCTTCAATTTTCTCAAATCGCTCCAGCATCTCTTCAAGAGCATCTGAAGCTTCATTATCTAAAGACTCTTCCATCAGGTTAATGAGTGTTCGTAACTGTTGGTGTACTTCGCTAAAGACTTTTGTGTCTACTTGAGGTGCGTCTTGAGATGTGAGTTGTGTGTTAACAGCATCATATAAGAACTTCGATATGCTTTTACCCCCTCTTTTTTGGTGTATCAACGTTAGCTGTTTTGGATAAAAGCCAAGTGAGAATTCTTTCCTTTTGATTCTCTTTTCTCTTCTATAGTGTTTGTAGTATATTTTCCAATACTCTTTTTTAGCATTTTTAATTTCATCCCATGAAGGATTTGGATTGTCCTTAAAAGCACAATCCAAATACTCATGGAGTGATGAAAAGCTAAACGGTTCCATTAGCGTTCTTGATTGTTTTCTTGTTCCTTACCTTTTTTAAGCTCTTGGAGCTCTAGCTTACGCTTCTTTGGTTTTGGCGGAACAATGTCGTGATAGCTCATTTCGGTAAAATGGATATCTCTCTCTATTCCTAATCCAAAGGGTCTTACAATAGATTCTAATTCTGTTATTGAAAAAGAACCCCATTCATCAAAGGCAAGTCCAGTAACGTAACCGTTACAAATTTTTGATTCGGGATTATATTCCGTTGCATACCACGTTCCAGAACCAACAGGGTCAAAGAACTTGGCAATAAAGGTTGGATTTTCTTTTTCTGACTGGTCGCCAACTTGAGCAAACCTTTTTTCTAACGTTTTAGTCATTAACTTCATCTTGTTTAGTTTTTAGATTATTGTTTACAGCTACCGTGGCATTTTTTTTCTTGGTGTAAGCTTCAAGTGGTAAATACTGAATACGGTAACTAGGATTATTTTCAGGGCTGAAATTTTCAGGTAATTCCATTTCCATAGCTTTTACAAAGGATTTGATTTTGTAATAGGGCTTAACCTTGCAAAGCAATGGCTTCATACCACCATTAGGAATGACTATTACATTGTCCTTCGGCATAGTTCTAATTTCTGAACCTGTCATAAGTGCTCTACTTCTGAGGATTTTTTTATCATTATCCTCATAGTATTGATAGTCTCCCAAGGCTTTTGAAATGCGGTCACACTCATCGTTCAAACCTGTCATATAGACCTTGCAAGCGTTGTTAAGAATACTTTTGGCGTTATACTGGCCATAGTTCTCATACAGCTGGTTTTCGCTCTGAAGTACTCCAAGAATGGACATATACTTTCTAGCATTAGCAATGACGTTTGAAAGGCTTGGGAGCGGGATACTTGATAGCTCATCAATAAGGAGGTACAAGTCATTATCTTTTACCTGAGGAATTGATCTAAATACTTCACTAAAGAGTTGTTCGAAAAACAAACCAAACAGAGGACTGTAATAGTTCATGTTGGTGATATTGCAATTGAGAAAGAGAACAATTTTTTCTTTTCGCATACGAGCAAAATCGAAAGTATCTACACTGGTCACATCAAGGAGAGATGGATCTTTTCCGATAAATGATAAATGAGAAATCGCTGAACTAATGATATTCGACTTGGTCTTTTCGCTGTTGGCGATAACACTCTTATATGCTCGCCATTGACTCTGAGTACTTTCATCTGCAAATAGTCCATTTACAACATCTTCATTGCCTGCAAGATTCTCGAGTAAGTAATATACGTTGCCGATGTTCTGATAAATCTTCGAGGTGTTTTCAAGAAGGAATTCAATTAAAAGACTAATGAGTTCTATGGATTTTAAATCCCAAAAGTCAGACGTCTTTTTACCGTTCTTCTGTACTAACATAGTTGCAACCTTGGTAATGTCTGATGGTGATTGTATGCGGTGCAGTGGATTGTAGTAAATAGACTGCTCCTTATTATCAGGGTCAAAGCTGTACACCTTGTATCCTTGATTTACAAAATGATTGGTCATTTTTGAAAGCTCACCAGATGGATTGTTGATAATCATACTGGCAGGCTTATATGCACTCGCAATTCTTAGGGCACTGGGTATTAAGAAAACTGTAGACTTTCCTACACCACTTGGTGCGAAACAAAGTAAATGTTCTTTTGATTTTTTGGCTGATAAAAACTTAGTTCCAGTTATTGATAAACCATCGTGTGATGCGGATATAAGTTTACTTTCTCTTCCAAATTTAGCAGATAAATTATGTTTGCTGCCTACAAGGTTTTGAAGTATCCCGTCTAGGAATTCCCCACCTTTTTCTAATGTATATGTTATGTAGTTTTGAATATTCATTTTCCTAAAAGTTTTTGAAATAGATTATTAGTTGCACCAAGAATAAGCTCTAGCCCACGTGTACATCCGTACACGCAGATTAGAACAATCTTGAATATGAATTGGAGTAGTGTAAGGACTAGTTTCATCTGTATCGAATTAGTTGACGTTAGATACAAACTCAATAGGCAGATTTAATTCCTCAAATATGCTTGCGTAGAGAGCTTTCATCAAAGCAAATGCAGTATCCTCCTTTATCGTTCGAGGCTGATAAACAACGATGACCTTAATATTGGAATTTGTTCGCTTGAGATGAGATGTATGCTTCAAAAACAGCTCCTTAACGAGCTCTGGTTGTCGCTCCAGTTTTAGCATATCTTTATGCCTATGAACCGAGAACCACTCACTATTGTTTTCTTGTAAATCAGAGTAAACATATAGTTCCGTTGAGATAATGGTATCCTTCTGTAAGAAAATCAATTCTTCAACAATAGGCTTCCAAATAGAAGAATAAGGATAATTACCTGCATCAATTCGATTATTCAAAATAGAATCTGTTCTTTTGTAAAACGCTTCTACTTCAACATCTCGCTCTAATTGGTTTCCTAATAATGCAGTAGCACCTATAAGTTTAACTTCTGCTCGTTCGTTATGTATAAGGCTACTAATATGACCGTGTCTAAATATTGCAGATCTCCATGAATCCTCATCTAAACCAAATTTTTGTTTGATTTGAATAGGGTTTGGCTTAGCAATAAAATCTTCTTCGGTTCTATCTTCTAAAATGGAAATTTGTGTTCCAACTTGCTCCGATTTGGTGCAGGCTGACATAGTCAGCCCTATCACCAATATATATATCCAGCTCCTCATGTTTAAATACTTAAGCTTGAATAGAATGAAGGAAGCATCGGTATATCGTCCTCAAAAAACTTAGGCACCTTACCGTCACTTCGGTGTATGCAGTTGGTACTGTAAAAAGTCTTTTGTGATTCTTCATACAAGCGCTGGACGAGCTCTTGCATGTCATGGGCATAAATCTGAATTTGTTTGCGAGCTAATTCAGACTCCTTCTGTTCTTTTCGGATGTCGGTAATCTTAATCTTTAAGGTATCTACTTCTTTTTTAAGCTCTAAAGCTTCTCCTTCGGCAGTCTTGTACTTATCCCATATTTTCTTCTCTTCTCGTGTGAGCCCAGCGAAGAAAACAACCAAGGTTGCCACCGCTGTGAAAAATAAGTTAAGACAGGCAAAGTAGAGTGGGCCCGCGCCATTCCCGAATACGGTATTGCCACTAAATGTTGTCGTACGGAAAATACCAAGTACATAAAACACTACAAAGAGTCCAGTAAAGATTAGTATTGTAATCATTCGCTTTTGCCATAAGGTCTTCCCTTTAGAAATGATTTCAGGCAGATACTCTGCAACAAGAAAAATACCGACTCCAATTGCAAAACCCAAAATATAGGATGTAATGAGAGGATAGCCCATAGCTTGAAGTGCTGTTCCTGAAATGAGCGTGTCTACTAATACTAAAAAGAATAATACACCTCGTGTCCATTTGTATCGCTTAGCCTTTTTCTCAATAGTTTTATCGCAAGCCTCTAGCTCACGCTTCTTTATACGATAATCTGTTTCGGCTTTTTCAAGTTCAGCTTCAGCCTCTTCGAGTTTTTTGTCAGCCTCTATCTTATCCGCAATGATATGATGTGCTTCAATTTCAGATTGCAGTTCTTTTTTAATAGACATCATCATCTTACTGTAAGCTCCATCAATGACCCCAGTATAAACGTCTTTTGTACAATCAACTTCTGGCTTGCTCGGTTTCATGTTACCTAAATCCTTAGCTAACGGAATTGCAATTCCGTTTTTAATTTCCTCATGCTCTTGGTTTAATTTCTTTTCCAAGTCTTCCATTTTGTATCTGAACACGGTTATGCTGTTGTTCTCCGATACGTTTTTCTTAACTTTTGTTTTCATAATTAACAGGTTTTAAAATTTGAATATTTAAATAGTTGAAATTTGTACCACTCAAGTTTTGGTGGTAAATCAGTTGCTTGACTACTTCGGAATAGTGTAATGATTTGATCTTCTGTGAGCGTGCAATTATCATCCGGAACATTAAGAGTTTGTCTGTTCCTTGGATTGTAGAAACCTCTATTATCGCCTTTCCAATACGTTGCGTGATAACCTCGATTCAACAAATACTGCTGAAGTTCTAAAGAGGTGTGTTTGTGTTGCGCCATTTTATAAAAGCCTAGAGTGTAATACTCATCTAAAACTTTAAATCTTTCTTTGGCTTCAAGAGAATTGAAGAGTCCTCTTGCTTTTTTGGAAGTGATGACTTCCTGTTCTTTGTTTTTTTTCATACGGCTGAAAATTTTAATAGTTAAAAATTTTCAAAGCCATTTTGAACTGACTAATCTATTTGACAAAAAAACTATATTACTTATAGTAGTTATAGTTTGCTTGAAAACGTTGTTGGTTTTCCTGCTGATTAATCGGTTCAAACTGGTACTTTGAACTCGGTGTGCCTTCATTTTACTGGAGGCATTTTTTTATACCCCATTGAAGAACAACAGCACGAACAACCAAAATCATCCTAGATCATCCAAATCGAAAAAAAATTACTTTAGGTCACGGGTAAATTTATTTTAGGATATTCTTCCAATATTCAGATTTTAATACCTTTACGGAATGAGTGACGAGGGTAAAAAAAATGTAACTAAAATTGAAGCTGACAATAAATTAGCTTCCTTGAATGAGGCTTTCTTAGATTATTATAGAGATGAAGAAGTAATACAAAGCATTGTTTCAAAGAAAAATAAGAGTGGAGATAATCCTTTTTATAAAAGAATAAGTTCTGATAGTAAGAAAATTTGTCCTCCTGATGGACAAGGAAAGACACGCAGTATTCTTTCAACAAGTTGGTTGCGAAAATACTTTGATGAAAGCTCTCAGGATAAGAGGGTCTTTAAGAAGACACAAATAGATGACCTCAATAGATTAATTAAATTTTATAGGGCAAATGTTTTTTCCGAATCGGATAAACAAGAAGATACCGAAGAAACAAAGTTCTGGCCTTACCTAGTAGGATTGATTGTTTCATTTCTACCCTTAGTTATTATTCCTTTTGCAGTTTTTGTTATTTATGATTTAGTTGGTAATGATGAAAAGAGAAAGTTTCATAAGGTTAAAATTGGGTCGTTAGTTTTAATGATAGCTATCAGTCTAATATCATTAGTATTAGCTTATAATTATGCTCAAGGCTTTATTAAATCGAACTATCAGTCAATTTCAAAAACAGAATTTAGCTTAAACCCTGTCCCGAATCGAGAAGGTTTTGTGTATTCAGCTATGGCGCGCGGTGATAACAAAACTCTTAAAATGCCTTCAGTGTCTCCAGGCAATTCATATAATTTTTTTGTTACGTGTAGTTATATGGGAACAGGAAAAGGGTTGGCTGTAAGCAACGGTCGTACACATGTTTTCTATGATAAAAAAGGCTTGTTAGAAAACAGCACAAATATTGTTTTTTCTCTGAGTGGTAAGAACGTTAGAAGTGTTTATGATGGTATTAAATTAGACAATTTACCAGCACACTGGGAACTAGAGATTGTCTCCGTAAAGCATACTAATAACAGTAAACATAAAACATGTGAAGGATATAGTTTTAACCATGATGTTGACGTTGATAAATTTGAAAATAATGGAATATTTCTAGGAGAGGTAGATTCCTACTCACCTGTTATTGATGATGAAAAAATATTTTGTGATTTAGGACATATTAATGTTGAATTTAAATTTACTAATATGTCCGAAGTGGTTTTGTTTGAAAAGGATTTGAATAAATAAAAAGCTCCACATTGGAAGCTCTTCATAGAAATTTTGGAGATTATTATTAATTAGTTGTCCAAGTAATAATGACAAATACAGAGAGACACTGCATCAAATAATCCAAAGTGATACGTTTCTGTTCGTGGATATTTAGGTTTCTCGAAAAATAACATTCTTAATTTCGGAATATTACGGACTATTACCTCCGCGATTTCATAACGAGTTTTGGCGTTCCAGATATCAAATACAATCCGAATTTGCTCTCTCGAATATGACGAAAAGTTAATTTCACTTATTTTAAGATAAACACTTATACTTCTGATGAGCTGTTTAACTCTTGCACATTTGAAGCTTGAGTTTCCTTTAAAATCTTCAAGTATGACTCTTTCAGGATCATACTTTTTAATAAGCTTTTTTATTTCTACCATTGACTCTGTATTACTCATTGGAGTAATTCTAATAACACCTTTATCTATTACTGTAAGCGCTCCTTGCATTAATGCAAATCCAAATCCATATGAGTTAGGATATATGCTTAAAATTCGCTCATGACCATCTTCCATCGGGTTATGACTCATGGCAGTCTTTACTTAAATTATTTACAAATGACTCTATAAATTGTACTCTTTGAGTACTCCTTGGAGGTCGACAAGTGTTAAGCTCGTCTACTAGTATTTGACTTTGCTTGCTTATATTATTTTTGAGTAGACTCATCTGTTCAGCGAATAATTCATTAAGCGGTACTCCGAAGAGCATGTGATATAAAAGATAAATGTTTGGGTTTGCTTGGCGCATTCCCCTCTCTACTTTGGAGAGGTTTCCCTTATCTATACCGAGAAGAAACGCAACGTCATGAAGTGGCAAGTTCGCATCTTTTCGATAATGGGATAATAATTTTGATTTTGTATGCATAAATAATAAGAGCGTTGAAGGTTAGAGCTCAACGCTTTTATAATGTACTGGACATATTAATTTGATAATACTCATACGGAGTTGTCACTATGACAATTTTTTTCGGCTGTGACACTTCTCCTTAAGTAATTTTGAATAATATTTTGTGAGATTAATCACAAGAGTATGTATTATATTTTTTCACTTCTCTTTTGATGTTGAATGCAGAGCATTCATAAAAGAAAACTGATAAGAATATGAAATACATAAAGTATTTATTATACAACGTTAATTAATAGATTGTCCAGTAAGATAACAGTAACGTTCCCAATCAGTAAGTTTACTGTTTTTGTTTTTTTGAATTTTTGAGTTGCTTAGTTTTTTAGTTGTTAGTTTTATAGTATTACTTTTCGTAATAGGATTTTTGGATAATTTTACATTAGATTTTTCTTGAAAATAGGTTGAAGCGTAGAATATACGTAGGCAACCCTTACGCTCTTCTGGTTCATTTAGAATGGCGCCTTTTTTATTTGTAGCAATTACCAGCTTCTTGTTAATAAGTTGATGAATACCTAATGAGATTGATTTACAACTGAGACCAGTTCGGTTTGAAATAAATTTTTGAGATAACCATTCCTTCTTCTTCCTACCTCCGTGACCATCTGAGAAACCTATTGTTTGTCTTATGATAAGTAATAATATTTTCAATTCTTTCTCTGAAAGGTTTTTCAAATGAGCATCTACTAAGGCATTTGGTAATTGTGTGGTCTCTCTGTAGTTCATAGAAAAAGTATAATGAACGCCAGCGTTGAAGATAGACCTATAAAATAGTCATATCTAACATTTTTCTGTTTTGACAATTTTGTATGAGTATCAAATTTAGTGTTGTGGTCATAGGATAATAGTATGCAAAGCAATCAATTAAAAACACTATTTAAGGGCTATCTTTTGGAATGTAATTACACTAAAGGTCTTAGTCCTGAAACCATTAAAAGCTATACCCACGTTTTTCATGCATTCATTAAGGTAATGCCTGAAATTACTGCGCCAGAGCATCTCACAAAGCACTCTCTCAATATCTTTTATGAACGACTTGGCACAAGAGATCGTCTTGTTGGAAAGAAAACAATACGTGGGAAGCTGAAACAATCAACTATCAAAACATACTATAGTAAGCTTGTTGCATTTTTTAGATGGATGGAACGTAATAATTATCTTGATTCAGGATTCTCGGATTCAATTACAAAGCCACCAGAGCCAAGATATACTGATGAAAAGGCCTTAACAGATTTAGAAATATCTAAACTCATGGCAACAATAAGTCTTCACACTATGGATGATGTTTTGGTCTACCAAAGAGATATGCTCATTTTAAATTTTTGTATTTATTCTGGACTTCGGAGAAATGAATTATTATCGTTAAAAGTTCAAGATGTGGACTTGGTAAGTAGGACGATTAAAGTAAACGCTTCTACATCAAAGAGTAAAAAGGATCGGTACATTCCATTACATCCTCAGCTCCTTCAACAGCTCGATACTCACCTAAAAGAAAGACGCCTCAGAGGGCTAAAATGCCCCTATGTAGTGACTTCAACACGTAAGGATGAACAACTAACCATTTACGGATTGAAACATTGGGTAAAGCGATATAGAAAGTTATCGGGAGTAAGATTTCACATTCATCAAACAAGGCATACCTTCGCCTGTTCCTTAGCAAAGTCAGGAGCTGATATTGCTACTATAATGAAAGCATTAGGTCATTCAACTACTCAAATGACGGAACGATACTTACGTTCTATTACACCAGAGCACGCACGAAGCTATATTGATAAACTATCATATTGATTTTTTTCGTTAGCTCGTGTAATATTCCAAGTGTCGTATTCATTAAACGTTAATCAACCGCTAATGCATCGACTACTGCAAAATTAATGCTGTTTTTATCGCAAAACTCTTAGTGGTGATGTGGTCCATCCTAAAAACTATGTTTTTGGAAGGTATAGGTCTAAAACCCTTATAAAATAACATTATAATCGCGCGTGTAGCTCAGGTGGTTAGAGCGCGTCACTGATAATTTCGTGACCGCACTTTAGACCACATCTTGAGGCTGATAGTTCTGTATATATAAAGGGTTTTAGCTGTTTTTACAGCCTAAAAAAATAACTTTTACGACCACATCACTAACATATACGCCCGTTCACACTCCAGTAGATCGATGCCAGCATCTTATTATGCACATCGAACAACTACTGGAGATTTTTTGTACTTATTCCAAATTTATTAAAGGGCTCTCGGATAACACTATTAAAAGATATAGTGAGAATATTAATAATTTTATATCACTCTCAGAGGTAAATCATTTTGATGATATAAATGAGCAAAAAGTTCTTGCCTTCTTTTTTAAGGGACGAGTTGAGCGTAAATGGAAATCAACTACGTATCGTACCTACTATATGACACTCATTGTTTTCTTTGACTGGGCTGTTGCCAATGGTCATCTAGAAACTAATTATGTTAAAGGAATTGAGCTCCCAAAAATTCCTAAGTCGCTACCTAAGAACCTCTCAAAACAACAGACCAATCTTATTCTTGAAACCACACTTAACTTCCCTTGTTCTCATCGGTTTATTCGCTATAGAAATCACGCTATTTTATCAACCTTTGTTTTTGCAGGTATTCGCAAAGATGAACTTTTCAAGCTTACGCTTGATGATGTCGATATTGAAAATAGAACCTTGTTTATAAATGGTAAAGGTGAAAAGCAGAGAATTATTCCTATTAGTTATAGGTTGGCAGAAATCTTGAAACGATATTTAAAAGAACGTCAAAAATTGAAAAAAACATGTCCAGCATTTTTCACTTCTTTTCGCTTAAATAAAGCTTATACTGATGCAGGACTTCGAAGGGTTGTTAAATCTATACGAGAATGCTCAGGAGTCTATTTTAGGCCTCATGTTTTGAGACATACTTTCGCTACTCTTATGCTTGAAGGTGGATGCGATGTTTATTCCCTTTCTAAGATGATGGGACACAACGATATTAAAACGACAACTCTTTATCTATCTGCATCTGCCGAACACCTTAGGAGTGTGCTTATGAAGCACCCATTAGAAAAAAATAGCTTTTAGGCTATTTTTTTATGCCTACAAAGAATGAGTTTTTTGAAACTTATAATTAGCTCATAGTATGTAATATGTTTGAGCCTAAAATTATTAGTTATATAGGTATTACTGACTTTCGAGATATTCGTCACAAGTTCGGCATATTTCAAGCAGACCGATTTATGCATACCTATATTTTAGGTAAAACAACCAGCGGTAAGTCTAATTTAATATTAACCTTATGCCTACAAGATATTAAAAGAAATAATGCTGGGGTATTTCTGTGTGATGTACACGGAGACCTCATTGAAACCTTGTTGCAGCATATCCCTGAGCATAGGAAAAAGGACATTATTTATCTTGATATCCCTAATCCTAAGCTAGTAATTGGATACAACCCAATTAAAAAAGTGAATTATGAAATGCGCTCATTAGTGGCGAGTGGAATTTTAGAAAGTTTCAAAAAGTTATGGAGTTCATCGTGGGGGCTTCGATTAGAAAACCTTATACGTATGGCGCTTTTAGCACTTTTGGATCAGCCAAAAGCAAATCTCAAGGATATCCTCAGAATCCTTCAAGACTCAAGCTATAGGCAAGCCTGCATTCCTAATATTGTTAATCCTGAAGTTAAACGATTTTTTACAAAAGAACTTCCTCAGTTATCTTCTTCGGTACTACATCCTGTATTAAGTAAATTGGGTTCCTTATTAGTACATCCAAGTGCCAGTCGATTCCTTATTGATAATCCAGATTCATTATCGCTCTTCAAAGCTATGAATGAAAAGAAGATTGTCTTGGTTAATCTAAACAAAGGACGCCTTGGTGGTGATGTAACTCACATATTAGGGTCTATTCTTATTTCAGGAATATACAATAGTTCTCTCGCAAGAGTAATTCTACCCGAAACAAAGAGAGTTCCCTTTCATGTGTACCTTGATGAATTCCAATACTACACAACTAATATTTCAGATATGTTCTCTGAATTGAGAAAGTTCAAAGTTTCACTTAATATCGCGCACCATTATCTACAAGAAATTTCAGACAACATAAGGCACGGAATTCTCGGGAATGTGGGGACTGTTATTTGTTTTAGAATAGGAGCAAATGATGCTGAGTTTATGACACGTCAGCAGTTTAAAGAATATAGTCCTCTCTCTATCGGTGATTATGTTTACCTCCCTAACCGTAGCATTATTATTTCCTTAATGATTGATGGTAAACCTTCCAAACCATTTACAGCAAAAACGCTGTATTACAAGGATATTTTGTGACAACAAAATATGAGTATTCGAAGGAATTCATCTCTGTAATACTCTTAAGGAACCTTTCTTAAATTTTATAGAATTATGAATACAGAAAATAGTAATACAAAAACTATTATAAAATGTCACGAAGTACAAATTCACTACAAGCGTCCATTTTTTAACATTATCAAAAAAGTATCATCATCAGAGGATTCAGAAAAGCTTTTACGCTCATTCATAGACATTGAGCGTATCGACTACAAAGAATTCTTTTGGGTGCTTTTACTTACTAATGCCAATCAAGTTATTGGTGTTAGTGAAATTGCTGTTGGAAATACCAGTGGTGTGATGGTAAATATTAAAGAAATCTATCAATTGGCTTTACTAGCTAATGCATCTGCGATTATCGTAGCGCATAATCACCCTTCTGGAAAATTAACTCCTTCTGAGGCTGATAAACGTCTTACTCAGAAATTATCTAACGCTTCAAAGCTACTAGATATAACCTTACTCGACCATCTTATTCTAACCTCTGAAGGTTTTGTGTCCTTTTCTGACAGTAATTGGATGTAAGACTTTTATCAATTTATGATAAAAACACCAATTACATATTATGGTGGCAAGCAGAATTTAGCCAAAATGATTGTGGCTTTAATTCCTGAACATACCATTTACACCGAAGCGTTTGCAGGTGGTGCTGCGGTATTCTTTTTAAAATCAAAAGTTAAAAACGAAATCATTAATGACACTGATAATTTCGTAACTATTTTTTATAAAGTACTTCACGAAGATTTTGAAGCACTCAAATCAAAAATAAAAGTGACGGCATATTCTAGAGTTGTATATAACGTAGCTCTAAATATCTATAAGCATAATGTGTTCTTTACAGACCTACAACGTGCTTGGGCATTTTTTGTGCTCACGAATATGGGGTTTTCTGGACGCATTGGATCTTTTGGTTGTTATACTAAAGGAACCAAAGCTATGGGCTGGGAAAACAAAAAGGAGATGCTGACACCTGAACTAAAAGATCGATTAAAAGGTACTCAGATTGAGTGTACTGATGCTTTGAAAATTCTAACACTAAGAGATAGTCCTGAAACATTTCATTACATAGATCCACCTTATTTTAATTCTAATATGGGTCACTACAGTAATTATTCTAAGGATGATTTTATCGAATTACTTAAGGTTCTTTCAAAGCTGAAAGGAAAATTTATCCTCAGTTCGTATCCATCAGAATTATTAACCCAGTTCACATTAGAGTTTAATTGGCATACCAAAACCGTAGAGCAATTAGTAACGGCAAATCAAACAAAATCTAAGACTAATAAAACAAAAACGGAAGTGCTTACGGCAAACTTCCCACTCGATTAAATATTAATAATTTAAACAATTCAATATGAAAAAAGTAATTGAAAAAACCGTGAATCTAAACTTGATTGGTGTAAACGGTAATGCCTTTATGATTATGGGTGTATTTAGAAAACAAGCAAAGAAAGAAGGCTGGACAACCGAAGAAATAGAGGATGTCATGGCTGAGGCTAAAAATGGTGACTACAATCATCTTTTAGCGACCATTGAAAACCATTGTGAACCTTTAAATGAAGAGGAATGAAACTAAGAAACTATAAACGAATTCTATTCTTCCTTAATAGGCTTGAATCATTTCTGGAGTCAGAAAAAGAATCAAATACTTCTTCAGAATTAGCGAGCTATTATACTGATAGTGAATTACGCGAAATCATTCATTGGTTATATCGTGATGTATGGAGTAAAAACGCCCTAGGATTTATGGAGCGTCCACAATTGCTTGAGTTAATCAATAGCAATTATGGCATCTTACTTTGGACTATTTATGGCTTAGAAAAATCTATGACGGATACACCAAATATTGCTCAGACCGATATTGATTCATTCTTTCAAAGAACTCAAAATGAACTTCATTATTTGGCTTCAAAACCAGTTGAAGAATGGGATGAGTATGATACTTCTAACTATCGAAGTCTCTTGGTGAAAACAGGCACTACTAAAAAAGTATTTGCCATTTTCACAAGCGATGTATTAGCTGAAGATGTTTATGCGGTCACAACCAAACCTTCTTACTTCTTCGATACAAAAGCTGAAGCTGAAGAAGAAATTAATAATATCCTTGTTGAAGAGAAATTTACCCGAGACGAACTCGTGGTGCATAGCCTTTGGCTATTAACTTAAAACTAAATATTAATTTAAAATTTAATACTATGAATGCAACTATTGTAGATGTTCTAATAGAAAACATCAAAACAGACCAAGGACTTCTGGAGCAAACAGAAGCACAAATTGAAACTGCAAAAGAAAGCAAACGACAGGTAGTAGACCGTCTTAAGGATTATAAACGAGACATTACAGTGCTGTTAAAATACGCAGATGATGAACAACGAAAGCGTATTGAACAACTCGGTTTTAGTTTCTCGGAGTCGGAGAGAGGTCTCAACCCTGTAGCTTCCCTTGTCCTTGATATTGTTATGAAGACTAAGGATAATCAGCTGACTAATGCTGAGTTATACGAAGCTTACGTAAAGACCTTTAAGAAGAAAGAGGATGCCTTCAACTATACGGAGTTCAATATTAAATGTCGTTCTCTATTTAATACACAAAGGTTAATTCGAAAAAAGAGTCTTGATAAAACATCGTCACGAGAAGATGTTATTTCATTAAATGGCAAGAATATTAAAAAAGAAGAGCCACCAATAGAAATTGATGAAAAAATAAAATCTACGACGGATAATAAAAAAATGACGGTGAAGCCAAAATCAATTAGTTCAACTAATAAAAAATAGGTTTATGAGCAGTTATAAGTACTTGGATATTTTCGATAAGAAACAGAAAGCAATTGACCATTGTATGTGGTTAAATTTCAAATATAGAATTGCAGGTATTACTTTCGGGATTATAAATGGTCCAAAAAATAATTTTGCAGTATGCGAGGAAGCTACAGCGGCTGAAATGCAAATGAGCTTCTTAGATATACTTCCAGATAATCATTTTGAGTTATCATATAGACAGCTTGATATTATAAGGCAGGATATTGAATTACTTCCTTTTTGGGAATCAATTATCGGTATGGTGTCTGTCATAGATGGTGAAATCTTAAGATATATCATAGAGGATAAAATCCCTTTAGATAAAATTATTCGCCACGAGTTAGCTGGACGGGGGTTTGATAAAAACCATCGTTGGTGTGGCTTTGATAAGGCTAGAGAAATTTGGACAAATCAAAATTAAATATAGCAAAACACTCAGTATCAAATGAGTGTTTTTATTTTATAATTTCGATAAATAAGGATGGCTTCCAATTATGAAGGATTATGAGATATTTTTTAGCTCTACTCAAACCAACGTACAGTAAATTTCTCCCGTTTTCAATATCTTCAGATGTTAAATCCGCGTATGTCCACGATGATCTATCTATTAGCTTTTGATACGGAATTTTATTTTCATTAACACCGTTTAAGATAACTGCATCAAATTCTAACCCTTTAGACTTATGTATAGTATCGCTAAAAATTCCGTTGACTCCAGAAATAGCTTGAATATATTTCGATAGAGACCAATAATCTTTTTCATCATTTGGTATTAGTTCTCGAATGATTTCAAATAAAGAATCTGAAATACCAGTAAAATTTTTAAAGAGTTTTTCAATATGATGAAGACCAGCAATTACATCTTCATCAAAATTTAGCTCTCCAAACTTAGTAATTAGATTATTTGTTTTTAGAGCCAATAGTTTTTCAGAATACGCAATGTCATTATCTAATAAATAGATATCTATATTTCTTTTTATAGACCTGAGATTTCTAATGTTTGGTTTAATGGAATACCTACTAAGTGATTTAAGTAAAGTGGAAGTGGAATTATTAATGTATTTATGTGGCAGCGCTCCTAAACCCACTACGTTATAATCTTTTCTTAAAATCTTACTTACAGGAAATCCCGTGTACCAACTTGTAGATAATATTGCCATTTCTTCAGGAAGGACATCATGCTTTTTTGTAAGCTCATCTACAAACCACTTAATAGTACCTTCGTGATTTACTTTTTTAGTCTCGTGAAAAATAACATCAATATCTAAATTAGAAATTATTGATTCGTTTTCGATTGATGGGTGATTATTAAACAACTTTTTATATGTCTCAACAATACAATTTGTAGACCTATAAGTTTCTGTCAAACTTTCCTCCGTAGCATTGAAGTCAGAGATAGCGTTTCCAAAAGAATCTTCGATAGCACCTGCGAAAGAAAAAATTCGTTGTTTATCATCTCCAACCATAAAAAAACTACATTCTCCATTTAGCATTAATTCCTTAAGGATGCTGTATTGATAAAGATTTGTATCCTGAAATTCATCTACAAGAATTTCATAAAACTTAGCAGCTAAAGATTGAGCTATAAACTTTTGTTCTGATATCAGTTTTAAAGACCTATAGAGTATTTCATTAAAATCTATGACACCATGAGTCTGTTGGAAGAGATAGTACCTTTGAGAAACCTCTTGAAGTGTTTTTGAATGATTCCAATCCACATCTAAATTTAATGATCCATCTATTTTATGAGCTATTTTATTTAGCTCTTCAAATTTATTCTGACCAAAATTTTCATCAAGTTTTATATCCTCATTCTCAATAAAGAACAACTCTTGTAATTCGTAACTTATCACCTTAGGTCTTGCCCAATTATACTTCCAGCTGAATGGTCGTAAAATAAACTCTAAGCAGAAGCTGTGAATTGTTCCTATGAACATATTCTTATTAATTTCTAACCGAGAAGAAATTTCATCCGCACCAGTATTCGTGTAGGTAATCAAGGCAATAGATTTGTGCTTTGGTAGCGAATCAATTTTATGTGATGCCCTAGCGACTAATGTTCTTGTTTTTCCAGTACCAGGAGATGCCTTAATTAAGACGTTACCAGTAGAATTAAAAACGGCTTTCTTCTGTGAGGCATTAAGATTCATTTTCTATTTCAATATTATTTTTAGTAAAAATAAATTGAAGTGCATCATACAGATATTTTGGAATTTCAAAGTTCTCATCTATTAAAAGTGAAAGTTCTTGAGCGAACCTTCCTTTTTTTATTGTGCCGTCAATTCTTTTCAATAATTCATCATTCCAATTCTCGGTTGTAGCCATTAAATTTGCATAAGAAATAGGATGATTTAAATTCTCAAAGCATTTCTTTAAGTATTCAGAGTTTGTTGTCTTAGATGGAAATAAATCGACTTCTAAAGTCTCGTTTCCATCAAAAACCTTTACCCTATCCGCTACTTCAAAGCTTTTCGCGTTTGCTACTGCCGTAGTTGTATTTCCGTCTTCGTGCTCTTTGGCATCTCCATCAATGATTGCGCAACAAGTAAGCTCAAAATCTTCATCCTTGAACATTCTGAGAAATGGATCAAAATAGCGACTATGTATTGGTATAACAGATATGTTGTGTTCAACTAAGTTCACCCCAAACACCTTTTTAGCAATCTCAGGAATTATAAACTGTTCAGCAACTCCTTCAACTAGTATTACAGCACTAGAAAAGAATAGTTCTGAGCGTGTAGCGTCTAAATAACGTTTAAGTAACTGTTGCTCTCTTAGCTCCTTTTGATTTGCACCTTCGTTAATAAATGGAGAAAATGCTTTCACTATTTTTTTAGTATTTCGATAAATAACATTTAAGTTTTTATAATCGCAGTCACTAGCTATATGAGTGGAATGGGATGACATAAATACTTGGGTGTTTTTCATTACCCCTAAATTAGAAAAGAGGATTTTTTGGAGTTGAGGGTGAAGATGTGCTTCGGGTTCTTCAATAAGCAGTAAATTAATTTCATTATCATCTTGCTGATTAATCAGTTTAGACAAAAATAAACTTAAGTACAAAAGGTTTTTTTGACCCAAACCTAGAATATTCATTGGAACATTTTTGCCTTCTTTTGGATTATAAAAAATCTTTAATTGGTTCCATACTTCATTGTCATCATTAGGAAGAAAACCTAGAGAGATTGGAAAGGTAAAATGCTCTCCAGCAATTTCAGAATTTTTCGTTTTCAATGCTTCGGCAATTTCAGGCATAAACTCTTGATTATTCAAATCGTCAGTAGACTTAGCTAAGATATCTTTTACGATTCCTAATTCAATTTCTGCATCCTCACGAGATTTGCAATACTCGCTCAAAAGTGATTTTGTCGAACCTGCTAAATCAGAGTTTATATTTCGGAATCCAGAAATGTAATACAGATTTATTCCCTCTACATCACTAAAATTAATTTGGCTTAGAGTTGAAATGTCCGCAATGTCAAAATCATTACCACCACCAAATAACCTCCATTGAAAATCTTTAATTTCTATATTTTCAAATACCTCTTCAGTAGGTATTAGTTTTGATTTATGAATAAAAACATAAGTTATTCTCAAGGTTTCATTTGAAGTCTTTATTGCGTGTAGATTTGGAAACTTTGCAAGGTTTTTCCCGTAGAACTCAATGCTTATTGATATGTAGGAATCAATTGTTAAATCTTCAAAATCGCAAAAATCTTTTTCTTGTAGATTTCTTGAATTATAAGATAGGTTTTTATCAAGAACTAATCTCAATGCCCAAAACAAGTTACTTTTTCCAATATTATTTTCTCCAATAATAGTTTGAAAACCGTCTTTAAAATCTATGTTGAAATTTGAGAAATTTCTAAAGTTTTCAATTTTTATATTCTTAATATGCATATCTATCCTTGAATTATACTTTCTAAAATCAAAAAACACCATATAAATGGTGTTTTTAGTTACCTACTTTTCTGTTATTACATCAACAAAACTATCATAACTATTTGCCACTTCAAGACTTATGTCATCACCAAGAGCTTTAAAATGTTTTTTACCGCATTCAATTTTACCTTTCTCAGTCGGTCTTAAGAATTCCCAAGACAATGTTCCTTTGGTTTCAATCACAAAATATAGTTTACTCTTCTTGCCGTCATCCCAAAGTACAGCCCAGTCTGGATTGTATGTTCCAAGAGGTGTGTCAATTTTAAACCAAGATGGTAGTTTTGCGTAAACCTTAACCTCTTCGCTCAGTTCAAAATCTTTAGTTATGTCTTTTTCAATAGCTGAGTCATATATAACGTGGTCAAATGGACTTTTAGTTGAGGCTGTAAGGTTATCCTTTAAATATCCTACAAGTTCATCATCATTAAACAGTTCCTGCTTATAATAGTCACCTTCTCCGATTTTCTGATATGAAATTCCGTCGACAATAAAATGACGCATTTCTGTTTTAATTAATCTTATAGATTCATCAATAAATCTTTGAGGATTGTTTTTAAAGGCATCTAAGCGACCACTTTGCATCAAAATATCTACAATTGTTTTTCTTGTTAAGTTTGTTTCGTTTTGTAGATAACCAACTACATCTGGCAGATTGATATATTTAGAGTCAACTAAGGAAGTCGATGTTTTTGTTTCTTTAGCGTCGACACCTCCTTTCGTAATTTCAGCTATTGCTTTTTTAAATACAAATTTTCCTCGTCCTGCAACTAAATTATCTCTTATGGCTTCTGCACATTTAATGACTAATCTGTCCGTGTCAAACTGAACAGAATAAGTTGTTTTATATTTAACCTTATCCCAAAGTGATTTAAATTCTTCGCTTAAAAATATTTGCTTATTAATCTTAATGTGTTTTCTGTCAGCAGCATCTTTTACATTAAGGTTTCCGGCAATTTTCTTTAAGGTTTTAATAATAGGCATCTTGATAAAATCAAAGACTTCAGGTATTTCGACTTCGTTATTCTTTAAATCAGTTTTAAGTGAATCTTGAACTTTCCCTTTCAAATCGATATAGCCTTTTTCAAGCATAAAATTATACAGGTTTTCAGAATTTTCTTCTCCAAAATATTTTTTGTCCTCATCCTCTGAGCCTGTTATGAGATTAGCAAACGTATGAGTTTCCAAAATTCCAAATCTAATTCCAGTATCTTCTTCAATTTCTCTTTGTAACTCTGCAACGAAGTCCTCATAAGATTCGTTTGCCATTACAGTTAAGGTGTTTACTTCAAAACCTCTTATACGTTCCCCTTTTTGATCCACCGCCAATCTAAGTCCACGACCAATTTCTTGACGTTTTTTCATATTTGAACTTGTTTCATTAAGCGTACATATCTGAAAAACATTAGGGTTATCCCAACCTTCTTTTAATGCAGAGTGTGAAAAGATAAACCGTAACTTTGATCCAAAACTGAGTAAACGTTCTTTATCTTTCATAATTAGATTATACGCATCATCATCAGCGTTCGTGTTACCACTAGAATCTTTATAAAATTCAAATTTATCTTTCTTATTACTTTTTTTACTCTTTTTATCTATTGAGAAATACCCATTGTGAATTTCTTGAACTTCAGAATCTAAATCTTTTATTCCTGCAAAAAGTGTTTTGTATTTAGGATGTTTTATATGCTTAAGGAATTCTTCTTCAAACATTTGGGCATATTTTCCATTCTGAGCATTTCCCTCTTCATCGTATATTCTGTAATTTGAAACCTTATCGAGGAAGAAAAGACTTAAGACCTTAATGTTTTTAGGGTTTAAATTAAGTTCTTTATTTAAATGTTCTTCTATGGTTTTACTAATCTGCTTTCTCTTTATTAAATCATCATCAACAGAACCAATAACTTGCCCAAGACTTAGATAATCTGGTTTGCTTGTGAAGTCTATATATTCATTTCCTTTTTCGGCACTAATATCTTTAATAATGTAACCTTCATAGACTTCTCTCCTTGTTATATCTTCATACAAATCAACACCTTGTTTAACCCATTTTTTTTCTCGAGTTAGTTTTCCATTTTTAAAAGAATCAACTTCTATATATGCTCTAAGACTTTTCTTATTATCGACTTTTAATAATTTGATATATGCCTGATTATGAACATTTTCAACTTCAATAGATGCCACTTCAATCTGTTTAACTAGTTTTTGCTCGTAGGCATCAACAGAATCCAGTTTATACATTAAATTATATTTCTCTTTGTGGGTAGCAGAATATCTTAATGTACAAAGTGGATTTAATGAGCTAATAGCTTCTTTTGCTTTTGAAGTGCTGTCTACCGATTGAGGTTCGTCAATAATGACAATTGGGTTAGTAGATTTGATGTAATCAATAGGTTTGTAGCCACTAAGCTTATCGTTTGTTCGGTGAATAATATTTGCTGAGGTTTCTTTCGTGGGGTCTGTAAAACTTTTACGGAAAGCATCGATGTTAATGACCATAATCTGTATATAGTCATTCGTAGCGAAGCTTCTAACTTGCTCTAACTTACTAGAGTCATAAGTAAAAAAATCATAGTTAACATTATCGTAGATACCTTTAAAATGATCTTTGGTTATTTCCAAAGACTTATTAGTACCTTCTTTAATAGCAATAGAGGGAACAACAATAATAAATTTGGTAAATCCAAATTTTTGGTTCATCTCAAAAATTGAACGTAGATACACGTATGTTTTTCCTGTACCTGTTTCCATTTCAATTGAGAAATCCTTTGAGTTTAATTCTTTAGTTTGTTTTAAACCATTTCTAAGTTGAATACGTTGAATATTATCTAACAACTCATCATCTAACAATGATAGTTTATTTCCAACACCTAAGTCAGTATTAAACATAGACGCTTGCCCATCATTATTTTGTAATGGAGCAACGGTAAAATTGGTCTTATTAATTTCCTGACCTTCAAAAATACCAACTATGGATTTTATAGCTTCTTGCTGGTAGTCGAGATTACCTTCAAATTTTAATTTCATTTCTTTTGCCATAATTAAATACTTCTTACTTCTTCAAT
>NZ_DCQO01000020.1:0-722 GCF_002323495.1 Olleya sp. UBA1516
GATTGATGAAAATAATACAGAAGTAATGTTCTGTCCTCCAACAGGCTCAATAAATATTGTTAAAACTGGTGTTTTCAATAATGATAATGACAATGAATGTACTGAAATTGATGAAACTATATCTTATACTTTCACTATTACAAACACTGGTAATGTTTCATTAGGTAACATTGTTATAACGGATTCTTTATTAGATAATGCTATTCCTGCGGTAATTATTTCATTAATATCTGGTGACCTAAATAACAATAATATATTAGAGCCAACTGAAACTTGGATCTATACTGCGACATATTTAGTTACTCAAATAGATATAGATGCTACAGAAGTAACTAATATAGCAACAGTAAATGCTGTTATAATTGTTAATGGTGAAACAGTGACTGATACTGATCAAATAACAACTGAATTAATAGAAGATATTACTCCACCTGATACTTCTAGTTGTGAAATACTAGATGAAACTATCGAATGTAATGGAGATAATAACTTAGAACTAGCAACAAATTGGGATAATGCTAACATATTAGCCTTAGAGAATTGTGCTACTGATGCTTGTGATGATAACATAGAAGTAACATCTGATTTCGATTATAATAATCTAATATCTACATGTGGAAATAGTGGAACAATCCTAGTAACTTATACTCTTACAGATGCTACTGGAAACTTTAGTATTTATACTGCTACAATCACAATAGAAGACACAACTGGTCCTGACT
>NZ_DCQO01000020.1:1026-314165 GCF_002323495.1 Olleya sp. UBA1516
TACTCTAGAAGACACAACTGGTCCTGACTTAACTGCTTGTACTGTGATTGATGAAACTATCGAATGTGGTGGAACAGATAACCAAACAATAGCTGATGCTTGGAATGCAGAAAACATGACTGCGCTTCAATCTTGTGGTACTGATACTTGTGATGTTGATCCAACTAATACTGTAACGTCGGATTACGACTTTGCTAACTTAGTGTCAACTTGTGGTGCTAGTGGTACAATTACTGTTACTTATACTGTAGCTGATGATTGTGGTAACACATCTCAGTTAACTGCTACACTTACTCTAGAAGACACAACTGGTCCAGCATTATTAAGTACATTAGATTTACCAAGTAGTGTAATATGTTCTAATGTACCAGAGGTACCACAATTAGACTTTGAAGACACTTGTTCTTTAAACCCAGTGACAATTGAATTTAACGAAACAACTACATTTACTGGCGAAGAAGAGATTTATGATATCATTTGGACATGGACTGCTACTGATGATTGCGGAAATGAAAATGTGATTACTCATACAATTAATGTGATAACAGAAAACTTTACAACTCCTTTAGAAGGTGAAAAATGTATCGAAGATGGTTTAATTGATTTATACGATTATTTACCAGAAGTTTCGGATAATACGATAGAATGGGTTGCAGTTACTGAAGGTGTTACAATAATAGATGGTATTTTTGATCCATTAGAAGTTGAGCTTGGTGATTATGTATTCACTTACACAACTTTAAATAACGGTTGTTTAAATACTTTCGAATTAACAATAACAATTCATGATGATTGTACCGTTTTACCATGTGGTGAAGATGATTTAAAGATTTCTAAAGCTGTAACACCAAATGGTGATGCTTATAACGAATTTTTCACTGTAGGTGGTGTTGAAGAATGTGGATTTATTATCGACATAAAAATCTTTAACCGATTTGGAGATATTGTTTACGAATCTAGAGATTACCAAAACAATTGGAATGGTCAAAGCCCAAGCGGTTCAGTAGGATCTGCAGGAAGGTTACCAAACGGAACATATTATTACGTAATAGATATAAAAGATAGTGGTATTAAACCATTAGCTGGTCCTCTTTATTTAGGAACTAAATAACGATTATAAATGAAAAAAATAAATATATTCAGTATTGCTCTAGTGTTTATATGTAGTTCAGCACAACTATTAGCACAACAGTTGCCCCAATTTTCGCAATACATGTTTAATACTATTTCAATAAATCCAGCATACGCTGGAAGTAGAGAAACTATTAGTGTGGTTGGTCTACATAGAAGTCAATGGGTTGGATTAGCTGGTGCTCCGACAACATCAACGGTTTCTGTACATGCGCCATTAAAAAATGAAAAAATAGGTTTAGGACTATCTATTATTAATGACGAGTTAGGTTACGAAAATTTTGTTTATGCCTATGGTGATTTTTCTTACACTATTGAGCTTTCAGAAAAAACAAAATTGGCATTTGGTTTAAAAGCTGGATTTACTCATTATAACCTAGATCAAGAAGGTTTTCTAGATGATCCAACTGTAGCAATAGACCCTTTCTTTAGTAATTTTACAAACAGATGGAATCCAAATGTTGGTGTTGGTGCTTATTTACATCAAAACAAATGGTACGTTGGTTTATCTGCCCCAAGAATATTGAATACAGATTATAACGAAAGTGCTTTAGATCCAGAAGTAGACTACATCGCTTTAGAGCGTGTTGGATATTATTTGACTGCTGGTTATGTATTTGAATTAAATGAATCTACAAAACTTAAACCATCTGCATTAGTTAAATTAACAAATGGTGCTCCTGTATCATTTGACCTAAGTGCACATTTACTATTTGACGAAAAGTTTTGGATTGGTGGAAGTTATAGATATAATAGAGATACATCAACTATTGGTGCGTTGGCAGATTTTCAGGTATCACCTCAAATGAGAATTGGTTATGCCTATGAGCATTATATAACAGATCTAAGACCATACACTGGAGGAACGCATGAAATATTACTAATGTTTGAAGTCTTTAAACCTACAAAACGTGTTAAATCACCAAGATATTTTTAAAATGAAAATGAAAATAACCGCATATCTAGTTTTATTTTTATTTGTACAACAAGCTGTTGCACAAACTAAAGTTGCAGATAACTTTTTTAGAGATTTTTCTTACGAAAAAGCTGCAGAGCTATATAAGGAAGCAATAAAAAAAGAAGATAGTACAGAGCATATATTGAAAAGAATTGGTGACTGCTATTTCAATATTAGTAAGCTTGAAAAAGCAGAATTTTGGTATAATAAAGCCATAAACAAATATCCTTCTATCGATACTGAATACATATATAAATATGTACAAACTTTAAGAAGTCAAAAAAAATACGAATTAGCAAACGACTATTTAAGAACGTTTAATAATAAAAACAAAAAGGATAATCGTATTAAAAATATTGACAACTTTAATATTGAAAACTACAATCAATTAATTAATACAGAGAAGGTATATGTCGAACTTGAAAACCTTCCTATTAATACCAGATATTCAGATTTTGGAGGTTATGAGTTTAAAGATAAGTTATACTACTACTCTACTTGGGTTAAAGATTCTATCACAGATGAAAATGAATTATACGATTGGAATAACGAACCTTTCTTAAATATTTTTGAAGCTGATATAAAAATTGAAAATGCTATTAAATCTTTTAACGATTCAAAAAAACTAAACGCTACGGTAAATACAAAAGATGACCATGAAGGGTTAGTAACTATTACTAACGATGGTAAAACTATGTACTTTACTAGAAACAATGTAAATAAAAAAGAAAAAAGAAAGTACTCTAAAGAAGGGACTTCTTTTTTAAAAATATACAAAGCAACATTATCTGGAAGTACCTGGACTAATGTAACCGAATTACCTTTTAATAAAGATTCGTATTCATGTGGAGCTCCTGCGCTGAGTCCGGATAACAAAACACTATATTTTGTGTCTGATATGGATGGTGGATTTGGACAAACTGATTTGTATAAAGTAGCAATTAAAAATGATGGTAGCTATGGCACACCTGTTAATTTAGGTCCTGAAATAAATACTGAAGGGAATGAAAAGTTTCCATTTGTAGCCAAGGATTCTACACTGTATTTTTCTAGTGATGCAAACTTAAACCTTGGTTTACTTGATATTTTTGAAAGTAACTTATTAAAAATTAAAAAAAATGATACCACTCAAGTTTACATTAAAAACTTAGGTGCACCATTTAATAGTCCATACGATGACTTCTGTTTTTTTATTGACAACGAAACTCAAACAGGTTACTTGTCTTCTAATCGAGAAGGTGGTCAAGGTGGAGATGATATTTATGCTTTTGGTAAATACCAATGTAATCAAACTGTTTCTGGAATTGCTTATGACGATTTAACTAAAGAACCTTTAGATAAAGTTAGAGTTGTGATATTGGATGCTAATGGTAAAGTCCTAGATACTTATTTTACAGAAAACGATGGTAAGTATGAATTTAAAGAAGTAGATTGTGATAAAACATTTACTGTTATGGCAGAACGTGTTGTGTATAGACCTGATACCAAAGAATTTACTACAACTCCAGTTAACGGAGAAAATACTGAAATTGATTTATATTTAAAACCATTAATTATCGATAATGAAATTGTAATCAATCCTATTTACTTTGATTATGATAAGTCATTTATAAGATCTGATGCTGCATACGAATTAGAAAATATTGTTGCAGTAATGAGAGAGCATCCAAGGATGATTATTAAAATAGAGTCTCATACAGACAGTCGTGGTCGTGATGCTTATAACCTTAAGCTATCAGATAGACGTGCTAAATCAACAAGAGATTACTTGTACTCTAGAGGTATTGAAAACGATCGTATACAAAGTGCTATTGGTTATGGAGAGTCACAAATACTTAACAAATGTACCAACGGAGTTAAATGCTCTGATGAAGAACATGAGTTTAATAGACGATCTAAGTTTATAATTACCAATCAGTATAAATAAAAAAAAAGCCTTTCTAAATTAGAAAGGCTTTTTTTTATGTTACTAATTATTAGTTCTAAATTAAAATACGTGGTTATCACCTTTTAGTAACGTCAAGTAAATTTTAATATATATTACACTCTTTAATTATTAATTTAATAAAGTTAAGTATTAAAAGTCTTGTAGTAAACAGTTTCTGATTATATACCTAAACATAAAATTTCAGTAAAAAGTTAGACTCACATTTTAATTAATAAAATTAATCTTGAAAACAAACAAAGCTATGATAGTTAAAACCCATGCTACTGCGTAGAACTTTTAAGCCTATTATTAAAAGTATTATTGAGCTAAGTACATTAACTTTATAAAAGCGATGACATAGAAGATTATTGTAATAAACTAACTAAATTAAAAATTACTAATCACTATATATAAAAAAAGCCTTTCTAATTTAGAAAGGCCTTTTTATATATGTTTACTAGTTTTTATTTCTTTACAAAAATATTTGTAAAGTACCATTTGTTGTTTTCATCTAACTCTGCAGATATATCAAAATCTGTAAAATCACCTTCAATAGTCCTTTTATGTCCATCACTATTCAACCAAGCGTTTACTACTGAACTTGCACTTGAAAAACCATAAGCAACGTTTTCTGAAACTTTTAAAGCGTTTGCATTATTTACTAAATAGTTTTTTCTGCTATAAAAATTATCGTGGTTTACTTCATTAATATTAACCATATAATCAGTATGAGAAAATGCTTGACCCTTAATAATATTAAGATTGTCTAGAGTATTTAAACCAAGACTAATCCTGTGTTGATTAATTAATTCTAAAATTTCAATTTCAATAGGTTTAGCATCAGGAATAACTAAAACGCTAGAGTCTTCAAAAGTTTCATCCATTGTATCTGTAGAACAGGATGTTAAAGAAATTGCAATGCAAAAAACAATAAGTAGGCTAGTAATTCTTCTCATTTTTTAAGGAGTTAAGGTTATCTGGGACTCCAAAAATATAACAGCTTAGTCTATTAAACTGTTAAAGAAATGTTAAAATCGATGAAAAACATGCTTTTTAACGAAGTACTATGCGTTTTGTCGATGAAATACACAATTTATATGTATTTCAGCGATTATTTTATGGACATAAACGATTTTTTACCCAGTTGAAATCCATATCTAAGGTGTAAACTACGCGATCATGCAATCTATTAGGTCTACCTTGCCAAAACTCCATTGAAACAGGCTTAACTATATAACCTCCCCAATATTCAGGTCGTTGTATGTCTTTATTTTGATATTCTTCCTCTAATCTTTTTAAATCATCCTCTAACACTTGCCTACTAGCCACTACACTACTTTGTTTAGATACTATTGCTCCTAATTGACTACCTCTTGGTCGTGACTCAAAATAACCATCGCTTAAATTTGCAGCAATTTTTTCTGTTTGTCCTTTAATTATAATTTGACGTTCTGCTCCATGCCAAAAAAATGAAAGACAAACATTAGGGTTATGTTGGATAGCTTTACCTTTTTCACTCTCATAGTTTGTATAAAATATAAAACCTTCATAAGTGAATTTTTTAAGTAACACTACTCTACTTTTAGGAAAACCGTCTGTACCAATGGTAGATATAGTCATGGCATTAGTTTCATCTTGCGGAAAAAAATTATCGACTTCATTAAACCAAGATCTAAAAAGCTCAATCGGATTTTCCGGAGTATCTTCTAATAATAGTGCTCCTTTTTCGTAAGATTTTCTATAATTACTTAAGTCTTTTTCCATAACTGAATTTTTACTGTAAATTTAAGAGATTAAATTATTTTTTTTAGCTTGTAAAGACATCAACTTATTTTTTAATATGTCAAAACATTTAAAAATTAAGTACAAGTTTAGATGGTTAAAACAATGGAGTAAAGCCAATTTTAAAATTCAAAAACTTTACCATCATCTCCTAACATGACATTATCAAAGATGGTTTGAGCTTCTATTTTAAATTGATTTAAGTCCTCGTACCTGGTCGAGTAATGTCCTAGTATTAATTGACCAACATTAGCTTGTTTAGCGATACTAGCTGCTTGTTTTGCTGTGCTGTGCTTAGTAGGTTTAGCTAACTTTAAATGTTGATCTAAAAAAGTGGACTCGTGGTATAACACATCCACCTTATCAATTATAGGTATAATTGCTTCGTTGTAGGCTGTATCACTACAAAATGCGTAACTTTTAGCTTTATTTGGTGGTAGTGTAACGGTATCGTTTTTAATTAAATGTCCATCTTCGTTAACAACATCAAAGCCTTGCTTTAACTTTCTGTAATAGGCAACATCAATATTATTATTTAATACTGCATTCATATCTAATTTACGATCTCCTACTTTTTCTTTAAAAAGAAATCCATTAGTATAAACACGATGATCTAACGGAATTGTATGAACTTCGACCTTATCATCTTCAAAAATTAACTCAGACGACTTGCTATTTAATTCATGAAAATAAAGATTGTAATTAGTCCATGAGTTGGCTAATTTCATTTGAAGTGTAATAACTTCCTTTAAGCCTTTTGGTGCGTGTATGTGCAAGTCTGCTTCGCGTCCCAATAGTCTAAAGGTTGAAATTAATCCAATCAAACCAAAAAAATGATCGCCATGTAAATGCGAAATAAAAATATGCTTAATCCTATTAAATTTAATCTTATGCCTACGTAACTGCACTTGTGTACCTTCTCCGCAATCTATCATAAAAAGATGATTGTTTATTTCTAAAACTTGAGCGGTTGGATTGGTAAAAGTACGTGGTGTTGCACTATAGCAACCTAAGATATTTAATTTCATTATGTTTAATTATTGATTGGTAGTTTATTACTTTTAGTAAAGTGAAAAACACACGTATTAGAACCCTAAATCGCGTTCCATATCTTCCATTTCAATAATATCTTTAGCTTCTTGCAATGTAGGAACAATGACAATTTCTTCTGGAGTTTTGTCAGTATTGATTCCTTCGTTTACGATTACAAAAGAATGTTTTGCAGCGCGATGTTGATTGGATAATCTTAAAAACTCGATAATTTCTTCTAAAGAAATTGGTTTGATAGTATTTAAATTAATAATTAAATTATTGTTTTTAAATTTTGGATAAAGGGTTTCTATTTTTTTTACTAATTCAATAACCGAAGCATTTTCTTGGGTTATAATAGTTAAATTTTCATTTTGATCTATAATCATAACTATTGTTTTATTTTGGATGCTAAAAGGTATATTACTGCCATTCTAACAGCAACTCCGTTTTGCACTTGATCTAAAATTATGGCTTGTTTTGAGTCTGCGACGTCGCTGGTAATCTCCACTCCTCGATTTATTGGTCCAGGATGCATAATAGTTATCTCTTTATCTAAGCTATCCAATAATGCTTTGTTGACACCAAATTGTTGTGTATACTCTCTAGTAGATGGAAAATAACTAATATCCATTCTTTCGTTTTGCACACGTAACATATTGGCTACATCACACCAATTAAGAGCTTTGCGTAAATCTGTCTCTACTTTTACGCCTAATTTATCAATATGCTTTGGTAGTAATGTTTTAGGACCACACACCATTACATTGGCACCTTGCAGTTTTAAAGCGTAAATATTAGATAATGCCACACGACTGTGTAATATGTCACCAACTATAACGACGTTTTTACCTTTTACACTACCCAATCGCTCTCTAATAGAATAACTATCTAATAAGGCTTGTGTAGGATGCTCATGCGCTCCATCTCCTGCATTTATGATACTTGCATTAACGTGTTTAGATAAAAAAACGCCTGCTCCTGGATTAGGATGACGCATAACTACCATATCCACTTTCATGGATAATATGTTGTTTACAGTATCTATTAATGTTTCTCCTTTTTTGACTGATGATTGCGAGGCTGAAAAATTTATCACATCTGCAGATAAACGTTTTTCTGCTAACTCAAAAGACAATTTAGTTCTTGTAGAATTTTCAAAAAATAAATTGGCTATTGTAATATCACGAAGCGAAGGTACTTTTTTAATCGGACGATTAATCACTTCTTTAAAGTGGTCTGCTGTTTTAAAAATAAGCTCAATATCTTGTTTGTTAAGATATTTAATTCCTAATAAGTGATTGACACTTAATTCGCTCATAACTTTAATTATTTATTAGATATACTGTGTCTTCTCCTTCATTTTCAACCCAATTAACTTTGACTTTTTCATTATTAATGGCATCTACCTGTCTACCTCTGTAATCTGGTTGTATTGGTAAGTGTCTGCTAAAACGTCTATCAATAAGTGTTAGCAATTCAATCTCTTTAGGTCTACCAAACGATTGTATTGCTGTTAAAGCTGATCTAATACTACGACCTGTGTATAATACATCATCAATAAACACAATTTTTTTATCTTCTACTTGTACATTAATTTCTGTGGTACTTGCTTCCAAAGGTTTATCACTTCTTCTAAAATCATCTCTATAAAATGTAATATCCAAATGACCTAATTGCAGATTTTTGATTTTATATTCTTCTTTTAATAAAGAAGCTATCCTATTTGCAAGATATTTACCTCTAGGCTGAATACCTATTAATACAGTATTAGAAAAATCGTTATGTTTTTCAATGAGTTGGCAAGCCAATCTATGTAAGATGATATTGACTTCTGTTGCATTAAGTAGCACTTTTTGACTCATAGTGTTCCAAACGGGTTTGGTAAACAAATGTAAAGTAAATTATGATAACAAGAAAGTTGTTTTTTGTTTTAGCATAAAAAAGGAGTCTTATTTCTAAAACTCCTTTTATAAATTTAAAATATATAGCCTCTAACTTTTTATAAATTTGTGGTGATATTTTGAAGTATTATCCTCCAACAGTAAAACATATACTCCTGTATTTAATGTAGAAATATCTATTGTATCTAGTTGATCTAGACTATTAACTGTTTTTACCTGCTTACCATCTAAACTGTATATTTGATAAGATTCAAAATCTTTATCTGTTACTATCTGTAAATGGTTTGGTTTATTAATAATTTTATACTCTTTAACCTCTTCTGTAGCTATACTTAAAGTAGCATCATATTCGCTATACATCGTTACTGTGGTTGTAGATAATAAACTTGATAATAAAGGTGCTAAAAGACCTTGAGGTGTGTTGACCCTTAGGTAATACACATCGTTTGGATCAAAATTATCAATTACAAAAGTAAAACTTCCGTTAGCAAGTATTAAAACATTGTAATTGCTACAAACTACTTCTTGTAAATTAGACGTATCTCCTCCTGGAGCTAATAGTATTTGGTAATCAAATTGAGATAAAACACTTAACCCCAAACTAAACATACCTATAGTTAACTTATTAGCACCTGAATTAATGGGATGCTTATAAAAAACGTCCTCATTAAAAGGTCCAGAACAACTATAAGGTACTGATGATGCTGTTGCCGAAGTAAAGTTAATAAGATTAACGCTTAGATTTGAACCGTTCACAGGAATGGCTTCAGCCTCAGTATTTCCTGTTTGCGCATGTGCAGTAATAAATCCTACTACTAACACTAATAGTAATAATTTTTCATAATAAAAAGATTTAAATTAATATTAAGCTAACAATCAGTTTAGGGAAACTAAAAACACTTAAAAAATAAATCAATGTATTGCAATACGAAAAATTTGATTCAACATTAAATTAAATAAATTATGCTGTTTATCAAAATGTTATCGATGAAATGACCGTAATTTTAACAACTATAGCCATAATATGATAATTTCTGACATAATATTCTTACAGTATAAATTGCTGATTTTAAATGAAAAAGGAAATTATATTACTCAACTTATATATAATAGATGCAACTAGTTAATAAGGCTATAACTAATTAAAACCTCGTAATTAGCAGTATAAATTGCTAGGGATTGATACAATAAAAAAAGCCTCTCATTTCTGAGAGGCTTTTAAATTTATAATAAAAAGAGGAAATTATTTTTTCCCGTCCATTTTATCTTTTAATGCTTGTAAAGCTTCGTTTGCATCACCTAAAGTTGGTTTAGACTCGGCAGCTTGATCAGCAGCTTTCTTAACAGCAGCTTTTACGTTAGCCATTTCTTCAGCTTTAAAGATAGCAGTATGAGATGCTACAACACGTTTGAATTCTTTATTAAATTCAATGATTTTAAATTCAGCAGTATCACCTTTTTTCAACATCTTACCGTCTTCTTTTTCAAGGTGACGAGATGGTACAAAAGCAACGATATCTTCGTTAAATTCAATTGTAGCTCCTTTATCTACAACATCAGCAATTTCTGCAGTATGAGTTGTATCTAAAGCAAATTCAGTTTCATATTTATCCCAAGGATTCTCAGTTGTTTGTTTATGACCTAAAGATAATTTACGTCCTTCAACATCTAACTCTAATACTACTACATCTAATTTGTCTCCTACGTTACAGAACTCAGATGGGTGTTTGATTTTCTTAGTCCAAGATAAGTCAGAGATGTAAATTAATCCATCAATACCTTCTTCTAATTCAACAAAAACTCCAAAGTTAGTAAAGTTACGTACAATACCTGTGTGCTTAGAACCTACTGGGTATTTAGTTGTAATGTCAGTCCAAGGATCTGCAGATAATTGCTTGATACCTAATGACATTTTACGATCTTCTCTATCTAAAGTTAAGATAACCGCATCAATTTCGTCTCCAACTTTTACAAAGTCGTTAGCAGAACGTAAGTGAGTAGACCATGACATTTCTGACACGTGTACTAAACCTTCAACACCTTCTGCAACTTCGATAAATGCACCATAATCAGCGATTACAACAACTTTACCTTTAACTTTATCACCTACAGCAACATTTTCTCCTAAAGCATCCCATGGGTGTTTAGATAATTGCTTAAGACCTAATTGGATTCTAGACTTATCTTCATCAAAGTCTAAGATTACAACATTTAATTTTTGATCTAACTCAACAATCTCATTTGGATGGTTGATACGAGACCAAGATAAATCTGTAATGTGAACTAAACCATCAACACCACCAAGATCAATAAACACACCATAAGAAGTAATGTTTTTAACAACACCTTCTAATACTTGTCCTTTTTCTAGTTGACCAATGATTTCTTTCTTCTGCTCTTCAATATCAGCTTCAATTAAAGCTTTATGAGACACTACTACGTTTTTAAATTCGTGGTTGATTTTAACAACTTTAAATTCCATAGTTTTGTTTACGTACTGATCGTAATCTCTAATTGGCTTAACGTCAATTTGAGATCCTGGTAAGAATGCTTCGATACCAAAAACATCTACAATCATACCACCTTTAGTACGACATTTAACAAAACCGTTAACGATTTCTCCAGTTTCGTTAGCTTTGATTACTCTGTCCCAAGCCTTAATTACACGAGCTTTTCTGTGAGATAATACTAATTGTCCTGTTGCGTCTTCACGTACATCAATTAATACTTCTACTTTGTCTCCTACTTTTAAGTCTGGATTGTATCTAAATTCGTTTAAAGAAATAACTCCTTCAGACTTAGCGTTGATATCAATAATAGCATCACGATCTGTCATGTGTACTACTGTTCCTTCAACAACCTCATCATCTAAAGTATCTACGAAATTTTCTGATACTAATTTTTCAAATTCTTTTAATTGAGAATCTTCAACCTCATCAATACCTTCTTGGTAGTTGTGCCAGTTAAATTCTGCTAAGAATTTTTCAGGGTTTGCTTGTGCTTCAGATACTACTGGAGCATTTTTTGTGTCTGCTACTTGAGCTTCTACTTCCGCTTGTTTTGCTTTTTCAGCCATTTAAAAAATTTTAATAGTGTACGTTTCGCTTTCGCTGAAATATAAATACACTATGTTTTGTATTCTGTTATGTTTAGAAGATTTAGGCGCTAACACACAGAAGTGTTATAAATAAAATTGTTTGATTCCTTTTCATCTTTCTTGAGTGCGCTAAAAAGGTGTGCAAAAATACTACTTTTTGACAATATTGCCAAATACTATTATAAAAATAATAATTAGCTGACTATCAATACTCTATAAATTATAATTTTCTATCAAAAATTTCACTTTATCGGATATTTAATACACTTTAACTAAGAATATTTGAAATACTATTTTCCTTAAGAAATGTCTTAATATAATTACTATCTTTAAGAAAGAATAACATTTAAAAACAAATTAATTATGGCTGTAAAAGCAAAATATCAAAGTGTACTTGATTTAGGAGAAAAATTAAACATCGCTAACGGAAACGTTACTGAGGAGAATGGTGTATTAAAAGTTAAAGGAACAGCTGCTACACAATATGAAAAAAATCTAATGTGGGACGCTATTAAAGCTGCTGGTGGAGATAGTCCTACTGACATTTTAGCAAATATCGAAGTTGCTGACGAGTCTGTTTACGCAAGACACACTGTAAAAGGTGGTGATACTTTAGGAAAAATTGCTAAACATTATTATGGTAATGCAGGAAAGTATACTGCTATTTTTGAAGCTAACAAGGATATATTAAATAATCCTGATGTAATCCACCCAGATCAAGAGTTAAAAATTCCAAATTTGTAGGAGTTTAATAGCAAACTATGTAAGCGAATTGTTTCAGCGAAAGCTAACAATTCGCTTTTTTTATGATTAAAATTTAAGATTCTATTTTATCTAGTGTTTGCGTAACTAAATTTAATATCGTGTCAAATTGCTCTGTTAACGATAAATCAGAGTTGTCAATTTCTATAGCATCATCTGCTTTAACTAAAGGTGAATCCTCTCTATTAGAGTCTATATAATCACGCTCTTGCACATTACGTAACACGTCGTTATATTGTACATCGTCTCCTCTATTAATTAACTCGTTATAACGTCTTGTTGCACGTTTGTCCGCAGATGCTGTCATAAATAATTTTAACTCTGCATACGGAAACACAACTGTACCAATATCGCGACCATCCATAACAACACCTTTATCCTTACCCATTTTTTGTTGCTGCTTCACTAACTGATATCTTACTTCTGGAATAGTAGATACTTGACTAACAAAACTGGAAACTTCTAATGTTCTAATTTCGCGCTCAATATTTACACCATTTAAATACACCTCTGCAAAACCTAATTCTGAATTAAACTTAAAACTTATAGTTACTTTATCCAAATTAGAAACTAGACTTAAGACGTCAAAATGATTTTTATCAATCCATCCATTTTGCATGGTAAATAAAGTTACTGCTCTATACATAGCTCCTGTATCTACATACACATATCCTAAATGTTTGGCCAATTGCTTAGCTACTGTACTTTTACCAGTTGATGAAAAACCGTCTATTGCTATGGTGATTTTTTGCACTTATTTTTATTTTTAGAATTCAAAAATAAACATTAATTTTTGAACATTTAAAGATGATTAAAGTAATGATTTATAGTTACAGCCTAGAAAAACTTATTATTTAGACTTACTGTAAATCTATATTTAACCCAAAGAAATTTGCGTTACTTGCTGCTGTATATTTAGCATGTGTATAACTAAAACGTAACTTATTAATTTTAAGACCAAAACCTGCAGACAATCCAGAAAAATTACGTTGGTCTACAATTCTAAGTTCTTCTGCACGTCTAAAATTATAACCTAATCTTATATTAAAGCCTTTATCAGGAAATAACTCGGCTCCTATAATAGTGTGACGCATGACATTATTAATAAACCCTACTTTTTCTTGTGTTTGATTACCTTCTAAATCTGTAGTAACTCTAGCAGGATTAGCTTCTCCAATTGGCCACTGTTGTAAGTTTTCAAAAGTTAAGTGCCAACGCAATGGGACATTTTCTAACGTCTGAGACAATCCTAATGTAATATCTAATGGCAAACTTTCGCGTTGTCCTGCGTAAGTTGTGATTTGTGTACCTAAGTTTCTGACTACTAATGCTGCTTGAAACTCTAATTTTTCGTCAACATACATTAAACCTAAATCTGTAGCTATACCAAAAGAGCTGTATTGTTCTAAACTTGATGTGATAAATTTTATATTTCCGCCAAAATAAAAATCTGAATACCCTATTTGTAAAGCGTATCCTAACGACAAAGCTGCTTCTGTACCAGTAAATGTACCTGTTGCAACTCCATTTTCATCATAACCATCAAAATCACCATAATTAATATAGGTCATTCCAGCATGTAATGTTTGTGTGCGTCTGTCCCAAGTGTAAGCATAAGCAGCAGTACCATAAGTAATACCACCCAAATAGTTACTGAAATTTAAAGAAAATTGATTATCCATTTCTGGATTTATTGCACTTGGGTTGTACAAACCTTGAGTGACGTCGTAATCTATATTAGTTAAGACCTTTCCTCCTAATGCTGCTTGACGTGGTGATGAGACTAAATTTAAAAATTGATATGTTGATTGTCCACCTAATTGCGCAAAGCAAATAGTACTAGAAAATAAAATTAAAAGTGGGACAATCTTTTTCTTAAACATAGTTTGCAAAGTAAATAAATCTACATTAAAACGTAGTTATTGTAGATTTATTTTTTTACTTCAATTTTAACCTTTGTCCAATCTTTAAATTGTTGAATTGAATATCATTTAACTTACTTAAGTTTTCAACCGTTGTATTATACCTTTTAGATAAATTATACAAGTTATCTCCTTTTACAACAACATGATATTCAGGTGTTTTATCAGCTTCTTCAGTAGTATTTAAAGTATTATTATCTAACACTTCGGTATCAATGGTTGCCTCTACTTTATCTTCCAAAACAACTTCCTCTGTTTCAAGTTTAGTGTTTTCATTTTCAGTAACGAGCTCTTCATCTTTAAAAACCGATTTAGTTTCTTCTAATTTAACGTTAGCTTCTTCTTTTAAAATAGCTTTTTGTCTAGCTAACTCTAATTGTTTTTTAGCTTCTTCTAATTGTTTTTTTGCTGCAATTACTTCTGCAGAATCTTCTTCTTGTATTATCACATCTTCTTCCACAACTAAAGGCACTATGTTAGGCTTAGAATAGCTGGTGTTTTTTGGAGCAGGCATTGCTACTTTATTGGTTTGTGTTGGTACTGGAGGTGGTGGTAATGTTGCAGGAGATTCTCCTACTGGCAATCTAGCTATTATTCGCTCTTCGCCTACATAACTTATTACAGGACTACTGGATGGTACTAAAATACGTTTTACAATTTTAACCTTTTGTCCTAAGCTTAATGCATTATTTGCTAACTTATTATCATTTACAATTTGATCTACACTTAAATTGTGCTTTTTAGAAATTGCAGATAATGTCTCTCCTTTTACAACTGTATGATAGGATATATCCTTATAAACAACACCACTTGAAGTCGTTGTCAATTCTTCAGGATTTGTGTCTGCATGTGATCTAAACACATACTCACCTGTCTTAGTAGACATAAAGGCTTCCTTACCTTCTACTTCAATAGGTAAAAACTCTTCTTCAATGTCTTGAGAAAAACCAATAGTAACAGTTAATAAGGTTAGAATAAATAGTAATTTTTTCATTATAAATTAAATTAATTTTAACAAATATAAACTATTGATTCAAACTATCTTAAAAATAGTGTTTTTCCTACAATTATTATATTATCCTTTATATTATTAAGGCTTTGAATTTTTGAAATTGGCACTTCTGTTTTTTGAGAAATACTATACAATGTATCGCCTTTTTTTACAATCCACACATTACTAACTTTTACTTTAGCTGAATTAGCATAACCTATTTTTAACCTTTGATTTATTGATATCAGGTTAGTACTTAAGTTATTAATTGCTTTAATATGTGAAATACTTACGCCATATTTATTAGATATGGCGTATAGTGTATCTCCTTGTTCTACAATATGAGTTGTTACTAAATCCGTATCACCATTTACTACCTCTTGATGATTGTCTGAATTATCATCAACAAACTGGGTAATTCCAGTTTTGGTGTTTAAAACTGCAGGTTTACCATCCAGTATAACATTAACCAAGTTTTGATCTTGAGCTGAAGCTATTGCTGAATTTAGTATAACTACAATAAAGAACAACCTTTTAAAAAGACTTGATGTCTTATAATTTTTTAGCATTACTTACCTTTTGATTTGTCACTGCAATTTTAATAACATCCAACATATCTGACACATAGTGAAACGTTAGACCTTTTAAATATTCTGGTTTAATTTCTTCTATATCTCTTCTATTGTCTTCACATAATAAAATCTCTTTTATTCTTGCACGCTTAGCAGCTAGTATTTTTTCTTTAATACCTCCAACTGGTAATACTTTACCACGCAATGTAATCTCACCAGTCATTGCTAAGCTTTTCTTTACTTTACGTTGTGTAAATAAAGAGACTAATGACGTTAGCATGGTAACTCCTGCGCTTGGTCCATCTTTAGGTGTTGCTCCTTCTGGTACGTGGATGTGCACATTATATTTTTCAAATACCTCAGGGTTAATATTTAACTCTTCAGCGTGAGCCTTGATAAACTCCATAGCAATGGTAGACGATTCCTTCATTACCTTACCTAAGTTTCCGGTAATATTTAATGCACCTTTTCCTTTAGATAAAATAGATTCAATAAATAAAATATCTCCACCTACTCTTGTCCAAGCTAAACCTGTAACAACACCAGCAACATTATTGTTTTCGTATTTATCACGTTCTAATTTTGGACCACCTAATATTTCTACTATATCATCGTTAGAAATCTTGATATTATATTCTTCTTCCATTGCAATATTTTTAGCTGCATAACGCACCATTTTTGCAATTTGCTTTTCTAAACCACGTACACCAGATTCTCTAGTATAACCTTCTACTATTTTTTCTAGTTGCGGTTTACCTATTTTAATGTGTTTATCTTCTAAACCGTGTTCCTTTAATTGTTTTGGTAATAGGTGTCTTTTAGCAATTTCTACCTTTTCCTCAATTGTATAACCTGTAACATTGATAATTTCCATACGGTCTCTTAAAGCAGGCTGAATAGTATTTAAACTATTAGTAGTTGCTATAAACATAACTTTAGATAAGTCGTAACCCATCTCTAAGAAGTTATCATGGAACTCGGCATTTTGTTCTGGATCTAAAACTTCTAATAATGCAGAAGACGGATCTCCTTGATGAGAGTTGGATAATTTATCAATTTCGTCTAGTACAAAAACTGGATTAGAGGTACCTGCTTTTTTAAGACTTTGCAAAATTCGTCCTGGCATAGCTCCAATATAAGTCTTACGATGTCCACGTATTTCTGCTTCGTCACGCAAACCACCTAAACTCATACGCACATATTCGCGACCTAGTGCTTCTGCTACAGATTTACCCAATGATGTTTTACCAACTCCTGGAGGACCATATAAACATAAGATTGGCGACTTCATGTCATTACGTAATTTTAACACTGCTAAGTGCTCGATGATACGTTGTTTGACATCATCTAAACCATAATGATCACGATTTAATATTTTTTCGGCACGCTTTAAATCAAATTTATCTTTACTAAACTTACTCCATGGTAAATCTAAAAATAGGTCCAAATAATTGCGTTGTATAGAATACTCAGCAACCTGAGGATTCATACGTTGCATTTTTGCTAACTCTTTATCAAAATGTTTTCCGACTTTTTCATCCCATTTTTTAGATTTAGCACGCTTTTTCATGTCTTCAATCTCCTCAGCATTACCACCACCAAGCTCTTCTTGAATCGTTTTTAGTTGCTGATTTAAAAAGTATTCACGTTGTTGTTGATTTAAATCACTTTGTACTTTAGATTGAATGTCATTTTTAAGTTCTAGCTTTTGAAACTCGACGTTCATATAACGTAATGTTTCTAGAGCACGATCCTTCAGGTGATTCATTTCTAGAAGCGCCTGTTTTTCATCTACATCCAAATTCATGTTAGACGATACAAAATTGATTAAAAACGAATCACTTTCTATATTTTTAATAGCAAACGTCGCCTCTGTTGGTATATTTGGACTATCCTTGATGATTTGTACAGCTAACTCTTTAATAGATTCAATTATTGCTGCAAACTCTTTGTTTTTTGCTGCAGGTTTTGCTTGTGGTACCTCCTTAACAGTTGCTTTAATGTAAGGCTCTTCTGTTATAACAGTATCAATCTCAAATCGTTTTTTACCTTGTATAATAACTGTTGTGTTACCATCAGGCATTTTTAAAACTTTTAAAATTCTAGCTACAGTACCAATTTGATGTAAATCCTCTGCCTTAGGGTCTTCTACATCTTCATCTATTTGAGAAACAACACCAATGACCTTACCGCCTTTATTAGCGTCGTTAATTAATTTAATAGATTTATCGCGTCCTGCAGTAATAGGTATTACAACACCTGGAAACAATACTGTGTTACGTAATGACAAAATTGGAAGTGTTTCTGGCAATTCCTCTTTTGCTATTTTTTCTTCATCTTCTGGCGTCATTAAAGGGATTAATTCTGAATTTTCATCAAAATCTTGTAATGACAAACTGTCAAGCGATATAAAGTTAGATTTTTTCATAGATATATGTAAGCCAAAATGTCACTGTAATCGTTTCATTTAAGCTATTGTGTTTTAAAATTACAAATTAAATTTTTACTATTACACTGATAAACTTATAGTTAACAATAAGTAACAGCATATTTTCAATTATAAAATTTCAATTAATGTGCCATACTTTAAGATGCTACTCTAAATCGCAAAAAGTTTAATACTATCTTGTTATAATCAATAATAAAAAATAAAAATATTTTTTTTAAAAAAAGTGTAACAAAGTGTTTTAACTTTCCTCTTTATATAAAACAAACCATTTTTTGACACTAACCAAACACAATATTGAAGCGCTTATAATGCTTTGCCTATCTGGTAACCAATTAGCACAATTGGAGATTTACAACAGGTATTACAAGGCAATGTATAATACGTCATTTAGAATTGTGAATAATAGTTTTGAAGCTGAAGACATTATGCAAGAATCATTTTTGACTGCATTTACTAAGCTGAATACACTTAAAGAAATAAGCACATTTAGTGCTTGGTTAAAACGTATTGTTGTTAATAATAGCATACATGCTTTTAATAAAAATAAAAAAAATGAAGACGTAGCTCTGGACGATGTATTATATAAAATTGAAGACCATCAAGGCGTTGATACAACAATCGAGTTTACTTCTGTTAAAGCAAAACAAATTTTAGACACTTTAAATACTCTAAAATCTAATTACAGAATTGCATTAACCTTAAATCTTATTGAGGGTTATGATTACGAAGAAATTAGTGAAGTCATGCAAATTAGTTATGCTAATTGCAGAACAACAGTCTCTAGAGCAAAAGAGAGTTTAAGAAAAAAATTAGAACAATTAAATTAATTGTGATGAAAGATAATATAGAACAATTATTTGAAAATTTAGATAGTCAATTTGATATTGAAGTCCCTAATTTGGGACATCAACAGCGTTTTATTGACAAACTAAATAAAACAGAAACTAAATTAGCTAGTCGTAAAACTAATTATTGGAAGCCTTTATTGGCAGTAGCAGCATCTGTTGTGTTAATTTTAAGTATTGTACTTAATATTAAACCAGATACTACCCAAAAGGATTTAGCCAGTATCTCTCCAGAATTAGCAGAAACGCAAAACTTTTTTTCTAATACTATTGCTTTTGAGTTAAACAAACTTAAAACAGAAAAAAGCCCTGAGACACAAAAACTAGTAAATGATGCTTTATTAAGGTTAGATAGGCTTGAATTAGAATACAAAAACTTAAAATTAAACCTAACAGAAAGTGGCGAGGACCAACGTGTCATTTATGCGATGATTACCAACTTTCAAAACAGAATAGACGTGTTACAAAGCACACTTTTACAAATTGAAGCGCTTAAAACATTAAAACAAAACAATTATGAAACTACTATATAAATTATCCCTTTGCCTTTTAATACCTATAGTTTCCCTATCTAATAATGGTGATTTAGATGGTAAGCATACTAAGCAAAAAACTCTGAAAAAAGAATATACTGTTACCAAAAACGCAACCTTGAAAATAGATAATAAATATGGTAACTTGGATATTGTAACTTGGACAGGTAATACTATTGCTATAGAAGTCAAAATAACTACCAACGGTAATGACTTGGATGAAGTACAATCTAGATTAGATGAAATTGATGTCGAATTTTCTGGTACATCCAATTACGTTTCTGCCGAGACTTTAATTGGCAAAAAGAAGAAAAGCTCTTGGTGGAATTGGTCTAATAACAACGATGTTAATATGAAAATAAATTACGTTGTTAAAATGCCCATTACAAACCATGTAGACTTAAGTAACGATTATGGTAATATAACTTTAGGAACACTTGAAGGTCATGCAGAAATAAGTTGTGATTATGGTAAAATTACAACCAAAGAGTTGTTAGCAGATAATAATGTTATCAATTTTGATTACACCAACAATAGTTACTTTGAATATATCAAAAGTGGAAAAATTAATGCTGACTATAGTGGATTTACAGTTGCAAAAACTAAAGACTTAACCATTGTTGCGGACTATACAAAGTCGTTAATAGAAATAGCCGAAAACGTAAATTATAACTGTGATTACGGAAGCTTACGTGTTAATAAATTAAATAGCATTTCTGGTAATGGAGACTACCTTACAGTAGTATTAGGTGACGTGTATAAAAACGTGACTTTAAATGCAGATTACGGTTCTATTAAAATTGGAAAAATGACAAAAAATGCTGGAGATATAAATATTGAATCTGATTATGTTGGTATAAAAATAGGTATTGATCCAGAATACGCTTTTGATTTTGATATAAAATTAGAATACGGAAGTTTGACTGGCGAAGATGACTTTGAGATTAACACCAAAAGTATCAAGCATTCTGATAAATACTATTCTGGATATCACAATAAGAGTAATTCAGGGAACCTAATAAAAATAAACTCAGAGTACGGAAGCGTAACCTTTGATAAAAAATAATAATTTAACAAAATCAATCATCATGAAAACATTTAAACAAACATTAGCATTAACCTTAACACTTTTAGTATTTACATCTTGTAATGCGCAATGGGGAAAAGGAAAAACAATTAAAGGAAACGGAAACCTTACTACAATAACTAGAACAACATCAGATTATGATGCAATTAGACTTGCAGGTTGGATGGAATTTGAATTAGTTGAAGGTGAAGAAGGTACAATTACTATTGAAGGTGAAGAAAACCTTTTAGATTATATTTTAACCGAAGTTGAAGGTAACGGATTAATAGTTAAAACAGAAAATAATATTAATTTAAAACCTAGCGGAAATAAAACTATCAAGATCACCATTCCGTTTAAAGATATTGACAAAGTATCACTTTCAGGCTCTGGTGATGTTACGTCTAATGCAACCATAGTTTCTAAAAATTTTGAAGCTAAAGTATCAGGTTCTGGAGATATTACTTTAGATATACAATCAACTAACGTTGATGCAAATGTCACAGGTTCTGGAGATTTGACATTAACTGGTCAAACAACTAATTTAAATGCAAGTGTGACAGGCTCTGGAGATTTTCATGGTGGACGCTTAATGGCTGACTTTACAGAAGCTAAAGTAACTGGATCTGGTGATGTTGTTGTTTATGCTAAAGAAGCTATCAAAGCAAGAGTAACAGGCTCTGGAGATATTGAATATAAAGGTAGTCCAAGTAAAGTAGACAAAAAAGTTACTGGATCTGGAGATATTAGTAATTAATACAAAACTTAGCTATTAAAAAAGCCACAATTCTAGTTTTAGAATTGTGGCTTTTTTTATTTAAATAAAAATCTTAGTTTAAAATAACATCGTTTAATTCTCCTAAAACATTTGAGGTAATATTATCGTCTGCATCATAAACACTTCCTTCATATTTGATTAACCCAACATCTTTAGCAAAGTAGTAAAAATACTCAGCAGAGCTATCAGGAGTTCCTGCTAATTGGTAGGTAGTTGTCGCTTTAACTTTAATTACTGGACTATAACTTGTACCATTGACCTCAACAGTACTATCTTTTTCCATGATTTGGCTAGTATAAATTACGTTTAAATTAGTAGTAGGCACTTCAGGTAAATCTTCAATCAAAACTTCAGTAGTTGTTGTAATTGTATATGTATTAGTCCAACTTTCGCCTACATTTAAATAGTCTTTTAACATTATAAATCCATAAGCTGACTGAGAAATCTCAATAAAACCACCAACATTAATATTAGTACTTGCTACACTAAAGTGATAATCTCCACCATTTTTACTAGAATATGAGTTTAACTCTACATCTCCAGTTGTTGATCCATCTGTACTTGTAGAATTTTGAAAAAATGAGCTATATAAATATGAAGGAAAACCTAAATAGTCCTCTTGATTAGAAATTTCCATTACAGAATCTTCTTCAGCAACACCATCCACACTGTAGTCGTAAGTCCATTTGTTACCTTCTGCCATAGGCCAATAGTCGCCTGTAGTCTCTCCTCCAGGTTCTCCTATAATAACTTCACCTCCTCCAACACTTCCGCCTCCTGTGCTACCACCTGCAGCATCTAATTCAAAACCCTCTAATGGTTCGTTTTCACAACTTAAAAACACAAAAGCTAAAGATAATAATGGTAGTAATATTTTTTTCATTTTTAATATTTTAGATTATAAACATAATAAAATTAATTTAACTCACCTTGTTTTGGCACTCTAAACAGCAAAAAGATACCTACTAAAAAGAATACAAACAAAAACAATATAGCATTTCGCATACTACCTGTTAATTGATCTATAGTTGCAAAAATCACCATTCCTATAACAATACCAATTTTTTCTGCAACATCAAAAAAACTAAAATACGATGTAGTATCCTCTGTTTCTGGTAAAAATTTAGAGTATGTAGATCGTGCTAAACTTTGCACGCCTCCCATTACCAATCCTACACAACCAGCTGCTATGTAAAATTGAAAAGGTGTAACCATAAAATAAGCATAAAAACATAACGCCATCCATATAAAATTAACGATTATAAGCGTTTTAATGTTACCGAATTTTTCGGATGCTTTTGACGTTAAAAAAGCACCTAATATAGCTACCAATTGTATTACTAAAATACTAACTATTAATCCTTGTGTTTTAGCATCAGAGTTTCCCCAAGCAATTTCTTCTTCTCCAAAATACACAGCGACTAACATAATGGTTTGTACTGCCATACTAAACACAAAAAAGGCTGCTAAGTAGCGTTTTAATCTTAAGTTTTGTTTTAGTTGAATCCATACTAATTTTAATTCTTTTAAACCATTAAGTACTATCGCTCTTGTTACCTTTTCACCTGTTTTAACTCCTTTTGGTAATATATAAAATGAATATTGACTAAACCCAATCCACCATACACCAACCATAACAAAAGAATAGCGCATCATTTGCAATTTAGCCTCACCTGTCTCTTGTGTCATTACCATAGCTAGATTTACTAGTAATAACAAAACGCTTCCAACGTAACCTAAGCTAAAACCTTTAGCACTTATACTGTCTTGTTGTTCTGGAAATGCAATATCTGGTAAGTAAGAATTGTAAAACACCAAACTTCCCCAATAACCAATTAAACCCATAAAATAAAACAACAAACTAATATGAATGGACTCTATACTAAACCAGTATAAACCAATACAACCTAAACCTCCTAAATAACAAAAAAACTTCATGAAATTTTTCTTGTTACCTACGTAGTCTGCAATACCAGATAATATAGGAGATGTAAAAGCTACTACTAAAAATGTAAAAGCTGTTACATATGTTATTAATGCTGTGCTTTTAAAAACCATTCCAAAAGCAGGAACCGTTTTTTCTACTTGAGAGACAAAAAGCGCTGAGTAAAATATTGGAAATATTGACGATGCTATAGTTAAGGTATACACTGAATTTGCCCAATCATAAAATGCCCAAGCATTAAGCAGTTTTTTACTTCCTTTTTTAAGATGTGCCATTAAATAGTAATTAGTTAGTGCTTAAAAATACAAAAGCTGCTCTTATAAAGAGCAGCTTCGAAAGTAATTAAATATTTTTAAAAAACTAGTATTTACCTAAAGGTCTAAAACTAGTTACACCAAATTTTTGTGCTTCTGCTTTAGCTGAAGGAGATAAAGCTGTTAAATTATCAATACGTGTTTGATTTGCTGGATGCGTACTTAAAAATTCTGGTGGTGCTTCTCCTCCACTTGCTTGTGCCATACGTCTCCATAAATTAGCTGCTTCATCTGGATTGTAACCAGCAATAGCTGTAAGGTATAAACCAATTCTATCCGCTTCAGTTTCGTGACTTCTACTAAAAGGTAACATACCTCCTACGTTAGAAACAATACCATAAGATTGATTAAAGATTCCTAAAGTTTTTTCATCATTTGCCAAAGCTACATTACCAACAACTCCTAAGCCTTGTTGTATCATTCCAGCACTCATACGTTGTTGTCCGTGATTTGCTAAAGCATGCGCTACTTCATGACCCATAATTGCAGCAATTGCAGATTCGTTTTCTGCTACTGGTAAAATTCCGGTATAAAACACAATTTTTCCTCCTGGCATACACCAAGCATTTACAACATCTTCTTCAATTAAATTGTATTCCCACTTATAATCATTTAAATAACCTTGTTGTCCATTAGCATTTAACCAACGTTCTGCTGCGACAGATATACGTTGACCAACACGCTTAATCATCTCTGCTCTTGTTGTTCCTGTTTCTACTTTACTTTCTGTTAACACTTGGTTATATTGCGCGAAAGCTGTTGGAAACAATTCTGCATTAGACACAAAAGCTAATGTTTTTTTTCCTGTAAATGGATTAGTAGAACATGACAAAAACATTACTAATGTTAAAGCAAGCGCTACGCTATTTTTTAATTTCATATTGATTATAATTTATTCTTTTTATAAATCTACAAAAACTTAGCCATATTTTAACAAACGGTATTTTTATTTGCTAACAAAACATCGATTAAAGTCACGTATAGTCTTTAAACAGTATATTTCTTGTATTTATTTTCCTATTAAATGAATTTCAGAAAAGTTTTTATCAATAACCATAGACACTATTTCGCTGTCTTTAATTTGATCAATAGCTACAGTTTCATTATCTATTTGAATCTCATTAATTTCAAATGGTAATGCGTGAATATTTAATTTGAAAGTCTTATAAGTCGCTTCATACTTCCCTTCTTTATGCTGTTGAATAATTAATTCCTGAGACTTACCTGTTAATTTAAATGTCCTGAAACTATAACGTCCCTTAGTATAATCATAACCATCATGAGCATCATCAAATAACTGTGACGACTCTTTACCTAACTTAAAGTACACGTCTAATGATAACTCTTCAATTATTGTTTGGTCTACATATTGCTGAACTGGAAATTTAGGTACGATTGCACCTTCTTTTATAAAAATAGGCATACTATCTATTTCTGCATCAACCCATTTTTCTTTTCCTCCTTCTACTAACTCATCGGTCCAAAAGTTATACCAGCTACCTCTAGGTATGTACATTCTGCGACCTTTAGCATTAGGTTCTTGTATTGGGCAAACTAAAATTTGATCTCCATAAACAAACTCATCTGTTCTATAGTGTGTTTGATTATCCTCTTGATCGTACATGACTAGAGACTTTAATATAGGTGTACCATGCTCTACCAAGTTCCAAAAAGCGGTATATAAATAAGGTAAAAGTTGATATCTAATTTCAATAAATTTTCTAACAACATCTGTCACGTCTTCATCAAAAGCCCAAGGTTCTTGATCTCCATGATCTCCAGAAGAATGCACACGACAAAATGGATGAAAAATTCCTAATTGAATCCAACGTGTAAACAATTCGCCTTGAGGCTGTTCGGCAAAACCTCCGATATCACTTCCTGCAAAACTAAATCCTGACATTGCCATACGTTGTGCTTGTACATTTGCTATCCAAAGATGTTCCCAAGTAGCCACATTATCTCCTGTCCAAGTAGACGTGTATCGTTGGGTACCAGAATAAGCTGCTCTAGTTATTACAAACGGACGTTTAGGATAGTTAAACTTTTTCATTCCATGATAAGTAGCTCTAGCCATTTGCATACCATAAACATTGTGTGCTTTTCTGTGACTACACGGATTACCATCATAATCATGACGCACATCATCCGGAAATGTTTTATTTGGCACTTCCATTACAGCAGGCTCATTCATATCATTCCAAACGCCTTGTATACCTATGTCTTCAACTAATTCTTTAAATAATCCTGACCACCAATCTCTAACTTCTGGTTTTGTAAAGTCTGGAAAATAACATTCTCCTGGCCAAACTTTACCTTTCATGTATGGACCATCAGCACGTTTACAAAAATAATCCTTGTCTAAAGCTTCTTTAAAAACTGAATATTCGTTGTCTATTTTAATTCCTGGATCAATAATAGCTACGGTTTTAAAGCCATCATCTAACAACTCTTTAACCATGCGTTTTGGGTCTGGAAAGTGGTCTTTATTCCAAGTGAAACATCTAAAACCATCCATATAATCTATATCTAAATAAATAGCATCACATGGTATTTGAAGCTCTCTAAATTTTGAGGTTACCGCTTTAACCTCTGCTTCAGGATAATAACTCCATTTACATTGATGAAACCCTAAAGCCCATAATGGTGGTAATTGATGTGGTTTTCCTGTCAAGTCTGTGTAATTCTCAACAACATCCTGCATTTTTGGGCCATAAATAAAATAGTAATTCATCTCACCTCCTTGAGCCCAAAAACTGGTTACGTTACGTCGTTCTTGACCAAAATCAAAATACGATCTAAAGGTATTATCAAAAAAGATTCCGTAAGCTTTACCATGGTGTAAACCTGTAAAAAATGGAATTGCTTTATAAATAGGATCTGTTTCTTTACCAAAAGCATAAGAGTCGGTTACCCAGTTTTGAAATCGTTTTCCTTTTAAATTTAAATGGTCAGGCTTATCACCTAAACCAAAGTAACTTTCACGTTCATTAACGGTTTTACTCATTTTAACGATGTTACCACCAAACTCATAGCTTTCTTCCCAATGAAAACCTATTTCATCTTGGTTAATAAGCTCGTCTGTTATAGCATCATAAATAGAGACTCTGGCATCTTTTTTAGAGACTTCACATCTCAATTTAGAAGTGATTATAATGTAAAACTCATCATTTTCTACAATTTCTAACTTATTATAACCTGTACTTGCGTATTTGGTTATAGCATAAGAAAAATCGTTATCAAACGTTCCTGTTGTTGTGTATCTAAATCTTAGGACACTATCCCTTAAGACTGTTAATTGAAGCACTACGTTATTTTCTGTATAGAAATATAATGTGTCTACATCTTTTTTAAATTTTATTATTTGTGAAGGAAATAAGTTTCCTTTTTGTTCTAATTCTGTATTTACAATCATAATTGAATGTCCTAATTATTTATAGTAAAAAAACGCAAAATAAACCTGTTACAAAAGCTTTGCTATTAGATATTGTTACAAATTATTAACTATAACGTTTTCGATAATTAAATTTATTAAAACCTTAATTATCAAACAGTAAAAATGAGAATTACATATATTATATAATCGTAATATTCTTTTTTTTAAGGTTGATATTTTAAGGCTATCATACCTAAAGGAGGTATTGTAATTTCAACTGAATTTTTTCTAGAATGCCATAGTTTTAATTGGCTAACTATTGGCTTATTTTGAAAATCTCCTGTTCCAAAGTATTGCTTATTATCGCTATTAAATACTTCTATTAATTGTCCTTTTTTAGGTAGTCCAATTCTGTAATTATTTAGAGGTACTGGTGTCATATTACAAGCTACAATAATATTGTCTTTAGGCTTATTTCCTTTACGCATAAACACTATTACAGAATGTTCTGAATCTCCGTAATCAATCCACTCAAAACCATCACTTGAAAATTGTTTTTGATAAAGTGCTGGTTCTGTTTTATAAAACGTATTAAGCTCTTTTATAAACTGATTTAACCCTTTATGCGATGGATAATCCAATAAATGCCAATCAAGACTAGTTTCAAAATTCCATTCTTCACTTTGACCTATTTCTACACCTTGAAACAATAATTTTGTGCCTGGATGAGCAAACATATAACTGTATAACAATCTAACATTAGCAAAACGTTGCCACTCATCTCCTGGCATTCTTCCTAAAATAGATTTTTTACCATACACCACTTCATCATGACTTAAAGGCAGCATAAAGTTTTCTGTAAATGCGTAGGTTAATGAAAAGGTTATATCATTTTGATGGTGTTTTCTATAAATTGGTTCTTTTGAAAAATATTGTAAGGTATCATGCATCCAACCCATCATCCATTTCATACCAAATCCTAAACCATCTAAAAAAACAGGTTTTGAGACTCCTGGAAACGCAGTAGACTCTTCTGCAATAGACTGTACATCTGGATAGTTTCCGTAAATTGCTTTATTTAAATCTTGTATAAAAGCTATGGCTTCTAAGTTTTCTCTTCCTCCATGGATATTAGGTTCCCACTCACCATCTTCTCTACTATAATCCAAAAACAACATAGACGCTACAGCATCCACACGTAAACCATCTGCATGGTATTGATCTAACCAAAATAAAGCATTGCTTATTAAAAATGATTTAACCTCGTTACGACCATAATTAAATATTAAGCTTTTCCAATCCTGATGATACCCTTTACGCTTATCAGGATGCTCATACAAACATGAGCCATCAAATAGTCCTAATCCATGTGCATCTTCTGGAAAATGAGAAGGTACCCAATCCAGTATAATTCCGATATCATTTTGGTGTAATGTGTCTACCAAAAGTTTAAACTCTTCTGGATAACCAAATCGTGATGTTGGTGCAAAATATCCTGTGATTTGATAACCCCAACTTGGATCGTACGGAAATTCCATTATTGGCATCAGCTCGACGTGCGTAAAATTCATTTCCTTGACGTAATTTACTAGGTCGTCTGCCAACTCTACATATGATAAAAAGCGATTGTCTTCAACCTGCTTTTTCCAAGATCCTAAATGTACTTCGTAAACAGAATAAGGCGCATCTAAAGCATTTTTTTGCTTTCTGGAGGCCATCCATTTTTTATCTTTCCAAGTATAATTATCTTCCCAAACTATAGAGGCTGTACTTGGATTATGTTCGCAACGTCTAGCATAAGGATCTGCTTTTTCTGTCACGCTACCATTAGTACTATTTTGTATTTTATACTTGTACAAACTGCCTTTACCAATGTTTGGTATAAACCCTTCCCAGATTCCGCTTTTATCCCATCGTACATTTAAAAGATGGTCACCTTCTGTCCATGCATTAAAGTCACCTACTACAGACACTTGTGTCGCGCTTGGTGCCCAAACAGCAAAATAGGTGCCTTCAACATTATTAACCGTAGTTATATGAGATCCAAATTTCTCGTATAATCGATAATGTTTTCCAGCTTTAAAAAGATTAATATCAAAGTCCGTAAAAAGACTAAACACAGTGACTTCTGCCATAAGCTATATTACAAATCCATTAGGTATTACAGCTCCTTTTTTAATAACAACAATACCATCTTTAATAACATAGGTATCCGTTTCTTTATTTTCTAAATGCTTTCCGCCATTAATTCTAACATCATCTCCTATTCTTATATTTTTATCAATAATGGTGTTTTTTATAAAACAACGCTCTCCTATTCCCATTAAAATATTAATCTTATTAGACTCTATCTCCTCTAAAGATTCATAGGAATCACAACCCATCATGTAGGTATTAATAATGGTGGTTTCTTTACCTATTCTAGATCTAATACCAATGACTGATTTTTCAATTTTAGCAGCATGCACAATACAACCTTCTGCAATAACTGTTCTATCTAAAGCGGTTCCTGATATTTTAGATGTTGGTAATATCCTAGCACGTGTATAGACGCTTTGATCTTTATCGTATAAATTAAATTTAGGTATATCATCCGTCAAGCCTAAGTTAGCTTCAAAAAATGAATCTATGTTTCCTATATCTGTCCAATACCCTTCAAATTGATAACTAAGTGTTTTATGCTTTGCAATGGATTGCGGAATGATTTCCTTTCCAAAGTCATTTGTATCTGGATTACTCATTAGCTCTACCAATAAATCTCTATTAAAAATATAGATTCCCATTGATGCTAGGTGGTTTTTACCTTGACTTTCCATTTCTGGACTAACGGTTGATGTCCATTCTGGTAACAATGATGCCTCAGGTTTTTCTATAAAAGAAGTAATTACGTTTTTATCATCTGTTTTTAAAATCCCAAATGACGTTGCATCCTTAGCATTTACAGGAATAGTTGCTATAGATATTTTTGCTTTAGCTTTAATGTGTGCATCAATCATCTCGTTAAAATCCATTTGATACAATTGGTCTCCAGACAAGATTAACGCATACTCAAAATCATGACTTAAAAAATGATGCATGCTTTGTCTAACCGCATCTGCTGTACCCTGAAACCAACCTTCGTTACCTGGTGTTTGCTCGGCTGCTAAAACATCTACAAAAGCCGAACTAAAAAAACTAAAATGATAGGTGTTTTTAATATGACGATTTAAGGATGCCGAGTTAAACTGTGTTAATACAAACATGCGTTTGATGTCTGAGTTTATACAATTAGAAATAGGAATATCTACCAATCTATACTTTCCAGCAATAGGTACTGCAGGTTTAGATCTAGTTGCAGTTAATGGATATAATCTGGATCCTTGTCCTCCTCCTAAAATTATAGATAACACTTTATTATTAATCATAGTTATTTTTTTAAAGATTGGTATAAATTAATATATGCTTTTGCAGAAACATCCCATGAATGATCAATGGTCATAATATGCTTTCTTATTGATTTAAAGATAGTTGTTTTATTATATAAATCAACACTTCGGGTAATGGCTTTATAAATTTGCGCTACTGAGACTTCTTGATGACTAATTCCAAAACCCTCGTTTTTGTCTATATCTACAACAGTATCTTTTAAACCTCCAATACTTCTCACTACAGGAATTGTTCCGTAACGCAAAGCGTATAATTGGTTTAATCCACAAGGTTCAACCCTTGATGGCATTAGTAAAAAGTCTGCTCCTGCGTAAATATTATGAGACAGTTTTTCGTCATAGCCAATAAATACATTGTACAGACCTGTATTATTTTCTTTTAACTGAAGCAAAGCCTGTTCTGCTTCGTCCTGTCCAGAGCCTAAAACCAAAACACTACAATTTTCGTCTTCCAATGCTTTTTTTATTGCCAAAGGAAAAACGTCTGCACCTTTTTCATACACCAATCGTCCAATAAATGTAATTAACGGTTTGCTTTCATCTAAATTAAAGGTTTTACACAACGCTAATTTATTAGCTAATTTACCAGCTTCTAATGTTTTTATATTATACTTATGATCTATATAATGGTCTGTTTCGGGATTCCAAACTGCTGTATCTATTCCGTTTAATATACCTATACATTTATTACTTTCATGTTGTAACAAATCTTGTAGTCCATTGGCCTCTTGTTTTAACTCGTCCATATAACTAGGCGATACAGTGGTTACACGCCAAGCACATTTTATTGCTGCTGCCAAAGGATTAATACAATTGTCCCAATCTAACAATCCTGTTTTTGTAGACTCAAATTCTGGTATTAAATGTAATTTATCATAGCCAAACCAACCTTGGTATTGTGCATTGTGGATGGTAGTAATTACCGGAATTGTATTTAAATTTTTATATTTAAAACTCTCCTGACACATAAAAGGTATTAATCCAGTGTGGTGATCATGACAATGAATAATTTCTGGTAAATCTTTTAATGTTAATATCCAATCTAATGTCGCGATCTGAAAGGCTAAAAAGCGATCTGTATCATCTGCAGAATACACATAATTTTTGTGCAAAAGATTTGGGATATCCACAAAATAAACCTCAAAATCTAAAACTGCAGCTTTAGTTTTTAAAATATTGTAACTTATTTTATGACCATTAAAGTCTAATTTACTTTCATAAATTGACTTAAAATTATTTTTTTGAGTGAAAGCATTATCATAAAAAGGCATAACAACATTAGATGTTGCTCCTAGATTATTTTGATATTTTGGTAACGCTCCAACAACATCTGCCAAACCTCCAACTTTAGCTATAGGATAACATTCTGCACTTATATGAAATATTTTCATGTATTACATTTTTATTAGACGTTGAAAAGTTACACTTAAAATCACAAACAGTAAAATGTTATTTTTAAATTAAAATTACGACTGTATTAATTCTATTTTAAGATTTTAGGATATCTTTAAAAAAAAGAAGAAAATATGAAAAAAATTGCATTATTAGTATTTGCATGTGCCTTATTTAATTGTAAAGGCAACGCGCAAGACACAAAAGAAAAAGAAAAAGAAAATTTTGAAATCACTAAAACAGATACCGAGTGGAAAGCAGAATTATCTGATGCTGAGTATTATGTTTTACGACAAGCAGGAACAGAACGTCCCTTTTCTAGTGCTTTAAATAAAGAGCATAGATCAGGAACTTACCATTGCGCTGCATGTGATACACCTTTATTTAAAAGTGAAAACAAATTTGATTCCGGAACAGGATGGCCGAGTTTTGATCAAGAAATTAAAGGAAATGTAGCATTTGGTACAGATACCAAAATTGGTTATACTAGAGATGAAGAACATTGCGCAACTTGTGGCGGACATTTAGGTCACGTTTTTAATGATGGTCCTAAGGAAACAACAGGAGAAAGACATTGTATTAACGGAGTTGCATTAAATTTTAAACCAGATAATGAGTAATTATAAAGTCACAAAATCAGAACAAGAATGGCGTAATGAGTTAACGGATGAACAATACCGTATTTTACGCAAAAAAGGTACAGAAATGCCACATACTGGAAAATATAACCTTCATTTTGAAAATGGAGCCTATGCTTGTGCTGCCTGTAACCAACAACTTTTTGAAAGTAATAGTAAGTTTGAGTCTAACTGCGGTTGGCCTAGCTTTGACGAAGCTATTCCAGGTAGCGTTACTAACATATTAGATAAGTCTCATGGGATGATTAGAACAGAGGTAGTTTGCTCTAATTGTGGTGGTCATTTAGGTCACGTATTTAATGATGGACCAACTGAAACTGGAACACGATTTTGTATCAACTCGGCAAGTGTAGATTTTAAAAATGAATAATTACATTACAAGCCTAATCAAACAATTTGATTATTATAAAACTGCTGGAGACAAAACCCTTCAGCAGTTATCATTTAATGAAATGAATTGGCAATCTCACGACAACTCCAATAGCGTATCCATAATTGTAAAACATATGGTCGGAAATATGCTAAGCAGATGGACCAATTTTTTAACTGAAGATGGCGAAAAAAAATGGCGACAACGTGAACAAGAATTTGAAGCTACTTATGCGAATAAAGCTGAATTAATTGCTGATTGGGAAAAAGGTTGGCAATGTCTTTACGATGCTATTACTCCATTAAAAAATAACGATTTAGAGCGTATTGTTTATATAAGAAACGAAAGCCAAACAGTCTCTGACGCTATTTTTAGGCAACTAGGTCACTATTCATACCATATTGGTCAAATAGCCTACATTGGCATTATAATTAAAAATGAAGATTGGCAATCTTTATCCATACCAAAAGGTACTTCTAAAGCATTTAATGACTCTAAATTTAATAAGACTAAGAATTAGACTTTATCTCTTTTTTAAAAGGCCTAATTATTAAACGTGCTTCACGATCAAACCTAATGTAGTTGTACACCCAATTAATAAAAACAATCATTCGGTTTCTAAAACCTATTAAAAAAAATAGGTGAACAAACATCCAAACAAACCAAGCAAAAACACCCTGAAATTTAAAGTTTGGCAAATCTACAACAGCCTTATTTCGTCCTACTGTAGCCATAGAGCCTTTATCTTTGTATATAAAAGGTTTCATTGGTTTGTTTTCTAACATTTTAAGTAAATTATCACCTAACAACCTACCTTGTTGTATTGCTGGTTGTGCCATCATTGGATGACCATGAGGCGTATTTTCTGTTTCCATTTGTGCAACATCTCCAACCGCAAAAACATTATTTAAGCCTTTAACTTGATTAAACTCATTAACCATAATCCTGTTACCTCTAGACACAAACTGGTCTGAATCTAATCCTTTTATAGCAGCTCCTTTAACTCCTGCTGCCCAAACAACTGTTGCTGCATCAAATGTTAAATCACTATTTGTAGTAACTGTTTTACCATCATAACCAGTTACTCTTACATTTTTCCAAACATGAACGCCTAGTTTTTCTAAAAAATCTTCAGCTTTTTGAGACGCTTGAGGACTCATTTCTTTTAAAATCTTATCGCCAGATTGGATTAAATTAATTTGCGCCAATCGTGTGTCCAAGTCTGGATAATCCTTAGGTAAAATTCCTTTTTTAATTTCGGCTAAAGCACCTGCTAACTCTACTCCTGTTGGACCTGCACCAACGATAACAAAATTCATTAAAGCTATTCTTTCATTTAAATCCGAAGTTAAAAGTGCCTCTTCAAAATTTTCAAGAATAAGACTTCTAAGATTTAAAGATTGTGGTACGGTTTTCATTTCCATACTATTGGCTTCGATAGATGTATTACCAAAATAATTGGTTTTAGAGCCTGATGCTACTACTAAATAGTCATATTTAAGTTCTCCAATATTAGAAATAACTTTATTTTTTTCTGTATTAATTTCAGAAACATCTGCTAACCTAAAGAAAAAGTTAGGAAAATCTCCTAAAACCTTTCTAATAGGATACGCAATGGAGTCTGGCTCTAATCCTCCTGTTGAGACTTGATAAAGCAATGGCTGAAATGTATGATAATTGTGCTTATCTAAAAGGACAACTTGTACTTCTTGTTTAGATAATTTTTTAGCTAACGCAATGCCAGCAAAACCACCACCAATTATTATAATTCGAGGAAAACTAGATTTAGGTATATTCATATAAAAAAACTTGCATGACAAAGGTAATATAAAGTTATAATTTTTTAAGAATCTAAATTCTTTATTCAAATTTGGTTTTGTAACTTCGTAACTTCTTAAAACTACAAAAAATAATAGAATGAGTAAATACGATGTAATTGTTCTTGGAAGTGGACCTGGAGGTTATGTAACCGCAATTCGCGCTTCACAATTAGGCCTTAAAACCGCTATAATTGAAAAAGAAAGTCTTGGTGGTGTATGTTTAAATTGGGGTTGTATTCCAACTAAAGCGTTACTAAAATCTGCTCAGGTTTTTGAATACTTAAAGCACGCAAGTGATTATGGTTTATCTGTAACAGATTATGATAAAGATTTTAATGCTGTTGTTAAACGTAGTCGTGGTGTTGCTGAAGGCATGAGTAAAGGTGTTCAGTTTTTAATGAAAAAAAACAAAATTGAGGTAATCAATGGTTTTGGCACACTAAAACCAGGAAAAAAAGTTGAAGTAGACGGAACCGTTTACAGTGCTGATCATATTGTAATTGCTACTGGAGCACGCTCTAGAGAGTTACCAAGTTTACCACAAGATGGTAAAAAAGTGATTGGTTATAGAGAAGCAATGACATTACCAACACAACCTAAAAAGATGATTGTTGTTGGATCTGGTGCAATTGGTGTTGAGTTTGCATACTTCTACAACTCTATGGGAACTGAAGTTACTGTTGTAGAATACTTACCAAACATTGTACCTGTTGAAGATATTGACGTGTCTAAGCAATTAGAAAAGTCGTTTAAAAAGAGTGGTATAAACGTAATGACATCTGCAGAAGTTACTAAAGTTGATACGTCTGGAGAAGGTGTTAAAGCAACAGTTAAAACTGCTAAAGGAGAACAAGTTTTAGAAGCTGACATTATTTTAAGTGCTGTTGGTATTAAAACTAATATAGAAAATATTGGATTAGAAGATGTAGGTATTGCAGTTGACAGAGATAAAATATTAGTTAACGATTACTACCAAACAAATATTCCTGGGTATTATGCAATTGGAGATGTAACTCCTGGTCAAGCTTTAGCACACGTTGCTTCTGCTGAAGGAATTTTATGTGTCGAAAAAATTGCTGGTATGCATGTAGAAGCTTTAGACTATGGTAATATACCTGGTTGTACTTATGCAAGTCCAGAAATTGCAAGTGTTGGTTTAACCGAAAAGCAAGCTAAGGATCAAGGTTACGATATTAAAGTTGGAAAATTCCCTTTCTCAGCATCTGGTAAAGCTAGTGCTTCTGGAGCTAAAGATGGATTTGTAAAAGTGATTTTTGATGCTAAGTATGGTGAGTGGTTAGGTTGCCATATGATTGGTGCAGGAGTTACTGATATGATTGCTGAAGCTGTTTTAGGACGTAAATTAGAAACTACAGGACATGAAGTATTAAAAGCTGTACATCCACACCCAACTATGAGTGAAGCGGTTATGGAAGCTGTTGCAGATGCTTATGACGAAGTAATACATTTATAAAAGTTTTAAAATTTATTTTAAACATTTTAAAGCATAAAAAAAGTTCCAGAATTATCTGGAACTTTTTTTATTTATATTGGTTGTATAGAATTAAAACATAAATCCAATACCAAACTGCCAAACGTTATTTTTTGCATCGACACCTTCAAATGGTGTACCATCTTCAAAAATATCTGTCACACCTAAGTTATAACGTCCACTTAAGAAAAAGCCATTATCAAACTTATAAGCTGCACCTAAGGCGATACTTGTATCAAAGTCTTTTACGTATGAGTCATCAGAATCAATTTCGATATCTCCACCATCGCTGTTTGGTTGGTAATCAAACTCTTCGTGGATCTTAAATCCAAATTGTGGTCCTGCCTCTACACTAAGCCCTTTAACAATATATGCTTTTAGTAATAATGGTACTTGAATGTAGTCTAATTGATACTCAATATTTTCGTCAGTATCCACTATATTATCTTGGTCAATCTCTCTAACATCAAATCCTTGACCAGAATACAATACCTCTGGCTGGAATGATAATCTTTCAGTTAATGGGATTTCTGCAACTAAACCTGCATTAAAGCTAGTTCTAGAATCTAAATCACCTAAATCATCTCCACTAATTGTTGATGAGTTTAATCCACCTTTTATACCTAATTGGACTTCTCTTGAATCTGATTGTGCATTTACTAATGCTAATCCCGAAATAAATAGTGCTGTACTTAAAATTAATTTTTTCATTTGTATATTTTTTTAGGTTAATACATCAAAATTACGAACTGAATCTAAGTACAGATGTTCTGTTAACAACGTTTAACAGCAATAGGGCTGTATTTAACAGTTTTTAATAGAAACCTTATTTTATACTAAAAAATTAAATTTATTTTAAGAGTTATGCTTTTAAAAGTTAAGTAAAACCTAAATTATTAATGCGCTTTATATTATAAAAAACTTTGAATGGCTAATTCATAACTTTGTAGTCCAAAACCAAGAATAATCCCTTTTGCATTTGGAGACACGTAGGATTGATGTCTAAACTCTTCCCTACCAAAGGTGTTAGAAATATGCACTTCGACCACAGGAGTCTCAATAGCTTTCACAGCATCACCAATACCAATTGAAGTATGGGTATAAGCTGCTGCATTTAAAATGATGCCATCATAACTAAAACCAACCTCTTGCAACTTATCAATTAATTCGCCTTCAATATTAGATTGAAAATGCTGTATAGTTGCAGATGGATATTTAGATTGAATTTGATCCAAAAATTCGGTAAAAGATAGACTCCCATATATATTTGGTTCGCGTTTACCTAATAGATTAAGATTAGGTCCATTTAGTATAATTAGTTTTTTCATAAGGTAAAAATACAAAAGTTATGGCATAAAAAAACCGAAGCGATTAAGCTTCGGTCTTTTTATAATAAAGTTTAAAAAACTTAGAATTTGTAAACAACTCCAAAGTTAATATCGCTTAAGTTTAATCCTACGTTAAAAGTATCAGTAGACTCAGCACCATCAAAATCAGGCTCAGTTGTAGAGTATCCTAAAACACCTACAGAAGCTTCGATAGCGAAGTTTTTAGACACGAAATAGCTAATACCAGGAGCAAAAGCAATGTCAAATCCGTCATACTTAGCATCTGCTAATTTATCTTCTCCTGAAGTATAATCAACACCTAACTCAGTAAATAAAGAAAATTGGCTAGCTGGAGCGAAATAATATCTTCCAAATACACCAACTGCAAATTCATTTGCGTCTACTAAATCAGTCCCATCATTATCAGACGATAAAGAAGTATAACCAACTTTTAAACCTGCTGCAATGTTCTCAGATACGAAGTATCCTACTTTTGGAGCAATGTTAAACACGTTTGAATCTAAATCTCCAGTAGTTTCAGTACCAAAACCAACAGAACCAGAAATAAAAACATCTCCTTTTTCGAAACCACCAACAGTAGCATCATCTTGTGCGTTAACACTTGTAAATCCTAATACTGCAATTGCAGCTGTAAATAATAATTTTTTCATAATTAAATTTAAATTTTAAATTATTTGAGCCGACAAAATTAGGAGCAATAAAGACTTTAAACAAGAAAAATAACACAAAAGAAACACGGTTATTAACAACTGTTTATAAATCAAATCATTAAAAATAAATTTTAACGTTTTATTTTGATAAAATTTATGTTAAGCCTTGCTATCAGAAAGATTATCCTAAATTTAATTACTAATTATTATTAAATAAATATGCCTTAATTCAGCATTAAAATCACTTTATTAACAATTTTACGAACAATATTATTAGTAATTAATTAGATATATTATAATCATTAAAAAAGTGTTAAAATCACATACATAATACAAGATTTAAAATCATTTATATAAGCCAAAACTTATAATTAATTTGGATATTAAATATGTAACAAAAAAAAACCGAAACTATAAAGCTTCGGTTTGATATATTATATATGTTATGTTTTCTTAGAAGAAAAATCCAACTGATACTTGGAAAACATTATTTTGGATGCTAAAATCTTCTTCTGCATCTTCTGCGATATTAGCAAGTCCTAGCGTATAACGAGCTGAAAAATTTAATCCATTCTCTAATTTATATCCCAAACCAGCTCCAAATCCAAAATCAATACTTTTAAAATCATCTTTAACATCTTCAGATTCTGACTCACTGTCACCACCAGCAGATGCTTCAAATTCATAATCAGCAGACATTAAAAATCCTATTTGAGGACCTGCTTCAAGACTTAATCCTTCAGTAACATAATACTTAGCCATAACTGGAAGGTTAATGTAATCTAATTTCAAAGTTTCTTCATAATTTACTGTTGTTCCTAATATCTCATCAGAGTACTCAGATCCAAAACCTTGAGAAGAATACATTAATTCTGGTTGAACAGAAAATTTATCAGATATCATTATTTCTGCAACAACACCAACATGAAAAGATGTGCGTGCATCAACATCTTCAACATCACCACCTACAGTAGCAAAGTTAACACCAGCTTTTGCACCAAAATTGATGTCTTGTGCATTTACACTTGTCATCCCTAATACAGCAACTGCTGCGATTGTAAATAATTTTTTCATAATTTAAAAATTTGTTTTGATTAATACCTTGGCAATTTAGCAATTCTTTAACAAAACAAAAAATAATTTTAACACACTATTAACACTTGACGCAAGGTTTAAAGTTTTAATCATTAATATTCAAACACTTACAAAAATAAGAATGTTTTAATATAACATGATTATTAAATTAATACCTTTAAACCCTATGAAATGGCACCAAGCATTAGAGGATTATTCCATGTATTTAAAAATAGAAAGAGGACTTTCTGTTAATTCTGTTAATAGTTATTTATTAGACGTAAAAAAACTTATTAAATATTTAGAAGCTAACACAATTAGCCACTCACCTATTACCATAGATAACGTTATAATAAAAGCCTTTATTTATGATGCTGCCAAAAATTTAAATCCAAGGTCACAGTCTAGATTAATATCTGGTTTAAAAGGCTTTTTTAATTATTTAATTTTTGAAGATTACAGAAAAGATAATCCGTTAGATACCATAGACTCGCCCAGAATTGGACGTAAATTGCCTGATACGTTAAGCGAGAATGACATTAATAATTTAATTAGCGCAATTGACTTAACACATCCACAAGGTCAACGCAATAAAGCTATATTAGAGGTTTTATACAGTTGTGGTTTACGTGTTAGTGAACTTACTAATTTAAAACTATCAGATTTATTCTTTGATGAAGGGTTTTTAAAAATTACTGGTAAAGGTGACAAGCAACGTTTTGTGCCAATATTGGAGGATACTCAAAAATATATTTTGATTTATAAAAACCAAATTAGAAATAATTTAACCATAAATCCTGACCATCAAGATATTTTGTTTTTAAATAGAAGAGGGAAACAATTAACTAGAGCTATGATTTTTACGATAATAAAAGATTTAGCAAAAAAGATTAAGTTGGATAAAACTATTTCTCCGCATACATTTAGACATTCATTTGCAACACATTTACTAGAAAATGGTGCAGATTTAAGAGCAATACAATTAATGCTTGGTCATGAAAGCATTACTACTACAGAGATTTACACACATTTAGACCGATCGCATTTAACAACTGTGATAAATAATTTTCACCCAAGGAAATAAAAAAAAATTATAAATATGTTGCTAAAAATCAGTATTTTAACATATATTTGTGTTGTTGATTAAAGCAAATTGACTGAATCCCTATATAACTAACTATTTAATAAACACTACTTTATGTCAGAGTTAATTAAGGGTAATCTAAACAATCAAAATTCTTTTCAAATTAGAAACGAGAACTGGGAATCTACATTAGAAATATCTAAGGTCGGTATTTGGGATTTTTGTGCATCTAGTCAAGCAGTTTTTTTCTCTAAACCATCTAAAGCTATTATTGGCTTTGAAAACGACGATACTTTTGGGAAAAATATAAACGATTGGAATGATCGTGTACATCCTGAAGATAAAGAACAATACCATAAGGATTTTCAAGAGCACATTAATGGAATAAAACCCTATTACGAAAACAAACATAGGGTAAAACATAAAGATGGATCTTATAGATGGGTTTTAGATCGTGGTAAAGTTATCGAAAAAAACAAGCAAGGAGAAGCCTCTAGATTTATTGGAACACATGTAGATATTACAAAATATGCTTTAAATGAATTAAAAGTACAGGAAACTTTAGATTTAGTAGTTAAGCAAAATAGTAAACTGCAAAACTTTGCTCACATTGTGACTCATAATCTAAAACAACATGCAGGAAATTTTGAAAGCCTTTTAGACTTTTACAAAGAAGCGCAAACTGTGTCTGAAAAAGACCAAATGATGGAGTATTTAATTACATTATCTAAATCTTTATCTAAAACTATAAGTAATTTAAACGAAATAGTTACTGTACAATCCAAGCAAAAAACAGATACTGAAAAGCTATGTATTAATACTGAAATTAATACCGTTTTAACCGACTTGAATTATCATATATCAGAAAACCACGCACTAATACATAATAATACAACTCCAGACTGTTTTTTAAATTTTAACACCTCTTATTTTCACAGTATTATACAAAACTTAGTATTAAATGCTATAAAGTACAAACATCCACAACGTCATCCAGAAATACATATTAGTAGCACATGTACGGAACAGTCTATTGAAATACAAATTACAGATAATGGCTGTGGTATAGATTTAAAAAAGTTTGGTAAGGATATCTTTGGATTATATAAGACGTTTCATAAAAACCATGACTCTGAAGGTGTGGGATTATATTTAGTAAAAAATCAAATTGAAGCTTTTGGTGGAACAATCACTGTAGAAAGTACTGTAAATTTAGGAACCACGTTTACTATAACGCTACCTAATTAACAAGAATAATCTTCATAAACAAAAAATAAAATCACATTTAATCGATGATATTAGTGTTTAATCTAAAAAAAATGCATTTTATCGATATAATTATTTATTTCAACTAAGTAACTTATAACCAATCATAATTTTAGATATTTGTTTGCACGCCAAATACTGTTTAAAATGAAGATCAATGAAAATGCTAAAAATGAAGATTCAACTTTTGAGGAGTTGAAATGGAAATTTGCCTTACAAAATTCAGGTATAGGACTTTGGGATTGGAATTCTAAAACAAGTAAAGTTTTTTACTCAAAAGAATCCAAACAAATTATAGGTTTTAATGAAGACGAAATAAGCTCTGAAGCTTCAGAATGGGATAAGCGTGTGCATAGAGATGATATTGATGATTACTATGAAGACTTCAATAATCATATTAATGGAGACAATCCAGAATATAAAAACATCCACAGAATACTGCATAAAGACAATACCTATAGATGGATTTTGGACCAAGGTAAAATTATTGAGTATGATGATAATGGTAAACCGGTCAGAATAATTGGGACACACACTGATATTACCAAACAAAAAGAAACGGAACGCTCCTTAAAAAAGTCTATAGATTTAATAACAGTACAAAAAAATAGACTGCAAAGTTTTGCACATATCGTCTCTCATAATTTAAAAGAATACGCTAGCAATTTTGAAAGCATTATCACATTTCATGATGAAGCAGACTCAGAAGCGGAAAAGCAAGAGATGTTTAGACACCTAAGAACAGTGTCTAAGGCGTTATCTAAAACATTACTTAACCTACGTCATATTGTAAGCGTACAATCTAAAAAGCACATAAAGGGTAATGTAATGTCTGTTGGTCGTGAGGTAAATTTAGCAGTAAACGATTTATCATATCTTATAGCCGAAAGTAGTACTATACTGTACAATAATGTCGAGCATGATTGCAACATTTGTTTTAGTTCATCCTACTTCCAAAGTATTATGCACAACTTAATTACTAATGCTATTAAGTATAAACATCCTGATCGTAAACCGGAAATAACAATATCATCTAATTGCACAAAAGACAATTTGGAGTTAACTATTACTGATAATGGTTTAGGATTAGATTTAGATAGATATGGTAACGAGGTCTTTGGATTATATAAAACGTTTCATAAAAACAAAGATGCTGAAGGTGTTGGCTTATATTTAATTAAAAGCCAATTAGAAGCTTTTGGAGGTACAATAACCATAAACAGTACTAAAGATGTAGGATCTACATTTAATATTATTATACCAAAGCAAAAAAAAATCCAGCTATAAGCTGGATTTTTTATTTAAACTATATTAAAACTACTTAGCAATATTAACTGCTCTAGTTTCTCTGATTACTGTAACTTTTACTTGTCCTGGATAAGTCATATCAGTTTGTATTTTTTGAGAAATACTAAAGGATAAGTCTGCAGCATTTTGGTCACTTACTTTTTCACTTTCAACAATTACACGTAATTCTCTACCAGCTTGTATAGCGTATGCTTTTTTAACACCATTAAATCCAAATGCTATTTCTTCTAAATCTTTTAAACGTTGGATATAACTATCTAAAACTTGACGTCTTGCTCCTGGTCTTGCTCCTGATATAGCATCACAAACTTGGATTATAGGAGATAATAAAGATTTCATCTCTATTTCATCGTGATGGGCTCCAATAGCATTACAAACCTCTTCTTTTTCGCCATATTTTTCTGCCCATTGCATACCTAAAATAGCGTGTGGTGTTTCCATATCTGCTTCTGCATCTGGCACTTTACCAATATCATGTAATAAACCTGCACGTTTAGCTAATTTAGGATTTAAACCTAATTCTGCTGCCATAACACCACATAGTTTAGCTACTTCACGCGAGTGTTGTAATAAATTTTGTCCGTACGAAGAACGGTATTTCATACGACCTACCATTTTAATTAATTCTGGATGCAATCCGTGAATACCTAAATCGATAACTGTACGCTTACCTACTTCAATAATTTCTTGTTCTATTTGCTTAGTTGTTTTTTGAACAACTTCTTCAATACGTGCTGGATGTATACGACCATCTGTAACTAATTTATGTAATGATAAACGGGCTACTTCTCTTCTAACCGAATCAAAACATGATAAAATAATTGCTTCTGGTGTATCATCTACAATAATCTCTACTCCTGTTGCAGCTTCAATTGCACGAATATTACGACCTTCACGACCAATAATACGTCCTTTTACATCGTCGCTTTCAATGTTAAATACAGATACGCAATTGTCTACAGCTTCTTCTGTACCTATACGTTGAATGGTATTAATAATAATTTTTTTAGCGTCTTGTTGAGCAGTCAATTTAGCTTCTTCCATCTTGTCTTGTACGTAAGACATAGCTTCACTTTTAGCTTCACCTTTTAAAGACTCTACTAATTGTGATTTAGCTTCTTCTGCAGATAAACTAGAGATAACTTCTAATTGCTCTACTTGACTTTTATGTAGCCTATCTAACTCTTCTTGTTTTTTTTCTAAAACATCAAGTCTATGGTTATAATCTTTTACTTTTTCTTCTATATCTGTATTTAGTTTTTTGTTTTTTGATAACTCACTAGATACTTGAGACTCTTTATCTCTGATACGTTTTTCTGTATCAGCCATTTTTTTATCACGCGACAAGATAACCTTTTCGTGTTCTGCTTTTAATTCTAAAAATTTTTCTTTTGCTTGAAGTATTTTGTCTTTTTTGATGCCTTCTCCTTCAACATTTGCTTCTTTTAAAATGCTAGCTGCCGATTTTTTAGCGCCTTTAATAAGTTTAGAAGCGTTGTTTTTTTCAAGCACTTTAGCAATTATAAAACCTACTATGGCTCCAATAGCAAGACCTGCTATAATTAAAATTGTATTATCCATTTTTGATTGTTTATGTATATAAAAAAAGCCTACACTAATTTAGTTTTGTATAAACTCCTTAAAAACAAGTTTAGGGCTAACAAGCTGATCAAGGATCTGCCCAAACAGTGATAAATCACTATTAGCAGCATGCTTTTACAACTTAAAACTCACCCTTTTTAAAGAATTAACGTTGAGTTTATCAAAAAAATAATTAATGTAGGCAGTAACCTAATATTGTTATGTTATAAGAACGTATTATAAACTAAGATGTGATTGCAACATGTCATTTAAAGCTTCTAACTTATCCTGAACATGCTCCTCCACATGGTTTTTATCTAAGGCTTTCTGTTCTACTTGACTAGCAAATTGTAAAGCGCACATGGCTAAAACATCTTGCTTATCTCGCACAGAGTAGCTTTGCTCAAATTTGGTAATCATAGCCTCTATCTTCTTTGCTGCTAAACGCAGTCCTTCTTCTTGACTAGGTACAATAGTTAATGGGTAGACTCTATTTGCAATAGATAACTTTATTTTAAGCGTGTCTGCCATAAAAACTATATAATATTAACTAGAAAGTTGGCTTATACAATGGTCAATCTCTCTAATTAATGTGTTTATTTTGAGCTTTGTTTCTCGTTTATCGTTGTCACTGCCTAGTATGGTATTAGCCATTTTTAAAGTGTCATACTTTTCTTGCCAACTCTTTAATTCTAAATCCTTAGCAACTATCTTAGATTGTGATTGTTCTAAAGCTTCTTTAAGCTTTGCGTTTTCTAGTTTTAAAACTTGTTGCCTTGATAAGACCTTTCTAATTTTATTTTCTAGCGCATCAACAATGGTTTCAATCTTACTCATTAACTAATACTATACTTATCTTACAAAGTTAATCAAACCTTAACACTTTGCAATTAATTTTTCATAAATTTTTATTATATCTTAAATTTAACTCATTATCAATTAAATGGCTTAGTCTTTGATTTTACTTTGGTAATTAAAACCTAATTTATATTTTAGCAGTAACCATTTATTTATGCGACACATACTTTTATTACTCGTTTTTTTAACAACATCGTCTATTGCACAAAACATTTATCCACAGGATTACTTTAGGTCTCCTTTGGATATAGAGTTGGTTTTATCAGGGACATTTGCTGAGCTTAGAAGCAATCATTTTCATTCTGGATTAGATATTAAAACTAAACAACGAGAAGGTTTAAGTGTCTATGCTGCTGCTAGTGGTTATATAAGCAGAATTAAAATTTCGCATTACGGTTACGGTAAAGCTATTTATATTACACATCCTAATGGTTATGTTACTGTCCATGGACATTTACAACGTTTTTCAGACAAGGTTGAAGCCTATGTAAAAAAGCATCAATATGAAAAGGAAAGTTTTGAAATAGAATTATTTCCTGACATGAACGATCTAATAGTAACTAAAGGCGAAGTCTTTGCTTATTCCGGAAATACAGGTGGTTCTGGTGGACCACACCTTCATTTTGAAATTAGAGATAATCAAGAACGACCTATTAATCCTTTACTATTTGGATTAAAAGTTAAAGACAGTAAAAAGCCAATCGTAAAAAGCATGTATGCTTATCCAATAAATGATTTATCACATGTTAATGGTAGTAATTTAAAACAAAAACTGCGTGTAATTCCTCAAAAAAATGGAGATTATAAAGTAGAAGATTTAACTGCTTACGGAAAAATAGGCTTTGCTGTTAACACCATAGATCAACAAGATTTAGCTGCTAATAAAAATGGTGTTTACAAAATTGAAACCTTTTATAATGGAGCACAAAATTTTACAATTGATTTTAGAAAATTTTCTTTTGACGAAACTAAGCATCTAAATAGATTAATAGATTACACACATTATAAAGATGAAAAAGAGCGTCTTCAAAAATTATTTTTAGACACCAATAACCCGTTAAGCTTATACAAAGACAAGATTGACGATGGGTATTTAGTTATTTACGATACTGTTTCTAACGTTTATAAAGTTAAAATCTCAGATTTTGAAGGCAACGAAACTAATATTGATATAAATATCAAAGGTGAGGATAAACAACCAAATGATGTTTCTAAAAACTTTACGTCTCCATATTACATCAAATCAGGTGAAGCAAACGTTTTAGAAAACCAAAATATAAAAGTAGAATTTCCTAGGGAGACCTTTTATGACGATTTTTTTATAGATTTTAGAGTTAATGGTGATACTTTAAAATTACACGAAAACAACCTAGCGTCTAAAAAATATTTTACCATAAGCTACGATGTAAGTAATTACAACCCTGAAGATTTAAAACAAGTTTACATTGCCAGATTAGTTGGATGGAATAATTTTTTAAGCTACTCCTCTACCCAAAGAAAAGATAACACCCTTTTTACTAGAACTAAAAATTTAGGAACTTACTGTTTAGCTAGAGATACTGTTAATCCAACAATAACACCTATTAGTTTTAAAGATGGTCAATGGTTAAGTAAATACCGTTTTTTAAAAGTTAAAATTGACGACAAACATACAGGTATATCCAACTATAGAGCAACCTTAAATGGTCAGTGGATTTTAATGGAATATGATTACAAAAAGAAAACCTTAACATACGATTTTAATGATAAAGTCGTTACAGACACTAAAAACAATTTAAAAATTATTGTAACAGATAATGTAGGAAATAGCAGTACATTTGAAGCAAGCTTTTTTAGAAAATAACACACCTACCCTTGGACAAACCTAACTATACCATTAGACTACTAGCTTTTTTATTCCCTTTATTTTGTTTAGCGCAAACAGGAACTATAAAAGGCGTCATTTTAAACGAATTTAATCAGCCTATTGATGCTGTTAATATTAAAAGTGATGACAATGGAGTGCAAACCAATGACAATGGTTTTTTCGAAATTAAAATTCCTGCAAATAAAAATGTGAAAATTATATTTTCTCATGTTTCGCATAAAAATATCATTGCCACCTTCAATTTAAAAAATGGTGAAACATTAGAGTTTAATCCCGTTTTAAAAGAAAATGTAGAGCAAATAGAAACGGTCGTTATTAGTGGAAAAAGACGAAAGGATGTGGAAGGTATTGTAAATATTGATCCAGCCACCTTAAAAAAAATACCTGGTGCTCAAGCAGGTGTAGAAAATTTACTTAAAACATTACCAGGTGTTAGTAGTAATAATGAGCTAAGCACACAATACTCGGTTAGAGGTGGGAATTATGACGAAAACTTAATTTATGTAAACGGAATTGAAGTGTATAGACCTTTTTTAATAAGATCTGGACAACAAGAAGGCTTAAGTTTTGTTAACTCGGATTTAGTACAAAATGTAGATTTTTCGGCAGGTGGATTCCAAGCTAAATATGGAGACAAATTATCGTCTGTACTAGATATTACTTATCGTAAACCAACAGACAACACAGTAGCAATTAACGCCAGTTTATTAGGTGCAAGTGTCGCTTTAGAAAACGTTAGCAAAGATTCAAAATTTACAAGTATCGTTGGATTACGTTACAGAGATAATAGCTTATTGGTAAATGCTAAAGAAACCGAAACTAATTTTAATCCAACCTTTGCAGACGTACAAAGTTATTTAACTTACCAATTTACAGACAAGTTAGAAGTTAGCTTTTTAGGTAATGCATCACTTAATAAATACAATTATATTCCATTAACTAGACAAACTAACTTTGGGACCTTAGATAATCCTCAAGCCTTAATTGTGCAATATCAAGGTCAAGAAAAGGATAGATACCAAACGCTTTTTGGTGCTTTAAGTGCTAATTACGATGTAAATGACGATTTATCTGTAGCCTTAGTAACCTCTACTTATCATACTACTGAAGAAGAATATTTTGACATTTTAGCGCAATATGCTTTAGGAGAAGTTAATAGTAATATTGGTGACGAAAATTTAGGTGAAGTAGAATTTGCAGAAGGTATTGGTAGCCAATTAAATCATGGTCGTAACGATTTAGATGCATTAATTACTAATGTTGAAGCTAAAGGTACTTATACTAAAAATGAAAACGAATTTAAATTTTCTATCAAGTATACTAATGAAGATATTAGAGATCGATTAGTAGAATGGGAAGTAATCGATTCGGCAGGATTTTCTATAAATCCACCAAGTTCTGACGCTTTTAATGACCAACCCTACACGCCATATGAAGGTCCATTAGAAGCTTACCAAAATGTTAGAGCCAGAAACAATACAACCATAAGTAGATTACAAGCTTATGTGCAATGGAGTAAAAGATCCACCATTGGAGAACATGATGTTTGGTACAACGCTGGTGTTAGAAGTCATAGTTGGACTGTTAGAGACCAAGGGACCAATCAAGACGTATCACAATCTGTTTTTAGTCCTCGTGCGCAATTTGCAATAAAACCAAATTGGGACAAAGACATGTTATTTAGACTAAGTGGTGGTTTGTACTATCAGCCTCCTTTTTACAGAGAGTTACGTGATCAAAACGGAGTTGTACAACCTAACGTTAAAGCTCAAAAATCTGTACATTTAGTATTAGGTAACGATTACAGCTTTAAAATGTGGGACAGACCCTTTAAATTAACTAGTGAGGCGTATTATAAAAAACTTACAGACGTTAATCCATATACGTTAGAAAACGTGCGTATTAGATATCGTGCTACAAATAATGCTGAAGCCTATGCTTATGGATTAGATTTAAGACTAAATGGCGAGTTTGTTCCTGGTACGGAAAGTTGGTTTAGTTTTGGATATCTAAAAACAGAAGAGAATATTAACGACAGAGGTTATATTGCTAGACCTACCGATCAGCGTCTTAAATTTGCTGCATTGTTTCAGGACTATGTACCAAATATACCTAGCATGAAAATGTATTTAAACTTAGTTTATAATACAGGATTACCAGGTGGATCGCCAAGTTATGCAGATCCTTATGTGTTTCAAAATAGATTACCAGACTACAAACGTGCAGATATTGGTTTTCAGTTTGTGCTAGTAGATAAAGACAAGCAATTTGATAGTGGTTGGAAAAAACCATTTAAAGATTTGTCGTTTGGATTTGAAATTTTTAATGTCTTTAATGTTCAAAATTCCATCACTAATACTTGGGTAAGGGATGTGTATAGCAAACGTCAATACGCTATACCAAACTATTTAACACCACGTGTTTTTAATGTAAGAACCACGATGCGTTTTTAAAATGAAAAGTTGCTTCGTTTTAATCATTTGGCTTTGTAGCTCCTTTTGTATTTCTCAAAACAAATTAGCACAACAAACAATTGACCAATTAAACGAACAATTAAAAATTTATGAAACCCTTTCGCCTCATGGCGATTTGTATTCATTTAAAGATTTAAAACTATCCAAAACTGATATTAAGTCCTTTGAAAACACAGATGATGCTATAAACGATTCCTTGCAACCCTATGCTGCTATTGAAACTATTCAGCATAAAATATTAACCTTAATTAACGTTATTTTTATTTTGAAATCCACTGAAGATTTTGATTTAACAGACAAATTATATAACAATATTAGTTACCTAAAAAGTGAAGATAACAAGCTTCACAACCTAGTATTTTATGCCAAATCTGGAGGCTCTTATCAATCCAGAATATCTGTTATTTATTATAAACAAAACACCGAATACCAAAAAGTTTACGATACTTACACAGATGAAGGTGATAGCGCTCTATTTAAACCTGATGGCTATGATAACATACAGACACTAACCACTAACACTCAGGTAAAATATTTGTTACAAGGAAGTGTCAAAACATGTGGCATGTGTTTTTATAATTACATAACCCTTTTGCATCTTGAAAACGATGTATTTACAGTAGATTTTGAATACACAACAGATTCTAGATCGTACGATACTATACTAGATTATGACAATAACAATCAAACCATAACTGTACATTATCAAACAGATGATTTAAGTGGTCCTGAATGTTTTTGCGAACAAAATAACGAGGAAAACATTGCGGTTTTGGATGAGAATCTTAACTTAGAAAAAGAATGTAAATGCCTATTTAAATTTAATGGTGATACTTTTATTTTAAAAGAACAGAGTGAAACCGTTTTAAAAAGAAATTAAAAATAGATACCATGAAAACCGTATTACTACTTTTATCAATACTAGTCTCTAGTTACAGTTTAGCTCAGGATAAAAACACACATTACTATACATTTAATTTAGAAAAAGAAATAACTAAAGACGAATTTGAAAATTCACGATTTAAATATAATACATTACAAAATCTTTCTTACACAACTAAAAATGATACTAGTATTGTTAAAATGCTACATCCCAGAAAACAATTTGATGTATTAGATCCCATAGTTTTAGATTCCTTAAAAGGGTATTTAAACTATCTAACTAATAAAAAAAACGTCTTTAAAGATTATATTGTTATTAACTACTTTTCTGGAAACGAGCCTTATGAATCGTTTAATTCTGACACTAAAAGTTATGTCGTAGATAAAGGGTATATCAAAAAAATCAAAAAACTTTTAAATTGTAATCAGTTTTCTATTTATAAGGAAAAAAAAGATATTAAATATTATGAAGATAAAAAACTCTGGATAAAAGATGATTTAGGTGTTATTAAAAACTTGTTTTTTTATTACCAAATTCCCTACGGAAGTTTTGTGATTATCAAATCGGATGGAACTTTTATATCATTACATGGAGAGCATAATAAAGATATGGTTTATCAAATCGCTGAAGAAATAAAAAAAGACATTAAAAAAGTAGAACATTACACTTATGACTTTAAACAAAAAATAGAACCATCAAAATTTGATAGTCTATTATATAATTCAAATAAAGGAAACAGAAATTTTGAATTAAATTTTGAAAGCGATAGCATTTTTTATAAGATGATACATCCTACAAGACGTTATGGTATATTAAAAAAACACCAACTAGACTCGGTTAAAAACTATATTAACAAAATCTCAAAAACCCAAAATACCTTTAAAGATTATATTGTTATAAATTATAACTCTGGTGATGCTCCAAATAAAGATTTAAGTAGCGAAAGCAGAGCTTATATATATAAACCTTATTATCAAAAACAACTTAATACAATTATCGATTGCAATCAATTTTGGGTCTATAAAGATGATAAAAACATTAAATACCGCAATAAAAAAAATATAAATTGGATTAAAGACGACGCTTCTGTTTTTAAAAACCTGTTTTTTAAATACCAAATTCCTTATGGTAGTTTTGTCATCATTAAATCTGACGGTAGATATATAGTTAACTATGGTGAATACAGTCCAGATATGGTTTTTAAATTAGCCAAAGAAGTTTCTGGTCAAACTAGTAATCAAACAACTGACGCATCAAACCTATCCATAATTGATATATTTAAAGCTAATCAAAACTTTACGATTACTAAACCAAAAGATTGGTTCGAGGTGTTTCACCATGGTTATGTTGGTTATACTCCAATACAACCAAATGACAATCATTTTAAAACCATTGTGTCTGTTTTTCAATATAACTTAAATACAAAACCCATTTCCTTTAAGGCTTTTGTCGATAAGCAAATTAAAGACTATAAGCGTGAAGTAAATATTTATAACTCGACCTTAAAAGAAACAAATAACCATTTAGGAATTACTTATTTCCATGAGTATAAAACTGAAACACATCAAGTCATTGAAGTGTTTTTTAAAAACAACGAAAATTATTATCATTACAAATACTCCGCATTAAATAATAGCTTTAAAAAACACAAAGCAGATGCTTTGTTAATGCTTGATAGTATTAGTTTTAAATAACAAATTACAGTCTAGCCTTAAAAAGTTACAATTGAGTAAGTACTATTATTCTACAAATAGTATTGGTAGTACATTTGAGATATACAAAACCAAAAACCATGTCTTACACTACCCTAATGTATCTTCATCTTTCAACTATACTTCCAGCTTTTGTTTTAGGAACAGTTAGTTTTATTTTAAAAAAAGGAACTAACACTCATAAAATAATAGGCAGAATCTACATGCTACTAATGCTATTTACAGCTATTATAACTTTGTTTATGCCTGCTTTTGTTGGTTCAAGATTTTTAAACCATTTTGGATGGATACACCTGTTTAGTTTTTTAACAATTTACACTGTTCCAACAGCTTATATAGCCATTAAAAAAGGAAATGTTAAACGTCATAAATTTAAAATGATAGGACTATATGTAGGTGCAATACTTATTGCTGGAACGTTTACGTTTATGCCTGGTCGCTATATGCATAGCTTATTATTTGGATAAAATTAAGAAGAAGTATTAACAATGCTTGTTACAAATGAAGCTTGCAAACAATTAAATAGCTTCTACCCTATTTTTGATAAAATCTAAACTTGTTTTATTAAATAGTAAAGGTTGCTCGACATTTACCACATGACCACATTTTTCCACAACATACAAAATAGACGTCGAGTGTTTACTTACAATATTTTTTATTGAAGGTAAAAACAAATGATCCTCTGCTCCCATAACATAAAGCGTTGGTATTTTAATATCCTTTGCTCTAAAAAAGCGTAATAATGGATTTAACTCAGAGGTTAATTTAAACCACCTGACAAATTCCTTTTGGTATAGTTTTTTTGCTTCGTTAACAAAAAGTAATCTTGACTTTTTATGATTTTTTCTTGGCATAATAATAAAAGCAAACAGTCTATATAAGTACATATATGGCACTACACTTTTAAAGATAACACCTACTTTAATAAGTATTTGAGATCTAAAATCAAGTTTCATTATGGCACCACCCATAATCATACTTTTAACTCTAGCAGGATGCTTTTCGGCTATGTTTCTAATCAATATTGTCCCTAAAGATATACCAACAAAATGCGAGCTTTCAATTTTTAAAAAATCTATAACTTCAACAATATCACTAGTAATAGAATCAAAAGTATATTTAGTATTAAATGCATCTTTTAACTTAGGCTTACTATTACCATGACCTCGTAAATCCAGAATAAGCACATTAAATTCGGCTTTAAAATCTCGTATTTGCTTATACCATATAGAGCTGCTTCCTCCTGCTCCATGAACAAAAGTGACCCATTCATTAGAATGAGAATGTAAATATGTTGAGTAGTTTAGCAATTATTTTTTTGAATTGTAAAAATACAATATAATTATTCTTAAATAAATTCTTTTAACACCTCAATAACATAATCTATTTCTTCTTTTGTATTGTATTTACTAAAAGAGAATCTTATTGAAGGTTTTTGCATGTCCTCATCACATAAAATCTGTGATAATACATGACTACCTTTTGCACTTCCACTTTGACAGGCACTACCTTTAGAACAGGCAATACCTTTTAAATCTAGTTGAAACAATAATATTGGTCCTTTTTCTGGAGCTATTGGTAAACAAACGTTTAAAACAGTATAAGTGCTTTTATCAAAATCCGCACTACTTCCGTTAAATGATACTCCAGAAAAGTTTAAAACTAACTTTTCAATAAAGTATTTTTTTAGGTCAGTAATATAGGCTCTTTCTTCTTCTAAATTCTCATAAGACAATTTTAAAGCTTCTTCTAAACCAACAATATTGTGTACAGCTTCTGTACCTGCACGATAACCACGTTCCTGCTCTCCTCCAAAAATTAAAGGTTTTAATCCAGAGTTTTTTCTTACAAATGCAAAACCAACACCTTTTGGTCCATGAAACTTATGTCCACTAACTGCCATAAAATCTATTGCTAACTCTTGTAAATCTAACTTGTAATGACCAACAGATTGTACAGTATCACTATGGAACATGGCATTATTAGCTTTACATAATTTACTAACTTTATCCATATCTAGTATATTACCAACCTCGTTATTAACGTGCATAAGACTAACTAAAGTCTTATGGGATGATTGTAATAAACTTTCTAGATGCTTATAATCCACATGACCATGATTATCTAAATCTACATAATCAACGCTAATACCATATTCTTTTTCCAATTGTTGTACTGTATACAACACTGCGTGATGCTCAATCCTAGAAGTAACAATTTTTTTAACACCTAAATCTCTAACAGCACTTAATAAGGCTAAATTATCTGCTTCTGTACCTCCTGATGTAAAAACAATCTCTGATGCAGACACATTTAAATATTTAGCAACCGTCTTTCTAGCTTGCTCAATCATTGCTTTGGCAGAACGTCCAAAACTATGTGTCGAGGAAGCATTACCATAACATTGTTGCATGACTTGCGTCATTTTTTCTATTATTTCTGGTCTTAACTGCGTTGTGGCAGCACTATCAAAATATACTGGTTTCATTGAGAATTTTGCTATTAATGGGCACAAAAATAGTTTAAATAAAATTAATTGCCTTAAGCAGCGTTATAAGTTTGACAATTCTATTATTTTTGTCTTTCAAAATTAAATTATAATGCGTAAAATTTCTGTTTTATTTACCTTGTTTTTAAGCTTTTTATCATGTGATGATGGAGATATTATAACTACTGAGTTAGAATTTGGAGACACCTTTCAAACTTGTGGTGATTTAGTACTTTACAAAGTAAAAACGGATCCTAACGAAACCTTATCCATACAACTTACAGAACCTGGTTTTACAATTGCAGATTTAATTGAAACCGAAGCCGATCCAGACAATGCTTTGTTACTTAATTTAGTAGCTGAACAAACTACTGATTTTAGTATTGCTAATTTGTTTAAATTTAGAAGTTATACTAGCAATCCCTCCAACTTTTTTTGTAACGATGTGCCTCCAAGTGGGATACAAATAACTGAAGAGTTTACAGCTAGTAGTGGTAGTGCCCATTTTACAATGGAATTATTAGAGGATGATAATGATGGTATTCCTGCAGCATTAGAAGATTTAAATGGTAACGGAAACCTTTATGATGATGATACAGATGGTGACGGTTTACCTAACTTTTTAGATGCAGATGATGATGGAGACAACGTCTTAACAATTAGCGAAGGGGTTAATTATGTTGAAGGTATGACGTTAGCCGAATTAAATTTAAGTGCTACAAATACAGATTTAGATTTACCTAATGGAGATAGCATCCCTAACTATTTAGATAATGATGATGATGGTGATGGTGTACCGACTAGAAATGAAGAAATTAATTCTTTTGATAATAATCCAACTAATGATGTTTCAGGTAGTAGCACAGTTGCAGATTATTTAAATCCTGATTACACCAACGATAATGCACCAACATCATTTAGAAGTCATACTATAACACAAACATTTACTATAACTTTAATTTTAGAAGGGGTTGAGTTTCCTACAATATTATATGAAGAAACTGTTTTTGGAACTTTAGAGGACTCATCTTTATCAACTACAAGAACCTTAACACCACCATTTATTTAATTTGTATTTGGGTTTTGTAAGATATATACTTCTGTCGCACCTAAACCATACTTTTTATAATCGGCTTCGTAGTACTTTACGTTATCGTATCTGCTAAATAGGGTTTCTAATTCCATTTTTAAAACACCTTCTCCAACGCCATGAATAAAAACGATTTTTTGGATGCGTTTTCTTATTGCAAATTCTAATTGTTGTCTTGCAGTATCTAACTGTATTGACAGTTTATCGTAGCTAGTCATGCCTCTTTCATTATCCACTAAATGGTGCAAATGCAAATCTACTTCCATGGTAGGTTGATAACGCTCTTTAGCTTTAACTTTTGTGGTAGAGTGACGCTTTTTCTCAGTTTTTTCAGATAAAACTTCGTTAATGGAAGCCGAGTCAAAAATATTATCTCTCAACGTAGATGATTTAATTTTCACTAACTCTGATGCATTAAAATCTAAATCAAAACCTTCATTGGTTTCAATAGTAATAACATCTCCTTTAATTAAGGTTACAATTCCAGATAAAACATCATCCAAAACATCTACTGTATCTCCTATTTTAAATTTCATTATTTTTCGTCACTTGGTTCCGTTTCAACAAACGATTCTTTTTCCCTTTTACTAGGTATGGTAGCTTGAACTTTAAAAAGACCAAACATCAAAACAATAATTCCAACAATTAACACCAGAATATTTTGTTCCTCGTTGGCATTAGCATATATCGCTACTACAGCACCAATTACAATTAAAAAGTAATATATTTTAGGCGATTTAAACATAGTTTAGTATTCAAGTTATATGTCGCAAATTTAAACTTTTATTTATTTCTTGATATAAAAAAACAGTCTAAAAACTAACTGATTTATTAAAAAAGACAGAAAAAAACTACACCTTTAAAAACCTGATAATGAACAAATAACAATGTTAAATTAATCTATAATATAACAATAGTTTAACTTAAATCTTTAGCTTTGTCAAAAAATAGAATATGAAACCTACTTTCTACCTATTAATACTAACTTTATTCGGCCAACAATCCTTTGCGCAGCTTACGGTTAGAAACGATTCGTACATTTTTGGAAATGACGTAGTAATTTATGTCGAAGATGATATTAATTTAAAAGAAGTAAACTCCAACCTATATTTACGTAATGAAGCACAAATAATACAAGGTGCTGGTAATACTGGTAATTCTGGCTTAGGTAGACTTAGTGTTTATCAAGAAGGTACTGTAAATAATTACGCTTATAATTATTGGTCCTCTCCTGTCGGAAATGTTGCTACAAATAGCACTGGAAACACTCCTTTTATACCCAATCAAAACATTTTTGACATTGTAGATTTAACCAACAGTAACTTAGCAGGTTACAACACCTCTGGTTATAATGGTACAAGTAGTCCTTTAAATATAGAAAGTTATTGGCTTTGGAAATATAATCCAGGAGCTGCCTATAGCGATTGGGATTTTGTAGGTCAATCAGGAACTGTAAATGCTGGATATGGTTTTTCCATGAAAGGAACCATAGGCTCAACTGCTGCTGCTGGTCAGCAATATGATTTTAGAGGTAAACCTAACGAAGGAGAAATTAATACAGCTGTTGTTTTAGGACAAGAAACCTTAATTGGCAACCCTTATCCTTCTGCTTTAGATGCTCGTGCTTTTATACATGACGCTAATAATACGCCTTTATTAGACTCTGGTACACTTTATTTTTGGGAACAAGACCAAACGATAAGCTCTCATATTTTAGAGGCTTACAGAGGTGGATATGGGTCATTTACCATTACCGCTTCCGGAACTGTTGGATCTTATGTACCTCCAACCTTTAACGCTTACAATTCTGACGGAACATTAAATACTACAGGTACTTCGTCAACATCAGGAAAACAAGTCAGACGCTATATACCAATTGGACAAGGTTTTATGGTAAAAGGTGCAGCTACTGGATCACTTTTAACCTCTGATAGTCATCGTGTTTTTTACAGAGAATCTGCAACCAACAGTGAGTTTTATAGAACCTCAGTACAAAATCAAACAAATAATGAAGACCAAGTGTACGAAATCCAGTACGATAGTAATGGATTACAAATACTACCTTCAGATTATAAAAGATTTAGATTAAATATTGACTTTAACAATCTTTATACTAGACAGTTACTACATAATTTTCATGAAACTGCAACACCTAATTTTGATTATGGTTTGGAAAGTAAGGTGTTTTCTGCGTTAAATACAGATGCCAATTGGATACAAAATGAAGAGGCTTACAATACTAAAGCAGATAACTTTGAAGTTGAATTGACTATACCTATAGGTCTTAAACTAGATAATCAACAATTAATTAGGTTTAGAATATTTGATATTCAAAATTTTGAAAGTTCACAACCTATTTTTTTACATGATAAAGTACAAAATCTTTACGTTAACCTAAAAGTGCAAGACCTTGAAGTAAACTTACCACAAGGAAACTATAATGAACGTTTTGAGATTGTTTTTCAAGAAGCACAAACATTATCTAACCAAACATTTGATGAAGCTTCGTTTGTAATTCTTCAAGAAAATAATTTAAATCAACTAATTATTAAAAACCCTAATGCTATTGCATTAAAATCGGTTAAACTTTTTGATATTACTGGAAAACAGATTTTTGACAAATCAGATATGGAAACCAAAACAAGAGTTACTTTTTCTACCAAAAACTTAAGTGATGGTGTTTATGTTACTAAAATTGAAACTAAAGATGGAAGTACTATTAGTAAAAAAGTAATCATCTCTAATAAATAGATTAAAATATTATACTAAACAAAAAAGACTGTCAATGACAGTCTTTTTTTATTTCAAATAGTACTAAAATTACTTTTCAAATTGTTTTAAAGTACTTGTAATAATACTAACACAATCTAATAATTGCGCTTTAGTCATTACTAAAGGTGGAGCAAATCTAATAATGTTTCCGTGTGTTGGTTTAGCTAATAAACCATTATCACGTAAAGCAATACAAATGTTCCATGCAGTGTCACTATCTTCTGTATCGTTAATTAAAATAGCATTAAGCAACCCTTTACCTCTAACCGAGTTTACAATGTTTGAAGTCTCAATAAATTTAGATAATTCAGCTCTAAATAATTCTCCTAAATCAAAAGCGTTTTGTGCTAATTTTTCGTCTTTAATAACCTCTAAAGCTGCAGTACCAATTGCTGCTGCAACAGGATTACCTCCAAATGTACTTCCATGGTTACCAGGTTTGATAACATTCATTACATTATCATTTGCTAATACAGCACTTACAGGATATGCACCACCAGATAACGCTTTTCCTAAAATTAAAATATCTGCTTTTACTTCTGGTGTTCCAGAACAATGTTTGTCTGCGCAAGTACAGTTACCACAAGTTGCTAATAAACGTCCTGTTCTAGCAATACCTGTTTGCACTTCATCTGCTATAAATAAAACGTTATGTTTTTCACATAATGCTTTTGCTTTTGCTAAATACCCTTCACTTGGTACATAAACTCCAGCTTCACCTTGGATTGGCTCAACCAAGAAACCTGCAACATTTTTGTTACTTGTTAATACATCTTCTAAAGCTTGAAGATTATCGTATTCAATTTTAATAAATCCATTAGTATAAGGTCCAAAGTTTTTACGTGCTACAGGATCGTTAGAAAACGATATAATTGTAGTCGTACGACCATGAAAGTTATTTTCGCAAACAACAATTTCAGCTTCATTTTCGTCAATTCCTTTAACTTCATAAGCCCATTTTCTACATAGTTTTAAAGCTGTCTCAACTGCTTCGGCACCTGTATTCATTGGTAATAACTTATCATAATTAAATGTTTCTGTTGCAAATTTTTCAAATTTACCTAACATGTCGTTATAAAAAGCACGTGATGTTAACGTCAATGTTTGTGCTTGTTTAACCATTGCTCCTACTATTTTTGGATGACAATGTCCTTGATTAACTGCAGAGTATGCAGATAAAAAATCATAATATTTTTTTCCTTCTACGTCCCAAACATATACACCTTCACCTTTGCTTAATACAACTGGTAATGGATGGTAATTGTGTGCTCCATATTTGTTTTCTAAGTCCATCGCTTCTTGCGACGTTAATTGGTTTAAAACAGCCATTTTTTTATTATTTAAAAAGTTATAAAGTAGCCATTCCTTCTGTACCTTTATCCTTTCGAAAGCTCGAAAATTCAGCGTGGGAGAGAAATCATCCCTAAGAAGTTGCAAATTAATAAATATAACTTGCTAATTAAAATTATTGTGTGTAGTTTTTTACTAATAAAAAAGAAAGTACTTTTGCCACATGGCTAGAAAAAATACAAGAAAACAAATATTTACCAATGTCGAGGTAATTGATGCAGCTGCAAAAGGTAAAACTGTAGCAAAAGCACCTGATGGACGCGTTATATTTTTACCTAATGCAGTACCAGGAGATATTGTCGATGTACAAACATTTAAAAAACGTAAGGCTTATTTTGAAGGTAAGGCTACCGTGTTTCATAAACTTAGTGATAAACGTACTACTCCAGAATGTCAACATTTTGGTGTTTGTGGTGGTTGTAAGTGGCAAGACATGGGTTATGAGCATCAATTGTTTTACAAACAAAAAGAAGTTACCAATAACTTAACAAGGATTGGTCACTTAGATTTACCTGAAGTAACACCTATTTTAGGTTCTGCTGAGCAGTATTTTTATAGAAACAAAATGGAGTTTTCATTTAGTGATTCTAGATGGTTAACTTTAGAAGAAGTACAATCAGATAACGATTTAGGCGATAGAAATGCCTTAGGTTTTCATATTCCAGGAATGTGGGACAAAATTTTAGACATTAAAAAATGTCATTTACAAGCAGATCCTTCTAATGCTATTAGAAACGCGGTAAGAGATTTTTCGATTAAAAATGATTTAGAATTTTTTAACACTAGAAATCAAACTGGATTGCTTCGTACCATGATGATTCGTACTTCCTCAACTAAGGATATTATGGTTGTTATTCAGTTTTTTAAAGAAGATAAAGCTAAACGTGAACTATTATTAGATTATGTAGCTAGCACATTTCCTGAAATCACTTCATTACAATATATTATTAACGAAAAAGCTAATGATACTATTTACGATCAAGATGTGATCTGCTATAAAGGGGAAGACCATATTTTTGAAGAAATGGAAGGTTTAACATTTAAAATTAATGCTAAATCTTTTTACCAAACTAATTCTAATCAAGCATTTGAATTATATAAATTAACTCGTGAATTTGCCGATTTAAATGGAGACGAACTGGTTTACGATTTATATACAGGTACTGGTACCATTGCACAATTTGTGTCTAAAAAAGCAAAAAAAGTAGTTGGTGTAGAGGCTGTTCCAGATGCTATTAGTGCTGCAAAAGAAAATGCTAAACGCAATAATATTACAAATTGCGAGTTTTTTGTAGGAGACATGAAAAACGTATTTAATCAAGAGTTTATTAATACACATGGTCAACCTGACGTGATTATAACAGATCCACCAAGAGATGGTATGCATAAGGATGTTGTACAGCAAATATTAAACATAGCACCTAAAAAGGTGGTTTACGTAAGTTGTAATAGTGCAACACAAGCAAGAGATTTGGCTTTAATGAAAGCGCAATACGTAATAACTAAAGTGCAAGCAGTAGATATGTTTCCGCAAACTCATCATGTTGAAAATATTGTACTTTTAGAAAAGAAATAGCTTTTTAAGTTTATGAAAAAAATAAAATTAATTCTACTTACTATTTGTTGCATAAGTCTTTTGACTTGCGAACGTGACGATTTGTGTCCAGAAACCACACCTACAACCCCTAGTCTAATTATTGGCTTTTTTAATAATGCTTTGCCAGAAAACCCAAAAACTGTAAATAATTTATATGTAATTGGTCTAGATAATGACAATGTATTACCTGGTTATAGTGTTGTAGATGAAGACGAATTAATTTTACCGCTTAGAACTGACCAAAATAGCACAACCTATACTTTAATTAGTGATACCGTTTTAGATACGGATGGTAATGTTACCTCTGGTAATAGTGATACCGTTACAATAACTTATGAAACTGAAGATGTTTACGTCTCTAGAGCATGCGGTTACAAAACCATATTTAATAACGTAATAGTAGCTATAGATGGCGGAACAGACGGAAATTGGATAATACTTGCGCAACCAGAAAACGATAATTTAACAATTGAAGATGAAACAACAACACACTATTACTTTAACCATTAGTCTTTTATTGTGCTTATGTTTCTCACTGCAAGCACAAGAGGAAGATCTTACTATTAAAAAAGATACAGTCAAGTTAAAATACGGTTTAAGAATAGGAACTGACGCTAGTAAGTTAATTAGAACCGCTTTAGATGATGATTATTCTGGGTTTGAACTAAACGCGGACTACAGACTTACTAAAGATTGGTTTTTAGCTGGAGAAATTGGTACTGAGGAAAAAATCACATCTAATGATTATTTAAGCGTTACTGCTAAAGGTAGTTACTTTAAAGCAGGTGTTGATTATAATATGCATAACAACTGGGATGGTTTAGACAACATGATTTATACAGGGTTTAGACTTGGTGCAAGTACATTTAGTCAAACCAGAAATAATTATACCATTTATAACACTGATCAATATTGGCAACCTCAATTTTCTAGTACAGAAACAGAAGAATACAGTGGACTGTCTGCCATATGGTTTGAATTGATTATTGGTATTAAAGCTGAAGTTTTAAACAACTTGTATTTTGGAATAAATGCACAACTAAAAGGTATGATAACACAAGATCAACCTGTTGGTTTTGAAAATTTATTTGTTCCAGGTTTTAATAAAACGTTTGATTCTGGTCGTATTGGTGTTGGATATGGCTACAGTGTATCCTATTTAATACCTTTATTTAAAAAGAATAAATCCAAAACTGTAAAAAACGAAGACGAGGAAAAGGAAATAGAATAATTAATTTTCCAGTGTTTTCAGTCTTAAATCATAATCTTCATTATCCCTGATTAATCTCGGTTTTCTAAAAAAACGGTCACTAAAAATACTTTTAGTACTATCCATTTGATTAAATTTTATTTTAGCCAAATCAGCAAAGCTATAGATAAAATCTTCCAAATTATAAGCACGCTTTGTAAAGTTATTATATTGCTTGGTTGGATTAAAATCTAATTTATATTCATCAGATAACCATGCTATAAATGGTACTTCATACATTGGTCTAGTCGCTTGATATTCATTATGACCAATAAAATCTATAGTATCAAATAACTCATCTCCATGATCAGAAAAGTAAAGGACAAAACTATTTGTGTTTTGCTGCTTAACTTTATCAATAACTGAATTAACTATATTATCATTATATCTAATCGCATTATCGTATTCATTAATTAATTTAAATGCTTTGTCATGCTTAAATTTTGTATTTAAGCTATTATCCTTAAAGTAACTATACGATTCAGGAAAACGACTAGAATAACGACCATGCGTACCAATTAGATGCAGGAATATTATTTTTTGCTTACTAGGCTTTTTTAATACTTTATCTAATATTGGTAAAAGCGCTTCATCATAAATAATGTCATCAGAATTATCCGTAGCGACAAAATATTTTTCCTTGGCTGCATTAGCAATAATTGACGAGATACGCTCATGCAAACCTACTGGTCTTTGATTAGAAATCCAATAGGTGTCATATCCTGCAGCATTTGCCAATTGCACAATAGACGTATTATTTTTTTTATTAGGTGCTTGCATATCAGAAAGTGTCAATATCTTATCCAAAGACATTACTGTGTGTACATGAGGAGAAATAACACTATCAAAAACAATTAGCTGGTCTCTAATTTTAGATAATTTAGGGTTGGTTGGTCGATTATAACCATACAATTGCATATGCCAATTTGAAGTCGCCTCTCCAATAATTACAACATGTGTTTGTGCTGTTGTGTCAATTTTGGTCACATTAACATAGTTAGAAACAGGCTTAGCTAAATCTGTTTTTAAATCTTTACGTAAACTAATAAACTCAGAATAACTTGCAATACTTGTTACGACAATGTTTTCAGCATCAAAACGCTTGTCTATAGCATAACTAGAAGCGACAACAGTACTAATAGCTAAAACACTTATATATTTAAATCGTCCAGAAATAATAGTTTTATTTAATAACAATTTAGCCAATATAGGTACAATTATTAAAAATAGAATGGCTAGACCAAATACAAATGCATCAAAATAATTTGATAAAAAATCAGAACTTTCAGTCGTGTCTGTTTCAAAAATTACAAAAAGTGCCGAAGCACTGATTTTTACACCATAATTGTGATAAAAACTAAGCTTTACAAATACTAAAAGCGACAATAGCGTTAAAAATATTAGACTTAAAAATTGTCTAATTTTATTACTACTAAATATAACTGTAATACTAAAAACAATAAGCGTCAAAAACCCAAACCCAATAACTTCTTTTATATAAATAAGACTTTCAGGTATTACAAAAAAACCTAATAAAATCAGTCCAAAGTAAGGGATGCTAATAATACTTGCTAACTTAAATAGCGATGTGATATTTTTAGTTATTTCATTTGCCATTAGTCTTTATCCATGTACTTTCCTTTTTTACTACCTGCGTAAATTTCGTATTTAACTAATCGCGAGTCTAGCATTGCATTCATTAAATGAATTTTTCTAGACGGTCGTAATCCAACATGTTTTAAGGCATCTAAATTTGAAGTAATAAACCAAGCATTGGTATTAGGATAATTTTGTTTTAAAGTATCTCCAATGTTTTTATAAAAACTTTCCATTTCTATATCTAAACGTTCTCCGTAAGGCGGATTAAATACCATATGCAGTTTAGCCTCTCCTCCCCTTTGGGTCTTAAAAAAGTCCTCGTGTTGTATGGTTATAAAATCTTCTAAATGTGCATTTGCAATGTTTTCTTTAGCTTTAGCTACTGCACTTGGAGACTTATCGTAACCAATTATTTTATGATGAAAATCTCTAGTTTTTTTAATTAACGATTCCTCTATTTTTTCAAATAAATCAACATCCCAATCGTTCCAACGCTCAAAAGCAAACTCTTTTCGCATTAAATTTGGTGGTATGTTACATGCAATCATTGCTGCTTCGGCTAAAATGGTACCACTACCACACATAGGATCTATTAAATCTGATTGTCCATCCCAACCTGACAACATAATAATTCCTGCTGCTAAAACTTCGTTAATTGGCGCAATGTTAGTTGCTAATTTGTAACCACGTTTGTGTAGGGAATCTCCAGAAGAATCTAACGAGATATTACATTGTTCTCTATCTATATGAACATTAATTTTTACATCCGGAAATTTTAAATCCACACTTGGACGCTCTCCTGTATCGTCTCTAAACCTATCTACAATAGCATCTTTAGTTTTTTGAGCAATATATAATGAGTGTGTAAAAACGGTCGAGTTTATTGTTGCATCTACTGCTAAAGTACCTGTAGGCTTTAAATAAGGCGTCCAGTCCATTTTGTAAACTTGATCGTATAAATCTTGCTCAGTTTTTATCCTAAAGCTATGTATTGGTTTTAATATTTTAGTGGCTGTACGTAAAGCTAAATTTGCTTTATACATAAACCCTTTGTCACCAGAAAAACTAACATTACGCACACCTATTTTAATGTTCTGTGCGCCAAGTTGTCTAAGCTCTTTTGATAGTAACTCTTCAAAGCCAAATAAAGTTTTGGCAACCATATTGAAATTTTCTTCCATTCTTTTCGTCTATTACCTTGCAAAAATACTCTATTTTTGTCGGAAATATAACCTTTATAAATAAATGGGTTAAGGATGGAGCAATTTGTTTGAGCTCCTCGCAGAGAGCGAGTTGCGAGAGCCTGTTAAACTGGAGCTTAAGCGGAAGTTTAAACCCCAAAAATAATATATGAATAAAAACGAAAATAAATGGTACGCATCTTGGTTTGATAGTCCATTTTACCACATACTTTACAAGGACAGAGATCATACTGAAGCTGAGGCTTTTATGTCCAATTTAACGGATTATTTGAATATTCCGGAACAAGGAAAAATTTTAGATTTGGCTTGCGGAAAAGGTCGTCATGCTGTGTATTTAAACTCGATTGGTTACAATGTTACAGGTGCAGATTTGTCTGAAAACAGTATCAATTACGCAAAACAATTTGAAAACGATAGCTTGCACTTTAACGTACATAATATGTGTCAGCCTTTTGGCGAAACTTTTGATGCTGTGTTTAACTTATTTACCAGTTTTGGATATTTTGAAAACGAATCAGATAATTTAGCAACGATAAAAGCGATTAAAGCTAATTTAAACGATTTTGGTTTTGGTGTTATTGACTTTATGAATACCGAATATATTATTGAAAACTTAGTGCCTGAGAATACTAAAACGGTTGAAGGGATTGACTTTTTACAAAAAAGACGTGTAGAAAATGGCTACATAATTAAAGACATAAGCTTTAGCTTTGAAGGTGAAGACTACCAATTTCAAGAACGTGTTAAAGCGTTTAGTCTAGCAGATTTTGAAGCTTTATTTGAGCAAGCTGGTGTTTATTTATTAGATGTTTTTGGAGATTATAAGCTTAGTAAGTTTCATAAAAAAACGTCCGAACGTTTAATCATGATTTTTAAATAATAAAGGACATGAAAAATTTTTTATTACCAATTATCGCTGTTGTTTTAGGCTTTTTAATTGTCCTAATTTTTAAACCAAAACATAACCGTAATCTTAAATTACTACTAGCGTTTAGTGGTTCTTTTTTATTATCTATAACTGTATTTCATTTTTTACCAGAAGTTTATAATAGTCAAGGCAAGCCTATTGGTTTGTTTATTATGATTGGTATTTTGTTGCAAATAATTTTAGAATTTTTCTCTAAAGGTGCAGAGCATGGTCATGTGCATATTAATAAAAACAGTGTAGAGTTTCCGTGGTTATTATTTATTAGTTTAAGTATCCATAGTGTTTTAGAAGGCATTCCAATAGAAGCTCATGAGCATTTAATTTACGGAATTATTATCCACAAATTGCCTGTTGCTATAATATTATCAACCTTTTTTTTAGCGTCTAATTTAAGTCGAAATAAAATTATTTTATTTTTATTATTGTTTGCTTTAATGACGCCTTTAGGTGTGTTTTTATCAACACAATTTCAGTTTTTTGAAAACTATTATTATGAAGTTTCTGCCTTAGTTATTGGTATATTTTTACATATTAGTACTACCATTTTATTTGAAAGTAGCGAAGGTCATAAATTTAATTTAGCCAAACTAAGTACCATTATTTTGGGTATTGTCATTGCTTATTTAATTTAATGTTTTAGTAATTTCTTGATTTAAGAATTTGAAATCATATCAAGAAAGATTTCATCCAATAATGTATTAAAATTATGTTTTCTAAAGAAGAATCCAGACAAATTAAAGAACTATTTTGGACCAGTTTTGGGAAGTCATTTCCTAGAAAATGGATTTTATATAATACTAAACTAAAAGGCTTAAGCTTAAAGTTTTATTTTGATAATAAAAAAGCCTTGATAGCGCTTGACTTAGAAGACGACTTAGAAAACCGCATAAATTATTGGGAAAAACTAGTGGCTTTAAAGTCTATTTTAATGGACGATTACTTACCTGAGGCTATTTATGATGAAGAATTTTTATTAGATAATGGTAAAGAAATATCACGTATTTATGTGCCTTTAGGTCACAAAGTATCTATCCATAATAAAAACACATGGCAGGAAGTTATGGTGTTTTTTAATACACATATGTCGCTTCTAGAAGCTTTTTTTGAAGAATATAAGGATGTTATTGAAGGTTAGTCCACCTTGTTAATTGTACTTTCTAAAGGTTTTTTATAAAATATATGAACCCAAATAGCTCTAGACATTTTATAATTTAAGGTGCTTAATAATAACGTGATTAATACTATTATTAAAAAGACTTTTAATGGCGAAAAATCTATTAGGTGCCAGAATACTACTAAACTGATAATCATTTGTCCTACAGCAAGTGCGTAACTAACAAACATAGCTCCAAAGAAAAAACCTGGTTCTTTTTCAAATTTAAAATCACATACTTCACACCTAGTTTTCATTTCAGGAATTTTAAAAAACAATATATTACCACGAGTGCTAAACATTTTTCCTTTTTTACAATTAGGACATTTACATTGTATTACATTTAAAACGGTATTCATAAAACTTACATATTTATAGCACAAAATTAAGTATATGTTATATATTTAAACCTATAATAAAAACGCTATTTTTTGTACTTTTAAGACATTTTATATGAAAATTCCTGTTTTAAAAATAAATCAGTTTCAGAAAATCAAGACTTTTAATGACCTGTATGTTAATGATTTTTTAAATCACATACAGATAAACAAAGACTTGATAACAAAACCACATAGTCATAATTTTTATTTGTGTGTCTTATTTACCAAAGGAACAGGAACGCATGAAATTGATTTTAATAGTTATAGTATTTCACCTGGTAAGGTGTTTTTTTTAAAACCAGGTCAAACGCACGCTTGGAAGTTTGACACTAATCCGGAAGGTTATATCTTTTTTCATACACAGGATTTTTATGATCTTAATTTTTTAAGTCATGCATTGGAAAATTTTCCATTTTATTACTCCTATCAAAATCCACCAACACTAAAATTAGACGCAATGCAAACTTTGGATTTAAACACTAAATTTGAGGTATTGTACAATGAGTATTCTAACAATAATCTGTTAAAAGAATTAAAACTAATTACTATAATTAGTAGTATTTATATTGATTTAACTAGAGCATACACCGCAAATGTAAAACCTGAAAACTTAATAACATCTAGCTATTCCAAAATTTTAGAGCAGCTAGAAATCTTAATTAATCAAAATTTTTACACGCAAAAACTACCTAATTTTTATGCTAATAAACTAAACATAACAACTAAACATCTTAACCGAGTAGTCAAGCAAACCTTAAATAAAACCACTAGTCAATTAATTTCTGAGAGGATATTATTGGAAGCCAAACGACTAATTGCACACTCTAAAAGTAACTTAACTGAAATAGCAGATACTTTAGAATTTTCTGATTACGCTTATTTTTCTAAATTTTTTAAGTCTAAAACTGGCATAACACCTATGGCTTTTAAAAAGCAATACTAAGTTAAATTACATGTTTTAAACATCACAAGTTTAAATGACGTAAAATAACACCATAAAAAAGTGGCAGATAGCTCCTGCTAACACAAACAGATGCCATATTACATGATTATAAGGTATTTTTTCGATAGCATAAAAAACAATTCCTACGGTATAAGATAATCCTCCAGCCATAAGTAAAACAATACCATTAGCATCCATTAAACTAGATAGTGTTGAAAAATCAAAAACCACTAACCAACCCATTACTAAGTACAGTAAAGTTGAAAAAGTATTAAAGCGTCCAGTAAAAAACAATTTTAATACCACTCCAAAAGCAGCGATTCCCCAAACAATATAAAACAGCATCCAACCTAAACTTTGCTCTAAAGTAATTAGTAAAACAGGTGTGTAAGTTCCTGCTATTAGTAAGTAAATACTAACATGATCTACAATTCTAAAATAGTGTTTCTTTTTTTCGTCAGTAATAATATGATATAACGTTGATGCTGTAAATAAGATTATTATGGATAGTCCATAAACCACGACACTAAATAAACTAAATTCGGTTTTCTTGGTTTCAAAAACAATTAATAATACTAAAGCTACAATCCCAAAAACAGCACCAATACCATGTGTCAGTGCGTTTAGCTTTTCTTCAAAAGGAGTTTGTTTTCGCATTTTATAAATTTTATTCTGTTTTTGACCATTTATTATTCAACTTAAAATATTCAAAATCTAAAGGTGATTTTACTAATTTTAATTGACCATTTTGCCAAGCGCGTATTAATATATCTTCAATTAAATAATCCTCTTCTACATTTTCTGGGTCATACTCGCGTTTTAATGAGATATTAAATAAATAAGCAGTACTATTAAACCAAAAAGCTCTCCAACCGCTACGTAATTCTTTAATTAAATCAAAAGTCGTTTTACCAGTTTGTCTATGTATTAGTTTTACTAAAATTTGACCTTCTGTTCGAGTTAATTTTTTAAGCTCTTCAGAAAACTCTTCTTCAATATATTTTTGAACTTTTTTAGCATACTTTTTCTTATCACGTTTTCTATCTAAAGACTGCAATCTTGTATTTAAAGCATTTAACCTATCTGCTGCTAACTTAGCGTAAGGATAGACTTTTAAAGTTTTGCGACCTAAAATAAGGTAACGTCTTCTGTCTTCTTTAGATTTAAATGAAAGCTTATCCAAAATCATTACTTCATCTAAATAAATAGATTTTTGGGGTATTGAATCGCCTTCTATTATAATATACTCAACTTCAGTTGAGTCTTGCTCTATAATAATATCTTCTTGTCCAACAAGAAAAGTAGGTATGCATAATAATATAAAAAGGATGTATTTCATAAATAAATAACTACTAAAACTATTCCAAAACGGAAACTTATACTGTAAAATTAAGAATTAACGTATTGCTAACTATTAAATAAGTGTGAATATTGTTATTTTAGACAAAAATTAAATTAAATGGCAACAAAAAGCATACTAAACAAAAAGTCTATGGACTTTTTAGAAACATATTTAAACAATGCATCACCAACTGGCTACGAATGGGATGGTCAAAAAATATGGATGAATTACCTAAAACCTTATGTAGACACGTTTTTTACAGACACCTACGGAACTGCTGTTGGAGTTATAAATCCTGATGCAAAATTTAAAGTGGTAATTGAAGGTCATGCTGACGAAATCTCTTGGTATGTTAACTATATTTCTGATAATGGATTAATTTATGTAGTAAGAAATGGTGGTAGTGATCATCAAATCGCACCTAGTAAAATTGTTAATATTCATACTAAAAATGGTATTGTAAAAGGTGTTTTTGGATGGCCTGCAATACATACACGTAATAAAGCTAAGGAAGAAGCTCCAAAACCAAACAACATTACAATAGACGTTGGTGCAAAAGATAAAGAGGAGGTAGAAAAAATGGGCGTGCATGTTGGCTGTGTTATTACTTATCCAGATGAGTTTCATATTTTAAATGGAGACAAATTTGTTTGTCGTGCCTTAGATAACCGTATGGGTGGTTTTATGATTGCTGAAGTTGCGCGTTTACTTAAAGAAAACAAGAAAACGTTACCATTTGGACTTTACATTACTAACTCTGTTCAAGAAGAAATTGGTTTACGTGGTGCACAAATGATTACAGAAACTATCAAGCCAAACGTAGCAATAGTAACAGATGTAACACATGATACTACAACACCAATGATTGACATGAAAGTACAAGGTCATGTAGAAATTGGTAAAGGTCCTGTTGTTGCTTACGCACCTGCTGTACAACAAAAATTACGTGATTTAATTACAGACACTGCAGATGATAATAAAATACCATTCCAACGTGCTGCTTTAAGTAGAGCTACTGGAACTGATACTGATGCGTTTGCATATAGTAATGGTGGTGTTGCGTCTGCATTAATATCGTTACCATTACGCTACATGCATACTACTGTAGAAATGGTACATCAAGATGATGTAGAAAACGTAATTAAATTAATTTATGAAACATTACTTAAAATTGAAGATGGCGAAACATTTTCTTATTTTAAATAATAGCTTAGTCAAACTTGGCTAATAAGCAACTAATAATTAAGCCTCTTTATTAAAAGAGGCTTTTTTAATCGTATAAAGTATGGATGAGTTAATAGATATAGTCACTAAAAATGGTAAACCCACAGGACAATCTGCTTTAAAAAGTGAGATTCATAACAAAGGGCTTTACCACAATACAGCACACATTTGGTTTTATACTAACCAAGGTCAAATACTATTAGCGCAACGTGCTGCGTCAAAAGCAATCTATCCCTTACTTTGGGATGTATCTGTTGCTGGCCACATTGATGCAGGAGAATCTATTGAGAAAGGTGCCATTAGAGAAATTAAGGAAGAAATTGGATTACTAATAAACTCTTGTGATTTACAAAAAATTGGTGTTTTTGAGTGCTTTCAAAATTACCCTAACGGAATGAAAGATTACGAGTTTCATCATACATATATAACCCCTTTAACAGTGCCAATATCTAAACTAAAACCGCAGTTAGAAGAAGTTGAAGCACTTAAGCTAGTCACTATTTCTCAGTTTAAATCACTTCTAGAAAATAGTAACGCAAATGGTCATTTTGTTGCAAGCAATAAAGATTATTATGTACTCGTGCTAAATCAAATTTCTGAAAAAATATTATAATTTAGACCTATGCAATTACTATTAATGGCTTTAGCGCCAATTGTTATTATCATATTTTACATTTATCTTAAAGATAAATACGAGAAAGAACCTAAACGCTTATTAATAATTTCGTTTTTATTAGGTGCTATTGTTAGCATCATTATTACTACACTACTCTATTCTGTTTTTAACATACTTGTGCCATTAGAAGACAAACTAAGTGTTTGGGAACAGTTTAAACAAGCCTTTTTTGTGGTTGGTTTTTCTGAAGAATTAAGTAAGTTTTTAATCGTTTTACTTTTTGCGCAACGCCATAAAGAGTTTAATGAACCCTTTGACGGTATTGTATACGCAGTGATGGTGTCCATGGGATTTGCAGCAACCGAAAACATCATGTACGTCATGCAAAGTGGACCAGCAACAGCAATTGCCAGAGCTTTTACTGCTGTGCCTGCTCACGCTACTTTTGGTATTTTAATGGGTTATTTTATGGGTAAAGCAAAATTTGCACCTAACAAACTATACTTAAACTTATTAGGCTTATTTTTTGCTATTGTATTTCATGGTGCCTACGACTTTTTCTTATTTATAGACTTTGTACCTGGTATTTGGGTTGGTGCTTTTGTATCGCTAGCAATTGGGATTTTTCTTTCTAAAAAAGCTATTAAATACCATCAAAATAGCTCTGTATTTAAAACTTAAACCCAATTTTTTATTTTTAAAGTTTAAATTTTACTAAAACGTTATAGTTACTTATCTTTATGGTTCATAATTTTAGACAAAATGAGCCAAAAATTTAATGTAAAAACAAATGGTCTTAATCAATTTGAAATAGACTCTGATGTTATAAAAAGCATTGATTCTGTTGAAGTTAAACAGAATACATTTCATCTTTTAGACAACAACAAACCTTTTAAAGTCAAAATCACAGACAGCGATTTTCTAAAAAAAGCGTACACCGTAAAAGTTAACAACAACCTATATACAGTCCAAATAGAAGACCAGTTAGATGCTTTAATAAAAGCAATGGGATTTGAAGTTGGTGCTTCCAAAGTTATTGATAACATAAAAGCGCCAATGCCAGGACTAATATTGGATATTATGGTTAAACCAGGAGACAAAGTTACTGTAGATACACCATTACTTATCCTTGAAGCCATGAAAATGGAAAACAGCATTGTATCACCTAGAGATGGTGTCATAAAATCTGTTACGGGAACAAAAGGAAGTACTGTGGATAAAGGTGAATTGTTAATTGAATTTGAATAACATGAAAAAAATACTAGTCGCCAATCGTGGCGAAATCGCAATAAGAGTCATGAGTACAGCCCAAAAAATGGGAATTAAAACCGTAGCAGTCTACTCTACTGCAGATCGTAATGCGCCTCACGTAAAATTTGCTGACGAGGCTGTTTTAATCGGAGAAGCACCATCTAATCAATCGTATTTATTAGGCGATAAAATTATAGAAGTTGCCAAAAGTTTAAACGTGGATGGTATACATCCAGGTTATGGATTTTTAAGTGAAAATGCTGACTTTGCAGAGCTTTGCGAAAAAAACAACATTACTTTTATTGGCCCAAAATCGCATGCTATTAGAGTCATGGGTAGTAAACTTGCAGCTAAAGACGCTGTTAAAGGTTACGATATACCAATGGTGCCTGGAACGGATCAAGCGATTACAGACATTCCTGAAGCTAAAAAAATAGCCAAAACTATTGGTTTTCCTATTCTAATAAAAGCGTCTGCTGGAGGTGGCGGAAAAGGAATGCGTGTTGTGGAAAAAGAAGACGAATTTGAATCTCAAATGAATCGCGCTATCAGTGAAGCTGTTAATGCTTTTGGTGATGGTTCTGTTTTTATTGAAAAATATGTAGGATCTCCTCGTCATATCGAAATTCAAGTCATGGCAGATACGCATGGTAATGTAATTCATCTTTTTGAGCGCGAATGTAGTATACAACGTCGTCACCAAAAAGTAGTCGAAGAAGCACCAAGTGTAGTTTTAACGCCAGAATTAAGAGAAGAAATGGGACAAGCTGCTATTAAAGTAGCAAAAGCATGTGATTATGTTGGTGCTGGAACAGTCGAGTTTTTATTAGATGAAAACAAGAATTTCTATTTCCTTGAAATGAATACAAGACTTCAAGTAGAACATCCTGTATCAGAAATTATAGCAGGTGTTGATTTAGTAGAATTACAAATAAAAGTGGCTCGTGGCGAAGCTTTAGACATACAACAATCCGACTTAAAAATTAACGGTCACGCTTTAGAATTGCGTATTTATGCTGAAGATCCTTTAAACGATTTTTTACCTAGCGTTGGGCATTTAGACGTGTATAAACTTCCGGAAGGAAAAGGAATTAGAGTTGATAATGGTTTTGAACAAGGTATGGATATTCCTATCTATTACGACCCAATGTTGGCTAAGCTAATTACATACGGTAAAACACGTGAAGAAGCCATGCAATTGATGCGTCAAGCGATAGCGGATTACGATGTTAAAGGTATTGAAACTACGTTGCCTTTTGGGACGTTTGTATTTAATCACGACGCTTTTAAATCGGGTGATTTTGATACACATTTTGTTAAAAAGTACTATTCTCCAGAAGCTTTAAAACAAGATGCAGAACACGAAGCTAAATTAGCTGCTCTTTTTGCTGTAAAACAGTATCTAGAGGATCAAAAGCAATTAAGACTACCAACTAATTAGATAAATACATAACGTATAGCGTTTACAATTATACGTGATTAAAATAGAGATATGGAATCTAAAATAAAAACCTTAAACGAAAAACTTGAGCTATCCAAATTAGGAGGTGGTCAAGCAAGAATAGATAAACAACACCAAAAGAAAAAATTAACAGCCCGAGAACGTGTTACTTATTTAATGGACGAAGGTTCGTTTGAAGAAATTGGTGCATTAGTAACCCACAGAACGGTTGATTTTGGAATGCAAAACCAAAAATTTTATGGTGATGGTGTTATTACAGGATACGGAACAATAAACGGAAGATTAGTGTATGTTTTTGCACAAGATTTTACAGTATTTGGAGGTGCTTTGTCTGAAACACATGCCGAGAAAATTTGTAAAATTATGGACTTAGCACTTAAAGTTGGCGCACCTTTTATTGGCCTTAACGATTCTGGAGGTGCACGTATCCAAGAAGGTGTAAAATCCTTAGGTGGATATGCTGATATTTTTCATAGAAATGTAAAAGCATCTGGTGTCATTCCACAACTATCTGCAATTATGGGACCATGTGCTGGAGGTGCTGTTTACAGTCCTGCAATGACAGATTTTACTATGATGGTAGAAGACACCAGTTACATGTTTGTAACTGGTCCGAACGTTGTTAAAACAGTAACAAACGAGGAAGTGACTAGTGAAGAACTTGGTGGTGCAAGTACGCACTCAACTAAATCTGGTGTAGCCCATGTAACATCATCAAATGATATTGAATGTCTTGAAGATGTTAAACGTTTACTTAGTTATTTACCACAAAGTAACTTAGAAAAACCAAAAGATTTACCGTTTGAGTTAGGTGAAGAAATTAGAGACGAACTAAAAACAATTATTCCAACTAATGCCAATAAACCATATGACATGCATAATGTTATAAAAGGTATAATTGATGCAGATAGCTTTTTTGAAATCCATAAAAACTTTGCAGAAAATATTATCGTAGGATTTGCAAGAATTGGCGGAAAAGGCGTTGGTATTGTAGCCAACCAACCATTATTTTTAGCAGGTGTTTTAGATGTAAATAGTTCGCGTAAAGCAGCACGTTTTACACGCTTTTGTGATGCGTTTAATATTCCGTTATTAGTTTTAGTGGATGTTCCAGGTTTTTTACCAGGAACAGATCAAGAATGGAACGGAATTATTGTACATGGTGCAAAACTATTATACGCTTTAAGCGAAGCTACAGTACCTAAAGTAACTGTAATTACAAGAAAAGCCTATGGTGGTGCTTATGATGTAATGAACTCTAAACACATTGGAGCAGACTTAAATTACGCTTGGCCAAGTGCTGAGATTGCAGTTATGGGAGCTAAAGGTGCCAGCGAAATTATTTTTAGAAAAGAAATAAAAGAATCAGACAATCCTGAAGAAAAACTTTTAGAAAAAGAAGCCGAATATGCAGAGTTGTTTGCTAACCCTTATAAAGCTGCAGAACGTGGTTTTATAGATGAAGTTATTCTTCCTGAAAACACAAGACGTAAATTAATAAAAGCGTTTAAAATGCTGGAACACAAAGAAGAAGTATTACCAAACAGAAAACATGGTAATATTCCGTTATAGAACAAACAAAGTATAAAGTAAAAAAAAGAGCCTCAATTGAGGCTCTTTTTAGTTTCCCTAAAAAATTAGAGATTACTAGCTATTATTTATTCTATAATCACTTTTTGAGAAGATACTGTTGTACCATCGGTCATTCTTACTACATAAATCCCTGACGCTATTGTGCTAACATCTAAAGTATTTAATCCTGTTGTTAAGCTTCCCTTTTTGACTAAACCTCCTATCACATTGTACATTTGGTACTCATAATTACTATTAGCAGTGTTTAATTTAATATTTAAAAGACCTGCATTTACTGGATTTGGATACACTACAGGTGCAGCTTCATTAGATAATTGTACTTCTTCTACACCTAAGGTTTCATTAAAAATACTAATTTCCCAAAGTCCTCTTCCATATGTTCCAACTACCAATTTATCTTGTGTGTAGTTAATTTCTAAATCATTAATAACCACATTTGGCAACCCTTCGCCTAACTTAGACCAATCTTCCGTTCCTGTTTTAAAATACACGCCAATTTCGGTTCCTAAAAATAAAATTTCTTGACCTTGATTTTGTTTTAAAACCACTTGTTTTGCAACTATGTTTGGTAATCCTGCTGAAATATTAGTCCAAGTCGATCCACCATCGATAGACTTAAAAACCTTTGATCCATCTACATAACCATTTACTGTTGCATATAAAATATTAGTATTGTTTTGATTTAATGAAACAGAATTCATTTTAGCACTAGCTTCAGGTTGATTAACTGTGGTCCATGTACTTCCATCATTATTAGATTTTCTAGCTGAAGTTTCGCCAATAACAATTAAATTATTTCCAAAAGTTTCGATATACTCTATAGCTCCTGCTCCAGAGTTTAAGTTAGTCCAAGTGTCTCCTTTATTAGCCGATTTATAAACATCTGCAAAACCACCATATAATATTGAAGAATTTGTGGAGTGCATTTTTAGCGTCCAAACAAAAGGAGCTCCTGCTGTTGGTGTTGTTAAACTTGTTCCCCAAACATCTCCTAAAAAGCCATTATTTGCACTTGTTAACCCACCATTTTGTGACCCTAAATATCTAATTTGAGGATTTGTATAATCTACAGCTGTACAAGTACCATCTCCTGCACCTGCTGTTACCCATGTTGGTACACCTCCAACTAACTCTAAACTGTATCCATCATTATCTTGGTTTCCCATAATTATGTTATCTGATGTGGTTTGTGGTGTTATTGCTACTGAATATAGCTGCGTTACTATTACTCCGTTTGACTTATATTCTACCGTAGGTTTTTCATCTGCAATATTGCTATAGGTTACAAAATTTAAACCACCATCGTTTACATTCCAAAAAGAATAGCCATCATCTAAAGGTCCGATCTCATGTATGTCTGCATGTCCATAAGAACCTGCAGAACTATTATCAGACCATGAGTTGTTTAAAGTTACATACCAAGTATTACCTGAGTCATCAGAATTTATTCCATCCACTACTCCACTAATAATCAATCCATCTTTTACAGTTAAACATTGGTTATAAGAACCTTGCGTATTATATCCTACTGCTGGCACACCAATAGTAGTTAATACTGGTGAAGCTAAAGTGGTATTATAAGTAGAAATCTGTCCATTTTCGCTTTGTACATAAAATACACCTAATTGATCTGATGTAATAGCATGATGTTGACTATTGTTACCTTCTGGTATTAAAACACTCCATGTACTTCCATTATTTGAAGAGAAAAACAATCCTCCCCAACTATCCGAACACATAATATTATTACCATTTCTATGAAACTTACCTATTACAGCATCGTCATAATTATGACTATAAACATTGGTCCAAGTGATACCTCCATCTGTTGTTTTTTTAATGTGTTTATTAGTTCCAACAATTACTGTATTTGCATCAATAACTATTAAATTAGAGGTTGACTCTTGTTGGTCTAAACTAAATGTCAAATTTGTTGGTTGATAGGTTTCGCCAAAATCAGTTGATTTATAAATCCCAATTGATTTAATATGCTTAGCGTCATAATCTCCTGTAGAAATGTATATAGTTCCAGGATTATTAATATCTGTAGCACTACTTTTAACATCAGTAACACCAATACCTGCTAAATGATCTAATTTAGGCGACCATGATGTACCATTATCTGTAGATTTCCAAACACCACCAACTGGAGCACTTACAAACAATACGTTTTGATTTGGGTCTGTAGCGTGTTTATATCTTAAAAAATTAGTTAACCTTCCAAGCTGCGGATAATTAGGATAACCATTAGCATCTGGGACTTGTTGTGGTCCAATATTAGTCCAGGTTTGACCAGTATTTAAAGATCTGCTACTTTGATTAAATACATTTGTGTTGTTTTCTACTTTTCCATTGGCATCAATAATACCTGCATTATAATACCCTGAGAAAGCGTTAGGGAAATTACCGTCAATATCTACTCTATCTTTCCAAAAATAAGCCCAACGTTCAAATTGTTTATGCTTTTTAATTTCGGTTTTAGATGCATTTTTATTAAATGCTCCTAATTCCTCTCGGACTTGTTTAATAATTTGATAATAATTGCTCCCTTTTATATAAGGTGTGGATTTATAGACTATAGATTGAGCATAGGATACAATCGTGAAGACCAATAATAAAAACGTAATTGTTTTTTTCATGTTTTTCTATTTAATGGTTAAAACAACACAAATATGCTATATCCTTTATATAGTTGCGCTAAGAAAGACTACGCAATAACTACGCAGTTCTAGTTTAAACAAAAAAATCCCCAAAAGCAGCTGCTCTTGAGGATTCCTGACATAGTTAATTATTGCTATTATTTAACTATCAACTTATATGTAAATATTCCGTTTTGGTTATTGATTCTAACAAAATAAAATCCCGTTTGATACTGCGAAATATCAATATTATAATTTTCGATTAGGTTAAGATTCTTTTTAAAGAACATTAATTTCCCTAGAGCATTAAATACTCTAACATCTACTGTTTCATTTGAATTAGATACCAAATTAAACGTTTGTGATGCTGGATTAGGATACATTTTTATACCAGATGTTTCTGTTGGGCTTTCTGATATTCCTAATGTTGTAATATCATATCTAGGCGTGCGCCAAACACCACGACCATAGGTAGCTGTATATAATTTATTGTCAGCATAATTAATTTCTAACTCGCTAATTTTTACATTAGGTAGATTATTAATAAAAGGTTTCCATGAGTTACTTGTTGTATTATCAATGTAATACACACCATAATCCATACCTAAATATAATCCGTCGTTACCATTGTTATCCCATACTAATGCTAAAGCACTAAAATCTGGTAAATCAAATTTGTAGGAGGTCCATGTTGTACCTCCATCATTTGTAACATATACCTTTTCTGTACCTACCGTTGCTATTGCAACTTTATTAGGATTAGTTGGATGTATAGCTATAGAATTGATATAGTCTCCAGAGTAACTAGTTACTTCCGTCCAAGTACCTGATCCTGTTGTTGTTTTATAAAGCTTATTTAAGTAAGCAGCATACATTGTATTTGGTGTGGACTCTGAAATTTTAAGATGGTTTAATTTAGAAGTAAAAACCTGAGAAATAGCAATCCAATTTAAGCCACCATCTAAAGATTTATATACTTGATCGTAACCAGCATAAATAACGTTTACAGCAATTGGATCTTGCTCAAAAGGTGTAATCCAATTTCCTGTTTTATTATCCGGAATAGTGATTGCTGCTAATGTTTGACCACCATCAATAGATTTATTCAAGCTTCCATCTTGAGCTGTACCATAAATAATTTGACTGTTAGTTTTGTCTACAAAACCTTCCATACCATCTCCACCAATCCAATCTCTCCAAACACCTGTTGAAGTTAATGTAGCACTTCCATTATCTTGAGCACCTCCTGTAACTACCACAGGACTAGTTTGGCTAATTCCAAAAGCGTAAAATTGTCTAATCCCTAATCCCGCTGTTATATCTGTAAAATAGGTTGTACTTATTGGTCCTGCACTGTTTGTAGCTTTAAAAACACCTCCATCAGTTGTTGTATACAATGTACTTCCAACAAACGTCAGTAAATCGACATCTGCATGAGAATAACCTAAATTATTTGATTCCGTATCAGAAATATTCCAGTTAGTTGTTGGATTAAAGGTAACACCACCATCTAAAGATCGCCAAGTATTAACACCTGCAATATGCACTTCGTTAGCATTAGTATGACTTACTGCAATATCCATATCTCTTGGTGCTTGACCACTTGTTGCATCACTTAAATCTGTAGCCACAAGATTATAGCCAAAATAATTTTTACCAGAATGCTCTAATGTTGTAAACGTATTTCCGCTGTTAGAAGATTTATATAATGCCTTAAAATAAGCTCCTGACGTCCCACTTGCCTCTACCATATAAACAACAGATGGATCAGCATTTGTAACTGCAAGCATTTTTGCTCCTACACTAAATACATTAGGTGTTGCAGACTCAAAGCCATCACTAAACACCGTTCCTAAATTGGAAGTTTCCACCTTAATGTCATCTAATGTAACGCCTCCACCTCCTGCGTTTGTAACAGCTCCTTCAAAAGCAATATGGTAATCGGCAGAAGTATTTGGTAAACTTAAAGTAATATCAGACCATGCTTCTTGAGCGGTTGTGTAACTAGCTAACTCAATCCAAGAACTTGCTGAAGTTGTTTTGTAATACACTTTTAAAGCATCAACATCTCCAAAATAATCCGGTTGCGCATATGAGAATTTTAAAACTGGATTAGTTGCTGTCCCTAGGTTTAAAGCTGGTATCACTAATTTAGTCTTATTACCAGTAGCTCCAGATGTACCTTTTTCAAACAGTCCTAATCCAGAACCTGTTTTAGGCGTAATTAACGTGACACCAAAATGTTGCGAACCTTGATTTATGGATTTCCAATTTAAAGTCCCATTTACATACTCAGTGTCATAATTAGGTACGCCTGTTGGTGGTTCAACTTTGGTAAAAGTTACACCTCCATCTGTAGATTTAAATAAAAAGACTCCAGAAGCATAAATTGTATTAGAATCAAAGGGTTTAAACTCGAAATCATAACCTCTAGAATCTGCTTCAGGATGAATTAATGACCAAGAACTACCAGAGTTAGTAGACTTAAAAAGTCCACCATGCTCAATACTACAGTACATTTTTGAAGGTGTAGTTGGATCAATCAAAATTCGGTTTACTTCTCCACTGCCTATTGCACTAGCTACTAAATTCCAGGTTGCTCCAGCATCTGTAGATTTGAAGATTGTTCCGTTATCTGATCCCCAAAAATAAGTTGAAGGGTCTGATGGATGCATAGCTAAGGCATAAACCTTCATGTTAGAAAAATTATCGCATAAAGGCGTCCAATTGGTTCCTCCATCTATTGTTTTCCAAACACCTCCTGTTTCGGAACCTACAATAATATGGTTTTGATTACCTGTTTCAAAAGCTATAGAAGTAATTCTACCTGTTCCAGGATTCCAACCTGAAGTTGCATTCCAAGAATATGGTCCTAATTGCTCCCAGTTTCCGTTGTCAGAAGATGCACTTCTGCTGTTAATTGCTTTTTGATTAATATAATTATTATAACGCTCTAATTCATTATAATAAAATTTATTAGATCTTAAAACTCCATTTTGTTTAATAGATCTTAAAGCTTGATATTCCCAACGTTTATATTGTTTGTAACCAGTGCCTCTTCCTTTACCTTTATTTTCAAAATGGGCTTGAGCTGCTATCTGGATTTCTTGGACTGTATAAGTTCCTTTATTAATCATTTCACTATAATCAATAGATTGAGAAAACAATGATCCCGTTGATAATAGTAATAAAATTAGGTAGATTTTTTTCATTAGTATTTTAGAGTTATAATTTATATATCTACAAATAACTAAAGGCTAATTGCATTAATAAAATTATAAACTACGCATTAACTACGCACATCATAAAAAAACTAAAAATCAAGGTTTTACTAGGTTAAAGTGCACTAATTTTAGAATCCTTAAACGTGTCATTTAAGTAATCAATTAGCGTGAGTGTGCTGTCTAATTCCTCAATTTTTTTGGAAATACGATAGCGTTTGCTTTCTACAGCACGAGTAGAGGTATTAAAAAAAGCTGCGATTTCTTTATTTTTAAAACCTAAAAACAAATAATAACAGATGATGATTTCAGAATCATTTAAATTAGAATGCATCGCTTTTATTTGAGTAAAAAACTCGATATTAACATCATTAATTAGATCTAAATAATTTTCTTCTTTTGCTAAAAATGTTGACGATTGATGGTGTATGTTTTTATATAATGCTTTAGTTTTTTCTTTTTGTTCAGAAGAATTATCTATAGAAGAAATGGTTCTCAACTCTCTTTTAAGTTCAGTAATATAATCCTCCAAACCTCTAACCTTAACTTTCAGTTTTTCATGATTGGTTTGCATAAACTGATATTCGTCTTTGCGTTTAGTAAACTCGATAATCTTCAGTTTAATTTTCTTGTAGCGTAATACTATAAAAGTACCAAACACAATTATAGCACCAATAAGTATTTCAATCCATATTCTATTTGTATTTCTTTTTTTGGTAACCTCTAGCAATGCTTCGTCAGTATTAACCAACGCATTATTTAGTTCTAAACTTGCGTTAGATGCTTTTTGTAACAACTGGTCGTTAAATACACTTAAAGAATCTAAATAGTTATTTTTAGCAACGTCGTTACCCAATTGTCCATAATAGTCAGCATATAGTTTAAAATACTCTTTAACATCATAGCTATTCATTGATTGACGCATTTTAGTAGATGCATCAAGATAGAACGCTACGGAATCCATTGCTTTTTGTTTGAACTGAATGTGTGCAAAACAATTATTAATTGTTACTATATGTGATTTGTACAATGCACTTACTATTGTACTATTATTTTCTAAATTTTTAAGTAAATTAAAATAATAATGTGCTGTATTTAAATTATCTAAATGTGCGTAATTAGAGGTCAACATAAATAAGGCATACATGTAATAATATTGATCCTCTAAAATATTTTTATATTGCTGTAAATTAGACAATAATAAGGCGTTACTTTTGGCGTAATCACCTTGATCAAAAGGAATGTAAGCGTACATTTGACTTACTTCTGCTAAGCCATTTGCATTATTAGTTTTAGTATAAAATGATTTAGCATCTTCTAGATATTTAAATGCAGTAGAGTCCTTATTAATTAGATACGAATTATAAAAAAGCTCAACAGATACCATGCCTGCAATATCGTAATCCTTCTCTAATTTAGCATGTTTTAAAGCTAAAGCAAAATTTTGAAACTGCTTGATAGGTTCTTCATTTTTATCATTTAAAAGTCCCTTTAATTGATAATAATATGCTAACCGTCCTGTAATATTAGAAGTAATTGGATTAGGAATACTATCTAAAAACTGAGCTGATATTTTTGGGTCGACATCCAAATATGTTTGTGCAGAGTCTAATAAACTATAATAATTTTGCTGCTTTTTAGATTGACCAATTGCAAAACCACAAAATAGAAATAACGTTATAAATAAAGTAAAAAAAGAATTAATTCTGAACTGCTTAAAAATCATTAAAATCTAACTTTGATGTCGTGTTTCAAACAAATTTAAGTAAATTAATATTCATAAAAAATGGATTGATTACTTTAAAAGAAATATTTAAAATTTAAGTCTTGTAAAGATTATTTTTCACCTTAAATTATAATAAATTAACTAAATAATTATAGTAGTTATCAGACAAGTACTGCAAATGCTGATAAATATAAAAATGCTCAATATTAAAATTTAACACTTTAACTACTAGTTATTTATATACATTTGCTATATTATATTTACTGTGTTATTTTAAGATGAAAACAAAATTTTTTTTTCTTGCCTTAGTTACTTTGTTAGTAACCAATAGTTTTGCTCAAGATGAGTTGCCTTTACCTACAAGTGATGGCAGAATTGCATTACTGACTTCTTTGGTTGATAATAATCTTCAAAAAACATTAGAAAAAGAAATTAATTCTAATCCGTTATGGAAAACCTTAATTAATCAGAAAAAAATGGCAATTGGTTTAGTGGACTTAAGAGACACTAATAATGTAAAATTTGCACGACTTAATGGCAACCACATGATGTATGCTGCAAGTTTACCAAAAATCGCTGTTTTACTTGCTGCAATGGATGCTATTGATAAAAAAGAACTAATAGAGACTAAAGATATTAGAAAGGATATGCGACTAATGATTAGCAAATCCAACAATCAAGCAACAACCAGAATGATTGATCGCTTAGGATACGACAAGATTGAAGCGGTTATGAGAAGCCCAAAATATAAGTTTTATGACGAAAACTTTGGAGGTGGTCTATGGGTTGGAAAACGTTATGGTGGTGGCGGAAATACTAACAGAGAGCCTTTAAAAAACCTTAGTCATGCTGCTACAGTTACACAAGTATGCAGATATTATTACTTACTAGCCAATGGTAAATTAGTAAACAGAAAACGATCTAAACAAATGTTAGATATTATGGAAAACCCAGAGTTACACCATAAATTTGTAAACACTTTAGATAAAATTGCTCCTGAAGCTAGAATATTTAGAAAATCTGGCTCATGGAAAAATTACCATTCAGACTCTGTTTTAGTTTGGGGAAAAGACGACAATAGACGCTATATTTTAGTCGCTTTAATCGAAGATTCAGCTGGAGAGCAAATTATTAGAGACTTAATTAAACCTATTGAAAAAGTTTTAAGAACACAATAGTCTACCCTTAAATTAGATAAATTATTGCCTATATAAAACATAAAAAGCAATACCTTTATAGTGTTATTTGACAATAATTTTTGACCTATAAACACCATCTTGAAAATCAAACTTCCTATTAATAAAAAGCTTAAAACATTTATTTTAAAAGCATTTGATATTAAAGAAGAAGAGTTAAACAAAACGCTCCTACTTCAACTCAATATCTTTATTTTAATAACAACATTGTTGGTTATTAAGCCTACAATAAATTCGCTGTTTTTATCAGAGCTTACCTCTAACGCTTTACCTTTAGGTTACGTACTAACAGCGTTAATGGCTATAATTGGATCTTTTTTTTATACCAAAGCTCTAGAAAAATACACTTTAAATATCATAATTGATAGGACATTAATAGCCTCTATTACCTCATTAATAGCGTTTGGTATTTTACTGAAATTTAATGTCATTTCAGGCGTTTTCTTATACATTCCGTATGTATGGGTCGCTATTTACGGATTACTTACTGCGTCTCAATTTTGGTTATTGGCTAATGTGGTTTACAATGTTAGAGAAGCTAAACGAGTGTTTGGATTTATTGGTGCAGGTGCTATTGCTGGTGGTATTTTTGGAGGTTACCTTACTTCCTTTTTAACTAAAATTTTATACACAGAAGACTTACTTTTTATAGCTGCAATACTAGTTTCAATATGTGTACCATTATCTAGATATATTTGGAAAAATGAGGTTAAAAGTTTAAACGAGTTTCAGTTATCTATTAAAAATGAGACGAATTCTAAATCACCTTTTAAACTAATAAGACAATCCAAATTATTAAGCTTAATTGCATTAGTCATTGGGATGAGTGTTTTAATTGCCAAGTTAATTGATTATCAATATAGTGATTATGCCTCTAGATTTATAGCTACGGAAGACGAGTTAACGTCATTTTTTGGTTTTTGGTTTTCTACCTTAAGTGTTATTTCATTATTAATTCAACTGTTTTTAACCAAACGTATTGTTGGTACTTTTGGTGTTGGCAAATCCCTTTTATGGCTTCCTGCTGGTATTTTAATAGGCTCTATTTTACTACTTTTTATTCCGGAGTTATGGGTTATTGTATTTATAAAAGTAGTGGATGGTAGTTTAAAACAGTCTGTAAACAAAGCCTCTACAGAGTTGTTATCCATACCTATTCAAATGGATATTAAAAAGAAAACTAAAACTTTTACAGATGTTGTTGTGGACAGTATAGCTACAGGAATAGCAGGTTTTATTTTAATATTTTTTATTAACGGTTTAGATATTTCATCGACATCTATTAGTATTATTATTATCGTCTTGATTATTATATGGTTGGTTTTAATCTATTTTTTAAGACAGCAATATGTCATCGCATTTAAACAACTTTTAGATAACACTGAAGTCAAAAAAAGTAAAGTCCATAAAGAGGAACTTAAAGTCACCTCAATCATTGGTTCCGTTTTACGCGTTTTAAATACTGGTAAAGAAAACCAAATAATTAACATGCTTGAAAAAACACTTGAAGTTAAAGACGAACGTTTTTTTACTGCCATTAAAACACTATTAAACCACGACTCTCCTAAAGTAAAAGCCTTAGCTATTGATAATTTATATTTTTTGAAAACGGAAAATTTATCAACACAAATTGAAGCTATGATTTATGACGATAACCAGCAAGTTACAACGTCTGCCTTTAGATATCTTTTAAAAAATTATAAGCAAAATACAATCGTTTTATTTGAAAACCATATAAATAGTACAGACAATACCATTGCTAATGCAGCTTTAGTAGGCTTATCTTTGGAGTTAAGAAACAACCAACTATTACAAAATCGTTTTAACTTAGAACAAAAAATAGAATCTGCTTTAAATAAATATTTAGAACTTACTGATGCCAATTTAAAAAACAATACTATTAAATCTGTTTTAGAAAGTATTGGTAACGCAAAAATCAGCACCTACTACAATGTGCTTAAAACGCAACTACTTTCCAAAGATTTAGATGTTGTAAAGACCGCAATAATCAGTGCATCCAAAACTTTAGATCCTGAATTTATTGACCATATTATTTCGCATTTATCAATAAAAGAAACCAGACAAATTGCTGTAGACGCCTTGTTTTTTTATAACGATCCTGTTATAGACGTCCTATATCAAAAGGTTATAAAAGAAACAATAGATTTTGAAGATGCTGCTTATGTAATATTGGTTATTGAAAAGTTTAAATCACAAAAAGCCATTAACACATTAATGTTGCTAACTGGTGATACAGAACATACAGTTAAAATTGAGGCAATTGAAGCCTTAAAACGATTAAAATGGAAGTATCCACATCTAAAAATTAAAGATCGCTTTATAGTGGATAAAATTTTAGACGAATGTCAATTATATCAAAATACATTAGCTGTTATACACACTCAAATTGTGTTACAATATAAAATGAAATCGGTAACCATAGAGTCTAAAGATGAAAACGAAGCCAGAAACGGACTTATTCATTTGCTAGAACAACGATTGGATAGACAACTGCAACGTATTTTTAGATTTTTAGGCATTAAATATCCTCCAAATGATGTTGACCCTATCTTAAACACCATCATGCATGGTAAAGAAGAGCAGCGCATTCATGCAATCGAGTTTTTAGATAATATTCTAAACAGTCAGCTTAAAAAAGAATTAATTCCGGTTGCCGAATCAGTGTTACTAGATTCTAATCAAGAAGAAAAATTAAAAAAATTAAACCTTAAAGTTTTTAGCGAAATTGAATGCTATAACGAGCTTTTAAAACGAAAAGACGTAAAACTAAAATTTGCTGTTTTATATCTTATTGAAAAATCAAATAACACCAACTTTAAACCGCTATTAGAATTGGTGTTAATTAATGAAACTAATAAAAAAATTAGAACAAAAACCGAAAGTCTTTTAGGCCTTACTTCCTGATTAATTTATCAATATTTGCTGCTAAAGTCATGTGGTCTGTTGCCGAGTTTTTACGCAATACATTAGTCATTAATACAACCATATAAGTTGTGTTATCAGGATGCTCTACAATTGCTACAGAGTTCATAAAATTTTGAATATTACCCATATACTTTCCACAAACCTGTCCATTACTTCTATCACATTTATATAAACTTCCAGATTTAAAATAGACTGCTGCTTCCTTTAAAGCAGGTGCTTGTGCATATCTAATACGTCTGTCTGTCATGTACATCAAACGTTTCATCTCTAGACTAGACTGCTCATCAATAACATTACCTTGCTCTAATTGTACTAAAAATTTCATAACACCAAATGGCGTTCCAATACTTCCTCCTTTATCACCAACGTAAGTATTTGCTCCTCTAGTAAAAAAACTTCCTAAACGCCATTCGTCTGCAGTTATTCCAAGGTTTCGTAACGGTAAATTTACTACATCGTTACCAAGGTCTGTTAGCACCTTTTTTTCTGTGGTTTTAAAATAAGTTAAGGCATCTGCTTCAGTTAATTCTGGGTATTTTTCGCCAAAAGCTTGCATTAATAACACTTCGCGCCAAACAATACTTGCTGCTCCATTATTACTAACAGATAACATATGGTCAGCCCACTCAAATAAAGAAAACTCATCACTAGCTATAACCTGACGTTTTACTAATTTTTTAGTTTCAATGTTATAAATAGGTATAGTATGCTCATCTGTTAAACCCCAAACTCCTGCTTTAACTACTTTAGTTTTTAATAACGTGATACGCTTTTCAAAATTATCAGGATAAATTTTTGATAATTGATCAAATAAACCTAGTAATACCGCCAGCTTACCTACACTTCCTGGTTGGTAACCTGCTGTTTCATTACGATGCGCGTATTTAATATTATTTAAGTCTGTAATATCCATTACGGTTAACGAGTAGCTTTTATCTAATCCTCTAAATAAATTGCTAATCTCCTTTTGAAAAGCTTCATTATCTTTAAAAAAACAATGCAAACTATCTGCTGCTTTTTCTTTTAAATTTAATTTAATATCCAAATAGGATTTAAACGCACCTTCAGGTAAGGTTTGTTTCTCCACTATTTCGCCACTTTTAATTAATTCTAAACGTTTTAAACGCTTAATACCTGTGTACTCATATCCATCAATTGGATATAACGTTGCTGTTGTAAAAGCAGAACATATTAGTACTAAAACTAGAACAATTAATACTTTTTTCATTTATATTTTTTTTGAAAGCGCGATCGCTTTATTAGTGTTTACTGTTGGTGTAATGGATTGTAAATACGTAGAACTTAACGCTTTTTTATTTTCTACAAAAGGTCTAATTTGAAACAACCAGAGTTTGTCATCCTTAAAGCCTAATTCAACATCATATGCGCCTTGATAGTCTGCATCTGTAGCACTTGGCATAGTTTGTCTAATAGTTTTAGCTAGCGCTTTAATATCTGCCATATTTTGAGCGTTTAAAATAGGCTGCTCAAAGGTTGCAGACTGTTTAAGCGTACCACCTGTGGTTGGTAAACTATTGTAATAACGCTCTCGCGAAGGTGCTAAAAATTGATAACCACCAGCATCCTTTAGTAAATAGGTTTCAGACGATTGTCCATCTACAGCTCCACCTGCTCCTCTACTAAAAGCAATAGTTAAATCTTGATCGTTTCCAGACGTTAATCCTTTTGTTATTAGCACTCCAGAGTAATCAACATCCACACTAGGAATTACTAAAATTGATGGAAATACATTTTCTGGATTTAATAAATATTTTTGTCTCCATTTAAAACTACGTTCTGTGTAAGGTGATGCCCAAACATCTTTAATACCCTCTAATATTTTGGATTTATCAACCACATTAAATAGTGTTAGGTTTAATCCTGCTCCTGTAAACTCTTTTAAATCTTCCATATTAGTATCACTTCTTAAAAACACAGGAATGGCACCTAAATCTTGTCCTAAAACAGTTTTAAAATCATTTTCCATTTGGGTTATAAACTCTGTTTTTAAAGGCATTTTTTTAATAGCAGCACGTAATGTTTCTAATTGTCTTAACTGGTAGTGTTCAATTTCTTCTTCTGCAATACCTTTAGATTCCATAGCAATTGCTTCTTTAAACATTGCTTCTAAAAACTGCCAGTAAGTTTTACTTTGGTCTGGCATATCTTGATCCATATGATCTCTAAATATTCCAAACGGAATTACTAAACCTTCTACAACTTGCTCTGGAAACATTTTTTTTAATTGTCCTAAATTAGCTGCTTTTGGGCCACAAATTTTACCCGAATTACTAGCATCAACATTTCGCAGATTTAAAACGTTATGCTCATTTAAAATAATGGTTTCAACAGGGACTTCTATTTTTTCATCACGACGTTCTTTTTTAGCAAATAAAGCACGTTCTTCTTCAGACATGTCTTGTTCTACTTTAATAATTACATTGCCTTTATTAGATACTGCATAAAATACTTTTTGACCGCTAAAGGCAATTAAATCCTCTAGATTTTGATCAGATAAAGCGGTATTTGGTATGCCTAAATTACGTGCTAATAATTGTACATGAGACACCATATTACCTTCAGATACTGTTGCAATTCCGGCAACAGGTTTTAAATCTGCTGGTGGACGCTGGAAAATATATATTTTATTTGAAGACACCTCAATATCATCAGGAGATCCTGCTATTACTACTAACTCACCAAACGCATAACCTGGATTTAAACCACGTATTGTACTTTGGTTTGGAATACTTAATACTTTATTTGTCAATGCAGACTCGTTGGCTATAAAATCACCTAATTCTCCAACCGCTTTACCTAAATGCAAAGCAATGGATCCTCTAATTTTATCATCAATAAAACCGTATGCTAATGGCTCAAAAGCAGTATAGGTGTTTACGGTTTCTTGATAAGTAGCTTTAACCATTCCAGAACTCCATTCCACCAAACTTCTTCCGTTTTGTAAAACAGTGGTTAATTCGCCTAAAGTAGTATCGTTTGTTGTGTTGCCAGATAATGTTAGATTTAGCGCTTCCCACTCATGCTGTTCTATATAACCAGTTGCAGCAGTTGCCATACCTAAATAGCATATTTTATCCACTAATTGTGCTACGGTTTGTGGTTGCCAAAGAGGTGCATTTTTAAAAATTATCTCCTCTAATTTTAACGATATATCTAGTAATTGTAAACGTGCCAAAGGACGTTTTTCCTCTAAAACAGAAGTTTTTAAAAGCGTTAATACCTCTGCTGTATTTTGGATTAAATCCGAAGTATTACTTGTTTCATGCTGTACAGATACATAATCCTTAAATGCTTTACCAAAAGTAGTCTCTTTTAACAAGGTCGCCTTTTGCAATAAAGCAGTTAAATCTATGGGTTTAAAAAAGGTGGTCATTGTAACTATTAAATCGTCAATCATCTTGATTTGATTAACAGACAGTTTAGTTACATGTTTTGCCCTAAAAGCTTTCACTTTTTCAATATCGTTAATTTCTGGTTGTGCATGGATTTTTACACGTAAATCCATAAATGGTAAATAAGCATCAGATAGCACTTTGGATTGACTACGCATTAATTGCGCTAAATTATCGTCTCCATTATGCGGAATATCCTTTAAGGATTGTCTAACTAAAAAGAAATTTTGTTGTATAACATCGTCTTTTGATAACAGCCATTTGTAAAAATCAATTCCCCAAGCTTCTTCATCTTCCGACTGAATGGCACCTCTATAAAATTGACTTTTTCTGTTAATCCAACCATTGTCAACGCCTCTTAAATATTTATCTAATTGGTATTGTTTTAATCTTGAATAGCTAGTTGATGCATCCCAAAACGCTTCAGTTTTAGAAAATGACAAAATTTGACCTAAAAAAATATGATTACTTAAGGCTAATTTTTCGACTTCATCTTTATATCTAGCATGTTGATTTCCTGGTCCAACATTATCTGGACAAGGATCTTTGGGTTGCCTTACGCTACCATCAGTACAAAACCAACGAATATCCTTGTAAGGACCACGTAAATCGTTTTTATACTTAGTAATTTGCTCCTTTATTACATCCGAAGCAATTTGTTGCGCTGATAATTGATTAGAAATCATCACAAAAATCAGGCTAATGATTACACTATTTCTCATTGAAAATCAAAGGTTTGTTACAAGATACAACATACGAATATAACTATTTATTCAATATATAATTGTTTTGCAAAGTTGTTATAAAAGTTTGATAATTATCAAATTAATTGGGTCTATTTTAACACCTATTTCACACTAATAAAACCAATGATAATTCTTTTTTAAACTACTTTTGCAGCATGCAAAAAAATCCACCTGTTAAGTTAGAGTTTATATTACTAATGGCATCTTTAATGTCTATTGTTGCCTTAGCGATTGATGCTATTTTACCAGCAATGTCAGCAATAGGAATCACAGTTAATAGTTTAGACACTAGTAACAACCAATTACTAATCACCATGATTTTTCTAGGTTTAGGATTTGGACAACTATTATTTGGACCTTTATCGGATAGTTTTGGTAGAAAACCCATTGTTTATATTGGTTTTACTGTGTTTGCAATAGGAAGTATAGTTTGTGTTTTATCACATAGTTTAGAAATGATGGTTGTTGGTCGTATCATCCAAGGTGTTGGATTAGCAGCTCCAAGAACTATCGCTATTGCTGTTATTAGAGACATGTTTAAAGGAGATTATATGGCCAAAATAATGTCGTTTGTTACAACCTTCTTTATTCTGGTTCCTGTTATTGCACCTGTAATGGGTAAATTTATTTTAAACCATTACGATTGGACAGGAATCTTTTATGTTCAATTAATAATGGCTTTAGTTGTTGCTATTTGGTTTTGGAAACGTCAGCCTGAAACCTTAAAGCCTGAATATAAAATAAAGTTTACTAGACATGTTTTTATTGATGGTTTAAAAGAATTATTAAAATATAAAGAAACTATAGGATTTACCATTATTTCTGGTTTTATCTCTGGTGCATTTATTGTTTATTTAAGTGCTTCTCAGGTCATTTTTGAAAATCAATATGGTTTAATAGACGAGTTTCCATACATCTTTGCTGGATTGGCATGTGGTGTTGGTTTATCCACTTTTTTAAACGGAAGCTTTGTTATGCGTCTTGGTATGTGGCGTTTATCCTATTTAGCTATCATTGTTTTTAGCGTTAATGCGTTACTGTATGTCATATTATTTTGGAATGCTACAACTAATCCTGCATTACCAATTATATTAATATTTATGGCTATCCAATTTTTCACCATAGGCTTTATCTTTGGAAATCTACGAGCTATTGCTATGGAGCCAATTGGACATATTGCTGGTATTGGAGCTGCTATAACAGGATTTATATCTACAATAATGGCTGTACCAATTGCAAATTACATTGGTAGTTTTGTTGACACAACAGCGTTACCATTATTTATAGGGTTTACGGTTTTTGGTTTTATGTCTCTAATTTTATTTTTATTTATTAAAAGAACTAGAAAACGAAATATCATTTTATAACCATTACTATATTTTAATTGTTGAAAGTATATCTACTACCGAAGATATTATATACTCCACACCTATAGCTATTACTATAAAACCTATAATTCTAGACAGCGCATTAATCCCAGAAGCTCCCAAAAATTTAACGATTAAATGCGCACTTTTAAGAATGACGTAAATAGTAATGGCTGCTAAAAGCATAGCACCAACTATTGTTAATTTTTCGGAAGTTAAAGTAAACTCTTGATTATAAGTAATTAATAACGAAATTGTCCCAGGACCAGCTAACATAGGTATTGCTAATGGTGTTAAACTTATTCCATCTCTAGTATGTATATCTTCTTGTACCTTTTTACGTTTCATCCCTTTATGTTCTCTAAATTTTCCGGTCAACAACGCAAAGCCAGAGGATGTAATTATTAATCCTCCTGCTATTTTTAAAGCATTAAGACTAATTCCAAAAAAAGATAAGATATACTGACCTGCAAAAAACGAAAGCAATAAAATAACCAAAACATCTATTGCTGTCCAAAAGGCTGTAACAGAGCGTTCTTTTTTACTGTGCTCTCCTGTTAAGCCTACAAATACAGGAACGGTTCCTAAAGGATTCATAATTGAAAATAATGCTCCAAATACTGCTAAAAATAATTCCATTGTTTTTTCTGCAAATTCCGTTCTTTTTTGACGTTTAAAAGTTATCGTTAGATTAACTAATCTTAAATAAAACGTAAAACAAAAAAAGCACCCAAAACAGCTATAAAGCATTAACAAACAAGACATTATCAACTAAAAACCTTCACTTAACATAAAGTTTACATAGTAACATTAGCGTAAAGTTTTCTTAAAACTTCAATCATTTTTAGTTAATACTCTTTAAAACTCTTGACCTTAGTTTTGTTCAAAATTAACCACTTAAACAATCAAATACAATGAAATTAATTAAACAACATTTTTTTCAATTATGCATAATTACCAGTCTAGGATTTGGATTAGTAGGCTGTGAAGGAGAAAATGGATTAGACGGAACTAACGGTCAGGATGGTCAAGATTTTACACCTACTGATGAGCTTTTTAGTAACAAATCGGCTTTAGATCCTTTAGTAGATATTAGCGCTAACTTTAACAATGTAAAAGCTTACTCATTAATTAGCTCGACAGATTATTTACCAAATGGATTCCGTTTAGTTGGTGCACAAGATGGTGCAGGTTTATTAAAAGATGGTAACGAATATATTTATGTTGTCAATGCAGAAGACGATTATAGTGTCTCTAGAATTAGATTTGACGAAAACATGAGACCTATAAAAGGTGAATGGTTGTTAAACGCTGGAGTTGCTGATTTTGCAAGACAATGTTCTGGTACAATGTGGGAAGCTGCAATACATGGTGGCTCTCAAGATTTCTTTTTATCTGCTTCAGAAAGTATCGCATACGATGTTAAAGCAATAGATCCTTGGATAGAAACACCTACTCCAAATGCTGACTTTGGTTTGGACGCTTTGGGTGAATTTTCTTGGGAAAACGCAGTACCATTACCTCAAAATTCATATGCAGGAAAAACAGTGATTATTGGTGGAGATGACGATTCTAGTGGCTCTGAAGGTCAAGTAATCATGTATTTATCAGAAAATGGAGATGCAGATTTAACTAACGGTAAAATATATGTATTACGTTTAAAAGAAGTATCTGATGGTGCCAATGGTATCCAAAATGTTGCAGCAAATACAGTTTATAATGAAGGAAGCTTAGATTTTGGAGCCACCTATAATGTTGAATTTGTTGAAATAGAAAATGGTGCAGCCATGACCAAAAACGAAATGGAAATAGCTTGTACTGGTGTTTTTGCTTCACAGTTTATGCGTGTTGAAGATGTTGACTACCAAAAAGGAAGTGATGAAAACGCTAGAAACGTTTATTTTGCAGTTACAGGAAGAGGTCCTGGAGCAGGAACTTATAATGATTGGGGAACCATTTACAAATTAAACCTAGATGCCAACAACCCATTACAAGGTCAATTAACACAAATTGTAAGTGGTAACACAGACACAAACAACCAAGATGGTAACTTATCTAGCTTACAAAGTCCAGATAATATTTGTGTAACAGAAAACTATGTGTACATTCAAGAAGATCCTAACTCTTTTGATAGAGGTCATGCAGCTAGAATCTACCAAACAGACTTAAACGGAAATAATCCAACAGACGTATTAGATTTAAAAATTGAAAGCAACTTATCTCCTACTGGAAGCTCTTCTTTATCTGGAGAGTTTGGTGCTTTAATTGACATTTCTGACAAAGTTGGTGTGCCAGACACATTTATTCTAAACTTACAGCCACACTACTGGAAAAGTGACGATTTTATATCTACAAACTTACCACACAACCAAGGTGGACAAATCGTATTACTACAAGGATTACCTAGATAAAACGACATCTTTTATTATTAATAATGAATCTCCATTGTACAATGGAGATTCATTTTGTTTATTACAATCTTAACATGAAATCATACCATTCATTTTTAATTACAATAGTATTATTAGTAACATTATCAGCTTGCAAATCGGATAAAACCGAAACCATAGACGTCATAAATTGGGACATTGCACAAAAGTACTATATAAACAATATAGACCTTGCTTCTAAATACTTAGATAGTTTAAAAACCGAAGGTCTTACTGGTAAAAGCACCAAACACTATTTTACATTAGCACGAGAGGCTTTTAAAAAAGCAGAGCCTTATGCCTCATATTTAAACCCTGAAGTAGGACACAGAGCTAATGGTCCTGCACTTCCTGTGTATAAAGAAGATACTGGCAAAATATTAAAACCTATTGGTCTTCAAAAAATAGAAGAAAGTATTTATGAGCAAGAGACGTCTGTCACAGATTTTAATCAAGAAATCTATGTTACACAAGGGTTGTTTGCTATATTAAAAGCAAATATGGAAAACAGAGCGTTAACACCACAACGGTTTTTTATAGCTACACACCAACAGCTTTTGCGCATTGTAAGTTTGGGTATGTCAGGATTTGATACTCCTGTTAGTCATTTAGGTATAAAAGAAAGTGCTGTTTCATTAAAAAGTCTTCAAAACGTATATAATAACACCTTAAAATCTTCTATTATAAACAAAGACAAATCCTTAGATGATGCGTTTAACAACTCGATTTTAAAAGCAATAAATTACATTAATCAACATCAGGATTTTGATGCTTTTGATAGGTTTACGTTTACCAGAGATTACTTAAATCCAATCACGCGTCAATGGGTTTCTATCAGGAAAACAGCTAACATTTGGGAACCTACTAATACAGAAGCTTTTAATTTTGATGCACCTACTTTTTTTGAAAGTAACAGTTTCAACTTAAACTATTTTACACCAACTACTAACCGTAACCCAAGAGACAAACAAATAGCTTTGGGCGAAAAATTGTTTTTTGACACACAACTTTCTGCTAACAACAGTATGGCTTGCGTTACCTGTCATAGTCCTGCTTTAGGGTATGCAGATGCTATGACTGTTAACTTAGATAATAACGGTAAGCCATTACAGCGCAACACACCAACTTTAATAAATAGTGCCTTTCAAAAAAGCTTTTTTTGGGATGGTAAATCAGAAACGATGATTGAACAAATTTCATCTGTGTTTTTAAATGATAAAGAATTTAATACTAACGTTCACACCTTTTCTGAAGCTATTTTACAAGATTCAACTTACGTTACATTATTTAAAGAAGCCTATGGACAAGTTCCAAAAAATAATACCAATGTTATTAAAGCATTGTCTGCTTATATTTCTACTTTAAACGGTTTTGACTCTAAATTTGATAAAAATATTAGAGGAGAACTTAATAATTTTACAGATGAAGAAACCTTAGGTTATAACCTATTTATGGGAAAAGCCTTATGTGCCACATGCCATTTTATGCCTTTAACTAGCGGAACTGTACCGCCTTTTTTTACTGAAACAGAAAAAGAAGTTATTGGTGTTCCAAAAACAGCCCAAAATAAAAAACTAGATGACGATTCTGGTTTTTATTATAAATATAAAGAAGCCTTACATAAAGGTATGTTTAAAACGCCAACGGTTAGAAACGTAGCTATAACAGGTCCATATATGCATAATGGCATCTATACAACTTTAGAGGAAGTCCTTAATTTTTACAACCTTGGTGGAGGTGGTGGATTAGGTTTTGATTTGGACCATCAAACGCTTCCTTTTGACAATTTAAACCTTACAGAAACCGAGCAGCAAGCCATTATAGCTTATCTAAAAACCTTAACTGATGTACCTGACACGTATTAAAACGCACCAGAATCTACATCTTTAATAAAACTAATTAACCCTTTAAAAAACACCTTTTGATCATCAAATTGAGATAAATGACTGCCATTTGGGCAAAGCAAAAAACGTCCATTTTGGACTTCGGTACTAATCCATTTCATGTGTTCTGGATCCATAGTATCATGCGTTGCTCCAATGGTAAGGGTTGGTGTTTTTATTTCTTTTAAACGGTCTTTTACATCCCAATTTTTAAGCGTAGCATTACCTTTAATACCAAACTCACTTGGTCCTTGCATTGTTACATACACATCAGGATTTAAATGCTTAAAGCCTCTGTTAATTGGTTCTGGCCAATCTTTGACTGGCATTCTAATAACATGCTTGGTGTAATAATTTTCGACAATTAAATCTAAATATCTTTGGTTTGTATAATCTTCTTTATCCTCATAGCTCATAATTTCTTTTAAAACTTCAGGATCTAATTTTGGTGCTAACACCTGGTCCGAATATTTTTGATAGTCAGGTATTGAAGCTACCATGTTAGATATAATTAATCCTTTTAAATTATCTTGATATTTTAAGGCATATTGCATACCCAAAATTCCTCCCCAAGATTGACCATACAAGTAAAAATTATCTTTATTTAAACCTAAAGCAATTCTGACCTGTTCCACCTCTTCTACAAATCTATCTAAATCCCATAAACTTAAATCTTTGGGTTGATCGCTGTAATACGATCCTAATTGATCGTAGTAATAATACTCTATATTTTCTTGCGGAAAGTAACCATCAAAACATTCATAAATTTAATGTGTCATTCCTGGACCACCATGTAATAAAAGCACCTTCATTGTTGGGTTATTTCCAACGCGTTTAGTCCAAACCTTAAATTCGCCTTTAGGTGTTGTAATTGGTATCATTTTTATACCTCCTAAAAATTGATCTTCAGTATTGGGTTTTAAATAATTTTCTGCAGTATTAGTAGTCTCAACCTTTTTTGTTTCTTCTATCTTTTTACAATTAAAACATAATAAAGACAAGACACTTAAAATAAATAGTTTGGTTTTCATAAACTTGATAATTAGAAGACTAAGTTAATCAAATAAAATGTCTTTTTATCTTGCTAATTATTTTAACAAAATGATAGTAATAGTCCAATTTTAACCTATTAATTTTGCATAAATTAGTAAGATGAAAAACGCCATTACAGAACGTATTTTAGATTTCATAAAAGGCTTTCCTCCTTTTGATGCTTTAAGTCATGAGCAATTGTTAGCTATTGCGTCTGAGATTGAGGTAATTTACATTGAAAAGGATAATTTTATTTTTAAACAAAATGAAGCTTTACAAGAAGTATTTTACGTGGTAAAGGCAGGTGCAATTGGTATTTTTAAAGATGATAAATTAGTTGATAAATGTGATGCTGGAGATATTTTTGGATTACGAGCATTAATACGTAAAGATCATTATTTATTGGATGCAAGAGCTATTGAGCAAAGTATTATTTATAGTATTCCTGCTAAGGTTATTGAAGATATTATAATAAATAACCCAAAAGCCAATCAGTTTTTAATTGCCAGTTTTGCTACTAATACACGTAATCCTTATAGTGATGAAGACAAGGGTACATTATTTGCTAACATTGGTGTTTTAAAACCTGAAGCCTCTAGTTTTACCGAAATGCAATCGGCAAAGTTTTCTAAAAACCCTGTGGTATGCAATCCATTAATTAGCATACAAGAAGCTTCGCAAATAATGAGCACTAATAAAGTGGGATCTATTGTAATAACTAATAACAAACAGCCAATTGGTATTATTACAGACAAAGATTTGCGTAATAAAGTGGCTACTGGATTACACACCATAACAGACACTGTGGAAGCCATTATGTCTTCTCCAGTTATCACGTTTCCTGACAGTATATCTGTTGCCGAAGCACAAATTGCAATGCTTAAAAATGATATTTCACACCTATGTATTACCAAAGATGGGACACCATATTCTGAGTTAATTGGTATCCTATCAGAGCATGATATTATTGTAATTTATGGTAATAATCCTTCGGTTTTAATTAAAGAAATAAAACGAGCAAATTCTGCTGAGTCGTTAAAATATATTAGAGAAAAAGCGCAAGATTTATTAAAAGGGTATCTTAAACAAAGTATCCCAATTAGTTTTATAACCAAAATAATTTCTGCAATAAATAATGCTATTACATCGCGTATTTTAGAGTTAACTATTGCAGAGTTTAACCAAGAACCACCTGTATCTTTTGCTTGGTTAGCTATTGGAAGTCAAGGAAGGAAAGAGCAACTATTATATACAGATCAAGACAATGCTTTAGTGTATGAAGACAGTACAGAAGACTATAAAACAAAAGCTTACTTTTTAAAATTAGCAACTGCTGTAAATAAAAAACTAGCTATTGTTGGCTTTAAGTTTTGTCCTGATAACATGATGGCAAGTAACCCAAAATGGTGTTTAACCGTCTCTGATTGGAAATCTCAATTTACCAATTGGATTACCCACTCTGACGAAGATAAAATGATGTTATGCAACATTTTTTTTGATTATAACTTTGTTTATGGAAACCAAAGTCTAGTTAGTGGTATGTCTGACAATATTTTTAGAGCCATACATAGTCATGAAATCTTCTTAACTTTTATGGGTAGAAATGCTTTAAAAAAACCTGCACCTTTAAGCTTTTTTAGAAGCTTTTTAGTAGAGCATTCTGGAGAACATAAAGATCAATTTGATATTAAATCCAGAGCTATTATGCCACTTGTTGATGCTGCACGTGTTTTAATTTTGTCGCATGATATTAAGGATGTAAACAATACTATAGCACGCTACCAAAAACTGGTTGAAATCGAACCTCAGCACAAAGATTTGTTTGACTCGTGCATAAACGCATTTAGAGTATTACTACGCTTTAGAACAAAACAAGGATTGAAAAATAATGATTCTGGTCAGTTTATTGACGTAAAAAACCTTAGTAAAAATAACAAGTTAAAACTTAAAGGTTGCTTTAAACCTATTAAAGAAGTACAAGATTTATTAGCTGCACGATATAAAGTGTCGCAATTACCTTAAATTATAGTAGTAATAATTGTGTGATTAATTATCGCTTTCGGCCTTTAGGTTTTACCTCTTTAATTCTGACATAAATTAGCTTCATGCGACCTCTAGTGTCCTCACGACTATCTATTTCAAACGCTGGAATACTGTTAATTAAAGGTGTTAGTTTTTGAAAACCATAATTTCTAGAATCAAAATTAGGTTGCTTTTTTTGTAATAAACTTCCAACATCACCTAAAAATGCCCAACCATCATCATCTGCAACATCGTCAATAGTTGTAGCAATAAGCTTAATTTCTTTTTGTGTGATGGTGTCGTAATTATTTTTGGACTTAGAAGATTTGGTTGAGGGTTCTAATGTACTGTCTTCCGTTAGGTTTTTAAGTATTTCTATGTAAATAAACTTATCACAAGCGACTATAAAAGGGTTTGGCGTTTTCTTTTCTCCAATACCATAGACTTTCATTCCAGCTTCACGTAAACGCGTTGCAAGACGTGTAAAATCGCTATCACTAGATACTAAGCAAAAGCCATCTACTTTCTCTGAATATAAAATATCCATTGCATCAATAATCATAGCAGAATCTGTGGCATTTTTACCAGTAGTATAGCCATATTGTTGGATTGGAGTTATTGCATTTTCTAATAGTAAACTTTTCCATTTATTAAGATTTGGTTTGGTCCAATCTCCATAAATACGTTTAATTGTTGGATTACCATATTTAGCAATTTCTTCCATCATCTCCTTTACATATGCTGAGGGAATATTGTCTCCATCAATAAGTACTGCTAATTTTATATCCATAAGTGCTAAGTTGAAATTTATAACGTAGCTAAAGGTAATAGCTTTAAATTAAAAAACCACTCATTTTTGAGTGGTTTTAACAGTCTATAGATAAGCTATTATTTTCGTGTTGCTTTTTTAGCTAGTTTAGCAGCCTTTTTTTCTTTAGGCGATAAGGTCGCTTCCTTTTTTACATTTTTTTTTGCGTCTTGTGATTTAGCCATAATTATTGTTTTTAATAATGAATTACATATTAATTAAATGTAATGAAAAGTAGCATACAAATTAAAATTAAAACAATTAATTGAATTTTATTTTTGATTACAAGATTAATACAAAATAAAAAAGCCCTACAATAAATTTGCAAGGCTTTAATCGAGAATACATCATGACAATTAGCTAAAATTATTTCTGTAAACTCTAATCAATTTACTTGGTTAAAGCAAATCATAAAAAAGGCAATCACTAAGGATTGCCTAAAGTTTTTTCCCTTAGAAAAAACATTATTAATTAATTAGCATACAATTTTAAGACTTGTTAGCTTATGTATTTTACGGTTTCCCGTAAAGACTTGTTTTTTTTTAAATTAATCCTAAATCTTTTACGATTGCGACAAGATGTATGGCATTGTTAGCTTTAAATTGTATACGTAGTTTGTTTAGCTTTTTTTCGATAGTACTCAAGCTATTAGGCGAAATATTATCTATTTTTAGTTGTTCTCTAATTTGTTCTTGCGACAAACCATTAGATAGTAGTTTAATTAATAAAATGTCATAATCATCAATCTCTAAATTAGACTTTGGACTTAAAGCCTGTTGCACTTGAGGTGATAAATATTGACCATTTTGATATGTCGTTACAATAGCCTGATCAAGTTCTATCAAACCACGTCTACCTTTACAAACATAACCATCAATGTTATGTTTATTAACCAAGATTCTTACTTTTTGTAATCTATCTTCTACCGAATAAACAATGATTTTTAAATCAGGATTCTGTTGCTTTAAAGCAGCAACAAGCTCTTCTCCTGATTTATATTTCTGGTCTCTATGATCTGCAATAAACGATAAATCTGTAATTAACAACTCAAATGGTTGTTGGTCTAGAATTGCTTTAGATATTTTAAGATAAGCATCATCACAATATTGTACTTGTGTGACATTAGTTATGGATAAATTACTCAAAACAGATAAAACGCCTTGACTAATACTACCTAAATCATCTGATATAATTACTTTACTAAACATACTTTATAATATAATGTTTGCTTTAAACCCTTTATTAACTGTGGATGTAAAAGTAATTGTTCCATTAACAGATTGAATACGGTTTTCCACATTTTGCAAACCATTATTCTTTTTTAATAGTGTTCCTACACCATTATCGTTGTAATTAATAGTCACTTTTTTATTGTTTTGACTAAAAACTACGACTACAATATTAGCTTGACTATGTTTTTTCATATTGGTCATTAACTCCTGTAACACTCTGTAAAGTGCAGTCTTTTTAACATCTGACACCTTTTTCCAATCTACCTTTGCAATGTCCTTTGTAATCACATTAACCTGATTACTACTATAATTAGCTAATAAATCTGTAAGTAGGATTTCAAAATCTTGATTAACATTTATTGTGCTATTTTCTTTAGAAATATCTCTAGTTTTAATGTAAATTTTTTCCAGATCGTCTAAAAAGTCTTCATTTATAGTGGCTTTACTCTGTAATTTTGTCATTATTTGATAGACATCATTTGCTACCTCATCATGTACTTTTTTAGATATTCTAGTTTCTGTTGTATAAACCTCTTTTAATTTTTCTTTTTTATGTTTAGCTCTAAAAAAATAGAGTAAACCCAAAGCTAAAATCAATATTACAACTGCTAATAGTTGGTAGATTTGTTTTTGAGCTTTCTCTATTTGAGACTGTAATTGACTTTTACTAACGTTATATTTTAGTAAAGCAAACTTATTTTGACTCAGTTTTGTCGCTTTTAATAAGCTATCGTTTAAAAATGAATACTCCTTAAATACCGTATTATCTCCTAAGTTATACCTTGTTTTAACTGCATCTAATTTGTAGGACAAACTGTTTACCTTATTAGCAACGTCATAGGCTTTTATTGCAAAGGATAAAGCTTGGGCTGTATCCTTTTTACTTAAGTAATATTCGGATAAATTTTTATAACTTGGATATAACTCGGCTAAATTATCAACATTTTGACGTATGGTATAAGCTGTCCTAAAATCGTCAAATGCACCTTGATTATTTAATTTAAATTTTATAAACCCTAAATTATCAATAACTCTAGCCTTTTCTATTGAGTCTTCTACCCTATTAAATAAATTAGTTGCTTTTATTAATGTGCTCTGAGCGTTATTATATAATTTTTGATTTTTATAAATATTAGAAATGTTGTTATACAATACCAAACTATCTCTTGAAGTTGCAGTAATAGATAACGCTTTTAAATACGTCTCATTAGCTTTATCAAACATGTTTTTTTGATTATAGACTTGTCCCAAAAGGTTTAAAACTCCTGTTGTTAGTTTAGTATTATAATCATTAACTTTTAGACCATCTAATATCTTTAAAGCTTCAACAGCACTTACTTCACTATCATCATAAAAACCTACTTTGTAGTCTATTCTTGCTAAAAAATATAAATCATAAGCTATACCTAATTTGCTGTTTTTTTTCTTTTTAATTTCTAAATGCTCAATTAAATATTGATACGCCTTAGCTAGCGTTTCTTCAGAGGTTACTTTCTCTATAGCATTTGTGTAGTATGATAAGCTATCTGTTTGATGCTGTGAAAAAGCCTTATTACTAAAAAGACAAGTAACGCTTATATATATAAGAAGAAATAATTTTAGGTTGGTTTTCATACCTCTAAAATAGAAACTTATATTTAGTTATTTAAGTACTAAATTTACTTTTTAGTCACTAAAGTTAAATAGCCTATTTTACTTTTTATTTAGCTAAACCCAAGCCATTTGTAAAACATTAAAAAACAGCTTTATATAAAAATTAATCATTTTGGATTAAATATTTATGCAAAAAAAAACTGCTAATTAATTAGCAGTTTTTTTAATTTTTATAATATGTAGTTTATCTAAAACATACATTATGCAGTATGTAAAATCAATTTCAAACCAACGTACACCAAAATTAGCACGTCCACTATGCGAGTGGTGGTTATTATGGTATCCTTCTCCCATCATCAAAATATCTACAGGCAGTAAATTTTTAGACGTGTCACTAACTTTAAAGTTACGATAACCATAAATATGCGCAAACCAGTTTATAATAACTCCGTGGATTGGTGCCATAAAAAATGCGATAGGTAGTAATAACCATTGCCACCAAGCAGTTGCAAAGACACTAAAAAACACAATATAGGCTGCAGCCCATGATAATCTTGAAATTCTAGAACTTGCTATCTTATCAAATGCCTTCCATTGTGGTACATTTTTAGTAAACTTATCTGCTACTGCAATACGTTTTTTATTAATATCCTGATAAATATTTTTTGTGCGCCACATCATAGTAAATAAATTACTATCGTATTTAGGTGAGTGCGGATCTTTTTCAGTATCTGCATAAGCATGATGCATCCTATGCATTACTCCGTAACCATAGGCACTTAAATAATTTGATCCTTGAAAAACCCATGTTAATACAAAGCAAATACGCTCTGTCACTTTGGACATTGTAAAGGTTTGATGTGCTGCGTAACGATGTAAAAAGAAGGTCTGAAAGAACAAACCTGTATACCATAAAATTATGATAAATATTAAAATAGCCATAGACTTTACTTTATTTACAAAGGTCTACATACTATTATGCTCATACAATGAACCTAAGTTAAGAAATTCGCTTTCTAATCCTACTTAAAGCCTGAGGAGTAACACCAATGTAAGATGCTATATATTTTAACGGAATCTCCTTTATTAAGTTTGGTCGCTCTGTAAACAAATTTAAATAACGCTCTTCAGCAGTTTCATTTAAAAGCGATTGCTCACGTTTTGATTTAATTAAAAACAAACGTTCTGAGGATAAACGACCAATTACATTACCTGCAAAACTTTTTTCGTACACTTCCTGTAGATCGTCATAAGATATGCTCCACATGGTAATATCCGTTAACGCTTGTAACTTATATAATGAAGGTTTTCTGGTCAAAAAAGAATCGTAAGCACTTACAAACTCATTTTTAAAACAAAATCCAAAGGTCAAATCTATTTCTTTTTCTTCCTTCGGAATTAAAAAACGAGCGATACCTTTTTCTATAAACGAAATATAGTTTTCTGTATCGCCAACGTCTAGTATTGTGCTTTTCTTTTTAAAAGTTCTATTCTCTAATTTAGATGAAAACAATTGCCAATCTTGATCAGATATAACCACTGTTTTTTCTATATATTCTCTAATATTAATCATATTTGCATGTACACTGCAAATATCGCGAATTAATTTTATTATTCTACGCGCTGACCTGGTAATACTTGACCATTTTGAAATAAAATCATACCATCTATTTGACCGTCTTTATTTGCTTTAAACTCCACTTTAGCCTCCACAACTTTTAAATAAAACTGATTTACTTCTGAAGGATAAATTTCGAATTGTGATTGGTTAGTTGCTTGTAAAAATAAACGTCCATCGTTTGTTGAAATAGCAATAAAAAAATCTGGTGCTAATTGATATTTACCAACATACGTTTTTAGTATTTCTGGAGATATAACAACCTCTTCCAATACCACATCTAATGATTTTAAAACGTCTCTTGCATTGTCGTTTGCTGGATTTAATGCTAAAGACTTTTTGTAGTTAGTGATAGCTAATGTTTGTTCTCCTGATTTTAAATATGCTTCACCTAATGAGTCGTATGGGTTGGAAGCCTCCGGAAATTGTGCTACATTTAATTTAAATAATGCTAAAGCAATTTCATTTTGGTCTTCTTCTAAAAACTGATAACCTAAAGTGTTAAGCTGGTCTATATCAAAATTAAAAGTATCGGCTTGACTTACCTTAGCATCTTTATAAAACATGACAGCCTCAGCTATACTACTCTCTTTAATTTTTTTAGCCATTACCTTTGCTATTGATGGTTTGACAGGTTGTAATGGATATGTTGGTACCATTAATTTAATAGCAATAGCATCCACGTTTTCATTACTATTTGTCAAAACTATTACGCCTTTTTTATCCGCTTTATCAATAGCAGACATTGCACAATAACCACCTGTTGCACCATTATGCATTAAAAATTTACCGTTTTCAATATGCCAAGCTAATGCCATTTCTATACGCTGTTCTTCACTTTTAAAAGTAGACTGATGTGCTAATTGCATCGCTTTATCTAATGGTGTGTTTCCAGAAGCACAGTTTAAATTTGCTTGGATATATTTTACCATATCACTAGTAGTTGACCTTATTCCTCCTGCTCCAGCTAAGGTGATAATATCCCAATTATTAGTTTCTGATAATCCTGCATGTCCTTTTGCTAAGCGGTTTTTCATTTGCTGAGTTAATACTATTCTGGTATCATCCATTTGTAAGGGATTAGCAATATGTTGTATTACTAACTCTTCAAAAGTTTGACCACTTTGAAGCTCTAAAATGTGACCTAATAATCCCATTCCTAAATTTGAATACTCACTAATAGCACCAATATCTCTAGTTAGCTCGTAATTAGAAATAAAACTATATAATTGTTTATAGGTATAATCTGCAAACGGATTGTTTACGTCTTTTGGAGCCATATTATCTGGCATACGTGGTAAAGCAGACGTATGTGTTGCTAAATGTTGTAATGTAATCTCTTTGCCATTTTTTGTTGGCACTGTGACTGTTTCTGGTAAGTATTTTGAAATTGGGTCGTTTAAACTCATTTCGCCATTATTAACCTTTAATGCTAAAATGGTGGTCGTAAATGTTTTTGAAATAGATCCAATCTCAAACACTGAATTTTTATTTACAGGTGTTCCATCCTTAATTGCAGTATTACCAAAGCTATAATAGTCTATATTTTGACCATTAATATATCCAACTACGATACCAACATTAACTTGATTATTAACTCTTGATTGAATGTATGTTTTAACTTCATCTGGAATTTGAACGTCTTGTGATTTAGCTTGAAAGCTGATGATAAATACGATAAGAATTACTATTAGTTTTTTCATTTTGGTAATGGTTTTGATTTATGCTAATAATTAACTTGAATATAGGCTAACGGTTAATTTATCCTAAAAATAAGACGTTTTTAATCTGTTTTTGTTACAAAAAAGTGCTTTTTAATAAATTATGCAAACTAAATTATTGCTTTTTTAATAAAAAACGCAACCTAAAAAGGTTGCGTTTTTTGCATTAGGGATTGTAGTGGCATCCTTTTGTTTTTTTTGCAAAAGATATAACGGAAAGCCCGACACTTTGTAGCCTAAGCGGAAAAGTGTAATGCCCAAATAAATAATTATATATTACTATTTAAGTTTGCTTTGTCATGCTTTTTTACAATGATACTACAGTACATTATCCATGATTTCTTGCACACATTCTGGGTTTAATAATGTACTTGTATCTCCTAAATTTTCTGTCTCATTACTTGCTATTTTACGTAAAATACGACGCATAATTTTACCACTTCGTGTTTTAGGTAATCCATTGGTAAACTGTATTTTATCTAACTTAGCGATTGGTCCTATTTGCTCAGTAATTAACTGATTAATCTCTTTACGTAAATTGTCTTGATCTCTACTTTCTCCTGTTTCTTTAAGGGTTACGTAACCGTATAAAGCGTTTCCTTTAATATCGTGTGGAAAGCCAACAATTGCACTTTCTGATACAGCTGGATGCTCGTTAATAGCATCTTCTATTGGTGCTGTACCTAAGTTGTGACCAGATACGATAATGACATCATCCACACGTCCTGTGATACGGTAATACCCAACCTCATCACGTAATGCGCCATCTCCTGTAAAATATTTACCGTCGTAGGCAGAGAAATAAGTGTCTTTATAACGTTGGTGGTTTCCCCAAATGGTTCTTGCCATACTTGGCCAAGGGAATTTTATACACAAACGACCATCGACTTGATTGCCTTTAATTTCTTTTCCATGCTCGTCCATTAATGCTGGCTGAATACCGATAAATGGTAAGGTAGCATAGGTTGGTTTTGTTGGTGTTGCAAATGCGATTGGGGTAATCATTATCCCTCCAGTTTCGGTTTGCCACCAGGTATCTACAATTGGAGCTTTACGTTTACCAACGTTATCATCGTACCAATGCCAAGCTTCTTCGTTAATTGGCTCTCCAACTGTACCCAACACTTTTAGTGACGATAAATCGTGTTTTTCTAAATGCTCTACACCTTCTTTTGCTAAGGCACGTATTGCTGTTGGTGCTGTGTAAAACTGATTGACTTTATGTTTTTCGACAATTTCCCAAAAGCGTCCAAAATCCGGATAGCTTGGTACACCTTCAAACATTACGGTTGTTGCTCCATTACATAATGGTCCGTAAACAATGTAACTGTGTCCAGTAATCCAACCAATATCTGCTGTACACCAATACACGTCTTGCTCTCTATATTGAAATACATTTTTAAACGTATATGCCGAATATACCATATAACCTCCTGTGGTGTGCACCATACCTTTTGGTGTCCCTGTGGATCCTGATGTATATAAAATAAATAATGGATCTTCTGCATCCATTATTTCTGGTACGCAGTCATGATAGGCTTCGTCCAAAAGTGGTTGTAACCATTGGTCACGACCTTGTTGCATATTAATGTCTGAGTTAATACGTTTTGCAACTAAAACAGTATTTACACCAGGACAATCCTGAAGTGCTTCGTCCACAATACCTTTTAAATCTATTGTTTTTGCACCACGATAAGATCCATCACTTGTAATTACCATTTTACAATCACTATCATTTATTCTAGTTGCTAAGGCTGTTGCCGAAAATCCTGCAAATACAACAGAATGAATTGCGCCTATACGTGCACATGCTAATACAGAAACTGCCAATTCTGGAATCATTGGTAAGTAAATACAGACTCTGTCTCCTTTAGCAACTCCGTTTTCTTTTAATACGTTTGCAAATCTACAAACGCGATCGTGCAATTCTCTGTAGGTAATATGAAGCGCTTCTTCGTCTGGACTGTTAGGTTCAAAAATAATAGCTGTTTTATCACCTCTTGTATATAAATGTCTGTCTATACAGTTTTCGGTTATATTTAATTTTGCACCTTCAAACCATTTGACTTCAGGTTTATCAAAATCCCAGCTTAAAACGTTGTCCCATTTTTTACGCCACATAAAATGCTCTTCGGCTATTTCTTCCCAAAAACTCTCTGGGTTTCTGACGGATTTACGGTAAACTTGGTAGTACTCTTCTAAATGTTTTATGTGATAATTACTCATAATTAGTTTAATTTATTAAACACTTTACTTGTGTTTATTGGGATATTTATATTATTAATTTAGTTTTTATTTTCTAGACACTTCGACTGCGCTCAGTGTGACAAATAGCTATTTATCTTTTTACATCTCGATACAATTTTATCGTACCTCAAAAATCACTCGATGTGACGTTCTCTTTTGATATCGTTAGTTTAAATGATATATTTTTAAAATTATTACACCATTAACTTATTTATGAATCCCAATACTATGGGTTTTATATACTAATTTTATTTCGTCTATAATTGTAACATCATCAATGGTTGACGGTATATTATACTGTTGCTCATCAGCGATATTACGTAACAATTTACGAAGAATTTTTCCACTTCTAGTCTTTGGTAATCGGTTTACTACTAATACCTCTCTAAAGGAGGCTACTGCTCCTATTTCACGACGCACATCTTGTATAATTTCATTTTGAATAGCATCGTTATTTAAAGTTGTTTCTGTTTTTAAAACCACTAAGCCTAATGGCTTTTGTCCTTTAAGTTGGCAATGCACGCCAAATACAGCACATTCTGCTACAGATTTATGTGAGGATACAATTTCTTCCATTTCGGCAGTAGATAATCGATGTCCAGCAACGTTTATAATATCGTCTACGCGACCAGTGATAAACACATAACCATCTTCGTCTTTGTAACCACCATCTCCAGAAAAATAATAACCAGGAAAACGGTCCAAATAGCCCGATTTAAAACGTTCTGGGTTTCCCCAAAGGTTACTTAATGTTCCTGGTGGTAATGGTAATTTTATAGCAACGTAGCCTTCTACACTAGATTCTACTTCCTCTCCTTCTTCATTTAATATGCTAATATCATAACCTGATACAGGTAATCCAGCCGAACCTGGTTTTATGTCTTGTAAAGCAACACCAACCATATTTGCAATCATTGGCCATCCGCTTTCGGTTTGCCACCAGTGGTCAATTACAGGAATTTGAAGTTTTTCTTCAGTCCAACTTAAGGTTGCCACATCACAACGCTCTCCTGCTAAAAACAAATATTTTAAACTTGACAGATCAAAACGTTTTAACATCTGACCATTAGGGTCTTCTTTTCTAATAGCTCTAATTGCTGTTGGAGCAGTAAACATTGCTTTTACATTATGCTCGTTAATAATACGCCAAAACGTAGACGCATCTGGTGTTTTAATAGGTTTTCCTTCAAAAACTATAGTTGTATTTCTGTTTAATAATGGTCCGTAAGCTATAAAACTGTGTCCTACAACCCAACCAACATCACTAGCAGCCCAAAAGGTTTCACCTTCATCTACTCCATAAATATATTTCATAGAGAATTTTAAAGCAGTTGCATAACCACCTGTATCTCTAATAATTCCTTTAGGTGTTCCTGTGGTTCCTGAGGTATATAATACATAAGAAGGATGTGTGGAATTTACCGAAATCGCTTCGATTGATGGAGATGTTTCGACTAAAGTTTGATAATCTACATCGTAGTTTTTCTTCGGAATCTCAACACCTAATTGTCTATCAAAAACTATAACATGTTCTGGCTTTACTTCCGCTTTAGCGATTGCTTGATCTACAAAAGGTTTATAAGGAATAATTTTCTGGATTTCGACTCCGTTTGATGCAGTAATAATTGCTTTTGGCTTACAGTCATTAATTCTAATTGCTAATTCGTGTGGTGCAAAACCACCAAACACAACCGAGTGTATTACACCAATCCTAACACATGCCAACATAGCATATAACGCTTGCGGAATCATAGGCATGTAAATAATACACGTATCGCCTTTTTGCAATCCTAAACCTTGTAATCCACCTGCAAGTTTTGATACTTCGTGGTGTAATTGATTAAAGGTAATATGCTGTTTTGCATTTGTAACTGGCGAATCGTAAATAATTGCATTTTGATCTCCAAATCCTTCTTTGATATGTTTGTCAATACACAAATAACTTAGGTTAAGTTCTCCATCCTGAAACCATTGATCATAGTCATATTTATCTTTAGACAATATGTTTTTTGGTGCTTTAAACCAATCCAATTGTGAGGCTTGTTCTTGCCAAAATTGCTTTGGTTGCTCTATACTTTTTTTATAAAATTCTTGATAATACATAGCTAGGCTTTTTTAGAATTAAATAAGCCAAACCAATTAGGATTAAGTACTTTTAACTTGACAAGTGCATAGATTATAAGCACAAAACAAAGCCCTAAAACTATAGACAGCATTGGACTTGTATAGGTTTGACTTTCAAATTTAAACCTAAGATAAAGCGTAGCGATAACATAAATACTAATTATAATATCTGACGCTAATGGATTGATGTGAAATTTCATGTCTTTAAACTTTAATTAAACTTAGTTTGTTTGCACACAAAACCAATTTTAAATAAACTTAAAAAACTGTTTTAAGTAACTAGCTCCATAATTTCTGAAACTATTTTTTTTACTGAAAAAGGTTTTGTTAAATACTTATCTGCTCCAAGTTTTAAACCTTTTTCAATATCTGAAGCCTTATTTTTAGCAGTTAAAAATACCACTTTAGTATTCTTTAAACTGTCTGTATTTTTAATATGTGTTAATGTTTGATAACCGTCTACATTTGGCATCATAATATCTAACAAAACTACATTAGGAATATGATGTTTTAATATCTCTAAAGCCTCACTTCCATCTCTTGCAATAAACACTTCAAAATCTTGTTTTTTGAAGGTATATTCTAACGACATGACAATATTAGGTTCGTCGTCTACAATTAAAATTTTCTTCTTCATACTTTACGACAACAATTTACTTAAAAGGTATGGTAAAAACAAGCGTTGCGCCATTTTTAACGTCTTTTTTTGCCCAAATTTTTCCGTTATGCTTTTCTACGATTTGTTTTGTGATTGCTAAACCTAATCCGCTACCCTGTGGTTTAATAGTATTTTGGTGTTTTGACTGGTAAAATTTATCAAAAATAAACTTATGGTCTTCTTCTGGAATCCCTTTACCATTATCAGTTACCGAGATTTCTACAGTTTGATTTCCTAACTTATAGTCTATTTCAATAACTCCTGTTTTTGGATTACAAAATTTAATTGCATTGGATAATAAATTAATTAAAACCTGAAGGATGCGATCCTCATCATATTTAGTACTAAATGTATGTGGATTATTATTAATTATTTTAACCTCTTTTTTGGCTGCAATCTGAGAGATACTGCTAATAGCTTGGTGGATTGTTTTTTGAATATCGTGATATTGTAAGTCTAAATGTAAACGACCAGTTTCAAGCTTTTCAAAATCTAATATATTATGTATTAACCGTCCTAAACGATCAGTATCTTGCAAGATGTTTTTTAAAAACTGAGCTTTAATGTCTTTTGGCATATCATCGTCATCATCCATTAATAGTTCGGTTGCAGCTCTAATACCTGTAATTGGTGTTTTAAGCTCATGTGCAACTGTATCTAAAAACTCGTCTTTTTGTTTGTCTTTACTAATTAATTCTTCATTTGCATCTTTTAATTTTGAAGACAGTTGAGACAATTCGTTAGATTTTTCTAGAAGTACCTTGTTGCTAACAATGTTTTCTTTAGACTCTTCCAAAATCTTTAACACTTCTACTAAGCTAATCTGTTCTTCTTTTACCACACTTGCAATTAATATTTTAGCTGAAGCCGAACCAATACTTCCTGTTAACAGTTTTTCTGAAAAATTAATTAATCTTGCATCTGCCAATTGGGTGTCTTGAGGCAACTTATATTTTGTGAAGAATATATTTAATGCTCGAGTGGCTCTTTTTTCACCTAAAAAACGAATTAATACATTTTTAATATCTGCAACATGTGCTTCACCTTTCCAGACCAATGCACTGTCCTGAAGCGTTGTAAAATTATTACTATCCACAAACATCTCTGCATAATTACGCTCTCGGTAATTACCTTTTGAGGTTAATGAAAACACTAAATAACTCATAATATTAAATGTCATACTCCAGAAAAACGCATGCGCAGGTGGACTTAAAAAATCGATACCAAATAAAGCATAAGGTTTTAAAGCTGAAATACCGAATAACCCTAACTGAGTAAAATCATCCTTACCTGTATAAGCCTGTAATGTAAAGGGTAACACCAAAGTATAAATTGCTATAAAAAAACCTATAATTATACCTGTAATTGCTGCTTTAGAAGCACCTCTATTCCAATATAATCCTATAAAAAATGAAGGTGCTAACTGTGATATTATGACAAATGAAATTAACCCTATGGAGTACAACGATAATTCTTTTGAAAAAGAAACATAAAAGAAATAAGCCGAAATTATAATAGTGAAAATAGAAATACGACGAATGTTCTTAATGTATTTTGAATTTCGTTCTGGTTGGTTTTTAATAAACTTATCTAAAAAACCATAAGGAATAATCAAGTTGTTACTCACCATTGTAGACAACGCCAAAGTAGATACAATTACCATGGATATTACAGCAGAGAAACCTCCTAAAAAAACTAGTGTTGCTAGAAAAGAATTTCCGTTTTCTAATGGTATTAATAGTGAGTAATACTCTGCATTTTGAGTATCTCCAAAAGTTAATTTTCCTGCCCAAGCAATAAAAATAACAAACAGATTAAATAACAATAAATACAATGGAAACAGCCAAATTGCTTTTTTAAGATGTTTTTCTCTATTGTTTTCTAAAACCGAAACCTGAAATTGTCTTGGTAATAAAAATATAGCCATAAAGGACAAGCCTATCAAGAAAAACCAGTTAAAACCATCTTCTATTCCACTAAGTGTGGTGAGCTGTTTAAAGTTTTCGGTAACTGAAATTTTCTCGTAAATATCTGTTGTTCCATCAAATAGATAAAACGTGACATAAACACCGATTGCTAAAAAGAAGACTAGTTTTAAAACCGACTCAAAAGCTACTGTAGCAATAATACCTTTATGTTTTTCGGAAGCATCCGCATTTTGAGTCCCGAAAAAAGTAGCGAATATTGCTAGTAATAAAGCGACGTAAAAAGTAGAATCGTCAATTACTGCGGTTGATACGTAACTAGTATCGTCAGACATGATTTCAAACGTTTCTGAAACTGCTTTTAATTGCAATGAAATGTATGGCAAGGTTCCGAATAAGCAAATAATAGTTACTAAGGCTCCCAGAAATCGACTATTTCCATAACGTAAGGATATAAAATCTGCAATAGATGAAATTTTATGTTGTTTAGAAATCCTAATAATCTTTCTAAGCACTACAATCCATAAAGGCGCAGCTATAACTGGTCCTAAATAAATTGGTAAAAAATTGATTCCTGAATTTGCTGCAATTCCAACACTTCCGTAATACGTCCATGCCGAACAATAGACTGCTAATGACAACGTATATACATAGGGATTATTAACCCATTTGCTTTGTCGTTTTTTTTCAGCAAGAAAAGCAATGTAAAATAACACTGCTAAATAGATGACAATTATGGCTATTAATGCGTAATTATTCATAGTGGCGTTTTAATACGATATATGAAATAACTATGGATAACAACCAAATTGAAAATATTGAAAAATATAAGGTTGGGATTCCAAAAATGGCACCTTCAAAATTGAAAACTAAAATAAACGGAATATTAAAAATTAAACACAATGCTATTGATAATACCACTAGCTTTTGTTCGTGTCTTTTTTTCATTAGGTTAATTGGTTTTGCTTTCCGCGAAAGCGAAAAATTTATGATGTTACTAATATAAGAAAATCAGCACTACAATTTGTAATGCTGACTTTCTAACTAACTAAATTAAATTTATGCTCAATATATTTTCGCTTTCGCGGAAAAATACTCAGACCGAACTCAATATTTTAATGGTCCTGAGCTTCTCCAGCTCCTGAAGGGATTCTTATACTTTCAACCATATCTTGTACATCTTGAGGTGGTGCAGGTGTTAATCTAGACACCACTAATGATATTACTACATTTACACACATTGCAATGGTACCAAATCCTTCTGGAGATGTACCAAACCACCAATCTGCACTTGTACCACCACCAAACATGTTTAGTTTAAATTTCATCATGTAGAACAGCATTAAAACAATACCGACAACCATACCGGAAATGGCACCTTGACTATTCATACGTTTATCAAATATTCCTAAAATAATAGCAGGAAAAAAGGAGGCTGCTGCCAAACCAAATGCTAGCGCGACGACTGCTGCCACAAATCCGGGTGGATTAATACCAAAATAACCTGCAATTAATATAGCTACAAATATGGCTATTCTAGCTACTTTTAATTCGTCTTTGTCAGAAATATCTGGTTTTAATTGCTTTTTAACTAAATCATGAGACACAGATGTAGAAATTACCAGTAATAATCCTGCTGCTGTAGATAATGCTGCTGCCAAACCTCCTGCTGCCACTAAACCAATAACCCAATTAGGCAGATTTGCAATCTCTGGGTTTGCCAATACCATAATATCTCTATCTACATATAGCTCGTTTGAAGCATCACTTACATTAGCTACTATACGCTCTCCACTTGCGCCTCGTGCATCTGTATATTCTGGTTTTTTACCTGATAAAGCATCTCCAGCAACATATTGAATTTTTCCATCTCCATTTTTATCAGACCATGCTATCAATCCTGTATTCTCCCAATTTTTAAACCATTCTGGGATTTCTTTATATTCTTTATTACTAACCGTTTCTATTAAATTAGTTCTTGAAAACACTGCAATTGCAGGTGCTGTAGTATATAAAATAGCGATTAAAAATAACGCATAACCAGCAGATTTACGAGCATCTTTTACTTTTGGTACTGTGAAAAAACGCACAATTACGTGTGGTAATCCTGCTGTACCTGTCATTAAAGCCAATGTAATTGCAAACACATCCCAAGTAGATTTTGTTCCGCTGGTATACTCATTAAAACCTAGTTGTGTGTGTAAAGTGTCTAATTTATCTAGCAAAAATGCACCACCTTCTACCTTACTTCCCATACCTATTTGCGGAATAATATTTCCGGTCATTTGCATTGATATAAAAAATGCAGGCACCATAAATGCAAATATTAACACACAATATTGTGCGACTTGTGTATAGGTAATACCTTTCATTCCTCCTAATAAAGCAAAGGTTAAAACCACTGCCATACCAATAGCAACTCCAATATTAATATCCACTTGTAAAAATTGAGAAAATACAATACCAACACCTCGCATTTGACCTGCAACATATGTAAATGATACAATTAATGCACAAATTACAGCTACTGTTCTTGCGGTATTGGAGTAATATCTATCACCAATAAAATCTGGCACTGTAAACTTTCCAAACTTACGCAAATATGGTGCTAATAATAAAGCTAAAAGCACATATCCACCAGTCCAACCCATTAAATAAACCGATCCATCATAACCTGAAAAGGAAATAATACCAGCCATACTAATAAAGGAGGCTGCACTCATCCAATCGGCTGCAGTAGCCATACCATTTGCTAAAGGTGAAACACCTCCTCCAGCAACATAAAATTCTTTTGTTGAGCCTGCTCTTGCCCAAATTGCGATTCCAAAATATAAGGCAAAAGTAAGTCCTACTAATAACCATGTCCAAAATTGTACACTCATAATATTATAGTTTTTAAGTTATTAGTTTAGACTACTCGTCAAAACCGTATTTTTTATCTAGTTTATTCATTAATCTTACATACACGAAAATTAAAATTACGAATACATAAATGGATCCTTGTTGGGCAAACCAAAAGCCTAGTTTAAAGCCTCCTAGCCTAAATTGATCTAATTCTTCTCTAAATAAAATGCCACATCCAAAGGACACTACAAACCATATTACAAGTAATATTGCTAAGTATTTAATATTTTCTTTCCAGTACGCTGTTGCGTGTTTTTGTTTATCACTCATAGTTGTTAGTTTTTATAGATAAATCATTGCTTGAAGCGAAATAGTATTTGCATCCAATGCTCCAAATTCTTGATTTGTATATTCTAAAGTTAATTTTGAATTATGTCCACTCATATACGCATTTACTCCAATGCCTAAAGTAGATCTATCATCACTTACAGCATCATAACTATGCGTGCCGTAACTTACGTAAGGTTGATAACGTGTTTTAGCTTTGTCACCTTTAATAACATAACCAACATGACCGTAAATCATGCTTCCTGTACCATAAGCGCTATATAAATAATCTTTACCGTAATCGCTATTTTGATAGACCACATAAGCAGTAATTGCGCTTCCATTATCACCTAGAGGCGCATCATAAAAAGCATCTACTGCAAAGATTGAAACATCCTCACCTTCTAAGTTTGGTGTTAATTCTGTACCTGTGTCTATTACTGATCCTTTTGGATGCAAGAAGAATCCTGCTCCAACATTAAATATTTTTTTACCACCTAAATAACTACCTACTTTATAAGGTAAAAAGTTAGATTCTTGATCTAAGAAATTATAATCGAAATAACCTGCATAAGTTTTACCTGCATCTTTAGATCCTAAAGTTGCACGACCATTATAAACTGCTTCGCCACCTGCAACAGCAGTACGCGCATCTAACGATGATACAGAAGCATCATTAATAGCTACGCGATATTGAAGTTTATCAAATTTACCTTTTGCAAATACACCTAAATGACGCGCAAATTGATCCGACAACCCAATAGTTGCCCATGATTGTCGGTTATTATCCAACGTCATCATATTAAGCGTGCTTTGATTATTTAATCTAGAAATCCCATTAAAATAGTGCAAACCTCCACCAACTGTGTGGTCTTTGCCTAAATTGTATTGTGCCCAAACATCATGAAAAAAGAGTTGAGAACCATCTCCTTTTCCCGTTGGACTTAATGTAGAACTTGTTAAACTGTTTAATCCGAAGTGTGTTACGATTAAAAAGTCTTTATTAATTTGTGCAAACATCAAAATTCTAGCACGACGCAAATTAAAATTTAATTTACTATTCTCATTTCCGTTTGCATCAAAAGTATCGTCTGTGTTATAATTAGCTTGGACTTGCGCCCAAGAAATAAGCCGAAGATATTTAGAACCATCTTCGTTAAACTTAAACTTAAGACCTCCATCGTAATCGGGAGAGCCTTGAGCTGTCATTAATTGAAAGGACATTAAAAAGAGTCCTACCAATAATACGGTTGTTTTTTTCATTGTTTAAAGGATTAATTAGTAGTTAATTGGTTTTGTGTGCACTACTAAGCTCTTAAAAACAATGTGTTAACAAAAAATTAATATATTTTTTTGTTAATTTATTATACTAATCCTTAAAACGCTCCCATTTAATCAACATAAATTTATCTCCTAATTCTGTAACTACAACACCTGCGCCTTTTATATTTTTTGAATTACTAAAATAAATTGCTAATTCTGAAGCATTTAAAATCTTGTAAGTAGGATGGTAATTTGAATTATAAGGACGTTTTATGTTGTACTTTTTTACCCAATTCATGATACTTACATGAGAAATTCCTAAAATGCGTTCAATTTCCCGATAGGTTAAGCCTTCTAAGTATAATTGAAGTGATTTATTAACGTAGTAGTCGTCTATCTTCTTACCTATTTTATTAACAGAGAAGAAATAGTTGCATTTTTTACACTTATAACGTTGTCTATCGTTAACAATTCCGCTTTTAATGTAATGGTCTGATCCACAATTTGGGCACAAATCTACTGTCATATATATTAATTTAGCATAAATATATCAATTTAGCAATATAACATACATGCATTCGTTAATTATTTAAATATTACCCATAAAAAAAGCTTTAAAATAGCGAATAACACTAATTTTTAAAGCTTAAAATATTAAAATGACAATAAAACTAATTTACAGTATCACTTATTAAAAAATGCGTCTTCAGTTTTAGTTAATAATCTTGAATGAATTAAAAATCGTAAACCTAACGGAATCTCCAAAGAGAAGCTTGCACCACGACCTTCTGTAATGTCTACCGTTAAATGTGTGTGTTTCCAATATTCAAATTGGTCTTGATTCATATAAAAATTAACACCATTTAAAGTTCCTAAAAGGATATCACTTTCGTCTAAATACAAATCGCCTTTTTCGAATAACATAGGAGCAGAACCATCACAACAGCCTCCACTTTGATGAAAAATTAAATCACCATGTTTTGTTTTCAATTGTTCTAATACTTTTACTGCCTCTTCTGTGATTGCTACTCTTTCCATAATTTAAAGTTATTAAAAAAGGCTGAATTATAATTTAAGTCAGCCTTTTATACTATTAATCTGTTTCTACTAAAAGAAACCTAATTTGTTTTTATCGTAAGAAATTAACATATTTTTAGTTTGACGATAATAATTAAGCATCATGACATGGTTTTCTCTACCAAATCCAGATTTTTTATAACCACCAAATGGCGCATGTGCTGGATAAGCATGGTAACAATTTACCCAAACACGACCAGCTTTAATGGCTCTTGGTATTTGATATAATTGGTGTGCATCTCTAGTCCACACTCCTGCTCCAAGTCCGTAAAGTGTATCGTTAGCAATTTCTATTGCTTCTGCTTCATCTTTAAATTTTGTGACGCAAGCTACAGGACCAAAAATTTCTTCTTGAAAAACTCTCATTTTATTATGTCCTTCTAAAATAGTTGGCTGAATGTAAAATCCATTTGCTAAATCTCCTTCTAGTTTTTTAGCATCTCCTCCTGCTAGTACTTTAGCACCTTCGTCTTTACCAATTTTAAAATAAGATTGTATTTTTTGGTATTGATCGTTAGACGCTTGTGCACCAACCATGGTATTAACATCGTAAGGATTGTCTTGTACAATTGCATTAGTACGTTCTATCACGCGTTCCATAAAAGCATCATAAATATCTTCTTGAACTAAAATTCTGGAAGGACACGTACAAACTTCACCTTGATTAAACGCAAATAAAACTGCTCCTTCAATAGCTTTGTCTAAATACGCATCGTCTGCATCCATTACAGAATTAAAAAATACATTTGGTGATTTACCACCTAACTCCATTGTTACAGGATTTAAGTTTTTGGATGCGTATTGCATAATTAATTGTCCTGTTGTAGTTTCTCCTGTAAAGGCAACTTTATCTACTTTAGGACTTGATGCTAAAGGTTTACCAGCTTCTGGTCCAAAACCATGTACAATATTTACAACTCCTGGAGGAAATACATCTGCAATTTTCTCCATTAATAAAGTTGCCGAAGAAGGTGTTTGTTCGGCTGGTTTTAAAACCACACAGTTACCAGTTACTAAAGCTGGAGGCAACTTCCATGACAACATTAATAATGGGAAGTTCCATGGTATAATTTGACCTACAACACCAAGTGGCTCCTTAATATTCATGGATAATGTGTGTTGGTCCAACTCTGTTGCGCTTCCTTCTTCCGATCTAATACAAGCTGCAAAATAACGCCAATGGTCTGCTGCCAAAGGGACATCTGCATTCAACGTTTCTCTTATTGGTTTTCCATTATCACAAGTTTCAACTAAAGCAAATTCTTCTAAATTGGCTTCTATAATATCTGCTACCTTATTTAATAAAGTAGAACGTTCCGTTGCAGAGGTATTTCCCCAAGCTTCCTTTGCTGCATTGGCTGCATCCAAAGCCATTTCGACATCTTCCTTTTGAGATCTTGGATATTTAGCAATTAAACTATTATCTATTGGAGAGGTGTTCTCAAAATATTGTCCACCTAAAGGTTCTACAAATTTTCCGTTTATAAAATTGCCATATTTTTCTTTAAATTCAGGTTTAGAATAACTCATATAATTTCATGTTAAATTAGTAATTAGATAATTTATTAGTTTAAAAAATAGATTATCTTTAGTTTTGATAAAGTTATTTTATCATATTCTAATTTAATTGAACAGAATTATCATAATCTTGAACATATCTATTATTAACAAATTTATGTTCAAATTTTATTGTAGTATTGATTATGCAGTCCTTATTAAACAATCATAAAAGCAACAGAAAACTGACCACATTAGTGGAAAACAGAACAACGTATAATGCAGATTATGCCGAGCTTAATATTTTTGAAACTCACGCTTTCGCGGAAAAAGTCTCGTTGACGTTTAACTTTCCGATTATTGCAAGTATGCTAACTGGACAGAAAATTATGCATTTAGATGGTTTTGACCCTTTTAATTTTTTTCCAGGTGAATCTGTAGTGATGCCAACCAATAAAGAAATGGTAATTGATTTTCCTATTGCCACAAAAGAACAACCAACACAATGTTTAGCCTTAGGTATTGATGCTTTTAAAATTAATGAGGTTGTAGAAAAATTTAATCAACAAGTGGCTATTGAAAATGAAAATAACAGTTGGGATTTAAATGAAACTACTTCTCATTTAATAAACAATACAGATGTTAATCATTTAATTGAAAGACTAACCTACACGTTTACTAACAACAATAAATCTAAAGATGTATTACTAGATTTAATGATACAAGAATTGATTGTTAGACTGCTTCAAACTAAAGCAAAGTCCTTAATTATAAACGATCCTAATCAGATTTTTAACGATACTAGAATTGGAACGGTTATTAAATTTATTAAAGACAATTTAACCAATAAAGATATTAGTGTAGACCTACTAGCTAAAAAAGCCTACATGAGTACGTCTCACTTTCATAAACAGTTTAAAAACACTTTAGGTATCTCTCCTATTGATTATATAAATTCTGAAAAAATTAAATTTTCTAAAAAACTGATTAAAGAATCCAAAGATTTTAGAATGTCCGAAATTGCATTTAAATCTGGATTTAATAACACCAGTTATTTTAACCGACAGTTTAAAAAAATGGAACTAATGACGCCTCAACAGTTTAAAGCTTCGGTAAATAAAATTTAAACTTCTTTCATCCTTTTAAAATATGCTTTTGCTTCTTTTAAAACCTTAGGAGCCAATATTAAAGTTGCTGTCATAGTTGGTATTGCCATTAAAGCAAAAACACCATCAATTAAATTAATCATTAAAGCCAGTGACGTTGTTGCTCCTAAAATAATACTTAGTATATAAAAATAGTTGTAATAATGTTTGTGTTTATCTCCAATTAAAAACGACAAACATTTTCCGCCATAATAGGCATAAGAAAACAATGATGACACACTAAATATTACAATACAAAGCAATAACAAATAACGTCCAAAAGTTGGCATTGCTGCTCCAAAAGCATTAGCTGTTAGGCTTACTCCATTAGCCTCTGTAGTTTGCCAAACACCTGTTACTAAAATTGCCAAAGCAGTAAGCGTACAAACTATTAAAGTATCTATTGCTGGTCCTAACATAGCAACCAAACCTTCACGAATAGGTTCGTTAGTTTTTGCTGCTCCATGTGCTAAAGGTGCTGTACCAATACCAGCTTCGTTTGAAAAGGCACCTCTGCGGATACCCAAAACTATCAATCCGCCTAAAAGCCCACCTAAAAAGGCGTCTCCTTTATAATTTTCTGCTGCAAAAGCATCTGTAAAAATTAGCTTAAAATAAGTTGGCACGACTTCCGCATTAGCGAACAAAATAATAAGAATTAACACAAAATATAGCAATACCATACTTGGTACTAATTTAGATGCTACTTTACTAATTCTATTTAAACCTCCTAGAATTACTATGGATGTTATGGTTACTAATACCAAACCTATAATTAAATTAGAGGTGAAATCTACTGTAATACCATTGGGTTTTAATACAATATCATTTATAGCTTGCGTTAATTGATTAACGTTAAATACTGGTAAAGCACCAATCAAACCACAAAAACTAAACAAAACCGCTAATGGTTTCCAATGTTTACCTAATCCTTCCATTATAAAGTACATTGGACCACCTTGTGTATTACCTTCGCTATCCTTACCTCTGTACATTATAGCTAAACTTGAAGTAAAAAACTTGGTTGACATCCCAACAACAGCGCTAATCCACATCCAAAATACTGCTCCTGGTCCTCCAATAGAAATTGCTACTGCAACGCCAGCAATATTACCCATACCAATGGTAGAGGACAATGCTGTTGTTAATGCTTGAAAATGAGTGATTTCTCCTTCGTCATCCTGATTATCATACTTACCACGTAATATTTGTATGGCATGACCTAAATATCTAAACGGTAAAAACTTAGACAAAATTAGCAGGTATAATCCACCTCCAATTAATAAAATTAGTAGTGGTAAACCCCAAACAAAAGAGGCGAAATCTGCTATAAAGTCATTTATTTTATCATACATATAACTACAAAGTTTTAGACTTTAAATATAACTATTATCTTTACAACCCTAACAAAAATACCATTTGAAACCAACCAGACTTTTTTTTCTTGATGCTGTCAGAGCTTTTGCTATACTAATGATGTTACAAGGTCATTTTATAGACTCGCTTTTAAACCCAATTTATCGGGACACTTCCAATACTATTTATAATATTTGGGCTTATTTTAGAGGGATTACAGCTCCAACCTTTTTTACTATTACAGGTTTAGTATTTGTATTTTTATTATTAAAAGCTAAAGAAAAAGGTACAGAACAAGAGCGAATTAAAAAAGGAATAAATCGAGGCTTACTGTTAATTGTACTGGGTTATGCCTTGCGCTTTTCGTTTATTAGTTTAATGTATGGGCAAGTTAACATGAATTTTTTACAAGTAGATGTCTTACAATGCATAGGTTTATCCTTATTAATTTTAATTTTTTTATTTAAAATAAGTTTTAAAAATGAATGGGTTTTAGCCGCATTATTTTTAATAATAGGCTTTAGCATTTTTGTGTCAGAGCCATTATACCGAACCTTAAAAATTGAAAACGCTCCAATATTATTCTCTAATTACTTAAGCTTACAACATGGATCGGTATTTACTATAATTCCATGGTTTGGCTACGTTGCATTTGGTGGTTTTATTGCTGTACTATTTGCTAAATTTGGACATAAAAACAACTATAAACCTATTAAAATTGCTGCCTTTTTAATTATAGGTGTGTTTATGATTTATTATTCTAGTCCAACTTTAAAACTACTAGATAGCCTATTTAATTTACCTTTATTTACCAGAAGTGCTAACTACAATTATTTGTTTAGCAGACTTGGAAATGTATTGGTAATCTTTGGGATCTTTTACACTTTTGAAACTTATCTTAAACAAGCTATAATTACTAAAATCGGTCAAAAAACGTTGTCTATTTATGTCATTCATTTTATGATTATCTACGGTAGTTTTACAGGTTTAAGCTTAAAACACTTTTTTTATAAAAGTTTAAATCCAACCCAAGCTATCCTTGGTGCTATTGCTTTTATGGTGGTTGTGTGCTTTATTTCTTTTTATTATGTGCAAACTAACACCTATTTATACAATAAGATTCGCAAGCTTTATTTAAAGCTTAAAAACTAAAAAAGTGTTAAAAATTTTTTTATTACTAACCAATCGTTTAGTTTTGTCATGTAATTAGAAGTTACCGTTTACACGGAAATTAAAAATGGCAAGAACAAAACAATATAACGAAGCTGAAGTAGTCGAAAAAGCAATGCACCTTTTTTGGAAAAATGGTTATGAAACTACTTCAATGCAAATGCTTGAGAAAGAAATGGGCATTAACAAGTTTTCTATATATTCTAGTTTTGGCAACAAACATGGTTTGTTTTTAGAAAGTTTAAAGCTTTACAAATCTAATGTAAGTACTGTATTAGATAAGTTAAAAAAAGGAACTAAAGGTGTCGAAGATATTAAACAATTTTTTCACGACTCTGTAAGTTCTAATTTTAAAAGCGACAAAGTTAAAGGTTGTTTTGTTACTAATACCTACAATGAGTTTTCAGACAAAGAAGATGAATGCATTCAAAAGCAAATGAATAGTTTTATGGATAATTTAAAATCCATAATTATTGAAAAGCTAGAAATGGATGCTTCAAAAAACGAAGAAACTATAGCAAAACAAGCTAACTATTTATTGCTAGCTAAACACGGTTTAGCTGCAGCATCTAGAGTTAACACAAAAGAAGAAATTGAGGATTATATAGAAATGGTCTTCAAAAATTTATAAACTTTTTTTTTACACAATAACTAAACGAACGTTTAGAAAAGATTAACAGAATATTAAAATAAAATCAAGAAATTATGACAACATTAAAAGTTCACAACATCGAAACTGCACCAGAAGCTGCAAAACCATTATTAGAAAACTCTCAAAAAGCATACGGAATGATTCCTGGTTTACACGGAGTTTTAGCTGCTTCACCAGAATTATTAAAAGCATACCAAGAGTTACACCAATTATTTACAGAAACATCTTTTAATAACGACGAGCTTACTGTGGTATGGCAAACCATTAACGTAGAACATGCTTGTCATTACTGTGTACCAGCACATACAGGTATTGCTAAAATGATGAAAGTTGATGATGCAATTATTGACGCTTTACGTAATGAAACGCCTCTTGCAGATGCAAAATTAGAAGCACTACGTACTTTAACATTATCTATAACACGTAATCGTGGAAATGTTTCGCAAGCAGATTTAGAAGCGTTTTATGCTGCTGGATATGGAGAGCAACAAGTATTAGAAATAATTTTAGGATTATCTCAAAAAGTAATTAGTAATTACACAAACCACATCGCAAATACACCTGTTGATGAGGCTTTTCAAAAATTTGCTTGGTCAAAAAAATAATCTAGCTTTTAAATTAAAATCTATAGGTTAATTAATAGCTGTAAACCTTTCTTAACTTTAAGGAAGGTTTACTAATTTTATAACAAAAACAATCATGATAAAAGTATCAGTAATGTATCCAAACAGTAAAGATGTACAGTTTGATGCAGACTATTATAAAAACACGCACTTACCAATGGTATCCAAATTAGTTGGTAGCGCATTAAAAAGTTTAGAATTAGACTTAGGTATAGCGAGTAGAACTCCTGGTGAGCCTGCGCCTTATGTAGCTATAGCACATTTAAAATTTGATAGTATTGAGGCTTTCCAAGAATCTTTTGGACCACATGGAGAAACCTTTGCTGCAGATGTAAAAAACTATACTAATGTTCAAGCTGAACTTCAAATTAGTGAAGTTATAACATTTTAAAAAATGAAAACACAAGAGATTAACATAAAACCACTAGCCAAGCCATGTTTTAAAAAAGTATTTAGAACAACTACCGAAGCTTCTGGTTTTATGCATCTTGTTTTCGATAAAAAACAACTTACTCCATATCAATTTAGATCTATTATGATAGATTTAAAGAATGAATTATCAGCACTAAGTGTTTCAAAATTCAACAAAAAACTAAGCTATCATTGGCTTGTTCGCTTTGATCAGCAAGTAAACACACCTTTTCATGTAGACAATGCTGCAGATCAATCTATTTTACTTTTAGGTTACGAACCCAGCGACATAGAAAGTGAATTACAGCTAGCAGATTATCATAAATATGCTAACCAAGCTTACAAAACCCCAGAAGATTACTTTAATAGGTTTACGCCTATTTTTAAAGAGGATGAGGATGTATTAAAGCCTTATGTTACTAAAATAAATACGTTTAATAAAGATAATTATTCCATTGTAATTATTAATAATAGTAATCCAAAATCGAATTTAGAGACTTTAGGATTATTTCATAAAGCAACAATTCTAAATAAAGATTTAAGCAAAAGCAGAATTGTAAATTCTATGGTTTTAAATGTTGTTTCAACAGATAAAATCACGGAAGACGAAAAAAAAGAAAGCATCTTTCTAAACAGTGATTTAATTAGTAAATAACTAGATTAGTGTTATAGAAATCAATATAAATTTCAAATAAAAAATAAAATTATGGCAGATAAATTAAAAATAGATATCGTTTCAGACGTTGTGTGTCCTTGGTGTACCATTGGCTACAAACGTTTAGAAAAAGCAATACAAGGATTAGGTGTAGCAGATAAAATTGACATAGAATGGCAACCGTTTGAATTAAACCCGAATATGCCAGCCGAAGGTCAAAATGTTATTGAACATATAGCCGAAAAGTATGGTTCTACATTAGACCAACAAAGAGAATCGCAACAAATGATGACTGATGCTGGTGAAGAACTAGGGTTTAAATTCGATTATTTTGACGAGATGCGAATGGCTAATACTTTTGATGCTCATGTTTTATTAGAATATGCTAAAGACTTCGGAAAGCAAACCGAACTAAAAATGACTTTAACTAAAGCCTTTTTTAGTGATAGAAAAGATGTATCTAAAAAAGACATTTTAAAAGAAGCCCTTTTAGAAGTTGGCTTAAATGCAGATGAAGCATTGGCGAAATTAGATAGCGATGAAGCACGATTGGAAGTAAGAAATAAACAAAACTATTGGAAAAACATGGGAGTAAATTCTGTGCCAACTATTGTTTTTAATAGAAAAAGCGCTGTTACAGGAGCACAACCTGTAGATACTTTTAAACAAGTATTAACGGAGTTACTTGCTGAACAACAAGCGGTTTAATTTTATAATTTTTCAAAAAAGAAAGGTATGAGTTCAAATAAAAAAGGGGAGTTAGATGTATTGTTAGATGAAGTCCGTCAAGCAAGTGCAACTAAATTTACAGAAGAAAAGAAAAAAATATATGCAGATGGAATTTCTAGTGTGCAAAACTCTGGAGTTTTAGATTCTGCTTTAAAAGTTGGTGACAAAGCGCATAATTTCACTTTAAAAAATGCTTTAAACGAATCGGTTAGTTTATACAACGAATTAAAAAACGGACCAGTAGTTTTAACATGGTATAGAGGTGGTTGGTGTCCATATTGCAATATTACTTTGCACGCTTTACAAGAAAAATTACCAGAATTTAAACAAGAAGGTGCTACACTTTTGGCTTTAACTCCCGAATTGCCAGATAACTCGTTAAGTACTTCAGAAAAAAACAATCTTGAATTTACGGTTTTAAGTGATGTTGAAAACATAATTGGTAAGGAATATGGTGTGGTTTACACTTTAACCGATAGTGTCGCTAGTATTTATAATGCTGGTTTTGGACTAAACAAAATTAATGGAGATACAAGTAATGAATTGCCTTTAGCTGCAACGTACGTTATAGATACCAACGGAATAATCACCTATGCTTTTCTAGATGCAGATTATACACAACGTGCAGAACCTTCGGAAATATTATCAGCTTTAAAACAATTGAAATAACATTTTTAAAATGAAAAAATCAGTAAGAATACTAACAGGAATCTTAGGTTTTATAATGCTTGTTCCTGGTTTAGCAAAATTTAGAGAACCTTTTAAAACTTTTATTTACAAACACCTTACAGGTATTGGTTTTCCGTTACCAGATGTTATGCAATATGTTGTGAAATTTAGCGAAGTTGGTGTTGGTTTGGCCATGTTATTTTTAGCATTTAAAGCGAATAGCCTAAGCAAAAACCTGAGAGAAAAAATATTCTACTTAGGCAATTTAACCATTATTATAATGATGGTAGTTGCTGTGTACACGCACTTGCATCCAGATATTCCTGCAGATGTATTACCATTAGAATTTAAACCACCTGTAATGCCAATTTCTTATATTGTATTGGTATTTTTAAACCTCTATTTATATAAAAAATCAAAATCGTAAATCCTAAAAAACGACACTAATGATAACTAAACCTACAGTATTATTCTTTGATGTAAACGAAACACTTTTAGATCTAACCGTAATGAAAAAACAGGTTGGAGATGCTTTAGGCGGTAAAGACGATTTATTGTCTTTATGGTTTACAACCATGCTACAATACTCGTTAGTGGTTTCGGCAAGTGGACAATATAAACCATTTGGACACATTGGTGCTGCTGCTTTACAAATGGTTGCAGCCAATAATAACATTGTGATTTCTGAAGAAGAAGCCAGAGATATTGTTGTAAAATCGATGCAAAATTTACCGCCTCATCCGGAAGTTAAAGACGCTTTAAACACGTTAAAAACTGAAGGTTATACCCTTGTAGCTTTAACCAATTCTAACGATGAAAGCCTTAAAATTAAAATTGAAAAAGCTGGTTTAACCCAATATTTTGATGATTTGTTTAGTATTGAATCGGTTGGAAAATTTAAACCTTTTAATGATGTTTATAATTGGGCTTCAAATAAAATGAACATAAAACCAGAAGATTGTATGCTTATTGCTGCGCATGGTTGGGATGTTGCTGGTGCACTTTGGGCTGGTTGGCGTGCTGCTTTTGTTGGTAGACCAGGACAACAAACATTTCCGTTAGCACCAAATACAGAGATTAATGAAAGTGATTTACAAAAAGTAGCAGATATTTTGGTGACTTATAAGTAGTGATTTTTTAAAACCAACTATAAACTAACATTTTGAACGTAGATTTTACAACTATTGAATACTTAAAATACGGAAATAAGAAACAGAAAAGGGCTTATTTAGACTTAAAAAAACATACTGTTTTAGACAAGTTATTAGCTTTTAATCCCATTTTAACAGGCACGATACCAATTGATATAGATTTACCTAATAGTGACTTAGATATTATTTGCGAGTGTAAACACCATGATGCCTTTTCTTTATTTTTAAAACAACAGTTTTCAGAATATCAAGATTTTAAAGTCTACCAAACCATTCAAAATACAATACCATCAACCATTGCTACTTTTAAAACTGATCAGTTTTTATATGAAATTTTTGGTCAAGCTATTCCTTCAAAACAACAAAATGCATACAGACATATGCTTATTGAAAATGAAATTTTAAAACAAAAAGGACATCAGTTTAAAAAAGATATCGTTTCGTTAAAATTAAAAGGTTTTAAAACCGAACCTGCTTTTGCTAAACTGCTTGGCTTAAAAGGTAATCCATACTTAGCTTTACTAGCGTTGGAAGGTGACTATCTTAAAAATTAATTCAACTATTTTATAAAAAAAGAGCTTGCAATTGCAAGCTCTTTTTTTTATTTCAAAAATATATTATATTTTATTTCAAATATGCTAAAACATTAGCTTCAATACGTTCTTCAATGTTGGACACATCTGCTTTTACAAATGGTTCTCCCATAATATTCTCGTATAATTCAATATAACGTTCTGATACGGTTTCAATATATTCATCAGACATAACTGGTACAGTTTGTCCCTCTAAACCTTGAAAATTATTAGCAATTAACCACTGTCTTACAAACTCTTTAGACAATTGTTTTTGTGCTTCGTTATTATCTTGACGGTCTTGGTAACCTTCAGCATAAAAATAGCGTGAAGAATCTGGTGTATGGATTTCGTCAATTAAAACAATTTTCCCATCCTTAGTCTTACCAAATTCATATTTAGTATCCACTAAAATCAATCCACGAGAAGCAGCTATTTCTGTCCCTCTTTTAAACAATTTACGCGTATAGTCTTCTAAAACAATATAATCTGCTTCGCTAACTATTCCTTTTTTAAGGATATCTTCTCTTGAGATATCTTCGTCATGATCACCCATTTCTGCTTTTGTTGCAGGCGTAATAATAGGCTCCGGAAACTTATCGTTTTCCTTCATTCCTTCAGGCATAGCAACACCACAAAGCATGCGTTTCCCAGCTTTATACTCACGCGCTGCATGACCAGACATGTAACCACGTATAACCATTTCTACTTTAAAAGGCTCGCATAAATGTCCAACCGCAACATTTGGATCTGGAGTTGCTGTTAACCAATTTGGCACCACATCTTCGGTAGCTTTCATCATGCTTGTGGCGATCTGATTAAGGATTTGTCCTTTATACGGGATTCCTTTTGGCATAACAACATCAAACGCGCTTAAACGGTCTGTTGCAATCATTACCAATTCTTCATCATTAATATTGTAAACTGCTCTTACTTTTCCTTTGTATAGACTTTTTTGATCAGGAAATTTAAAATTAGTGTCTATAATAGTATTACTCATTAGTTGTATTGTTGTTGTTGTTGTTGTTGTTGTTGTTGTTGTTGTTGTTGTTTAATCTCTATTTTCAATATTTTTATAAGCTTCAATAATCTTTTTAACCAATTTATGTCTTACCACATCTTTATCATCCAAAAATATCATCCCAACACCTTCTACTCCTTTTAAAATAAGCAAAGCTTCTTTTAAACCAGAAATAGTACGACGAGGCAAATCAATTTGTCCGGGATCACCTGTTAATAAAAATTTAGCGCTTTTACCCATTCTGGTTAAAAACATCTTCATTTGGGCGTGCGTTGTATTTTGACCTTCATCCAAAATAACAAAAGCATGATCTAATGTACGACCACGCATAAATGCTAAAGGTGCAATTTGTATGGTACCATTTTCAATATACTGCGCTAATTTTTCCGCAGGAATCATATCTCTTAATGCGTCATATAATGGTTGCATATAAGGATCTAATTTTTCTTTTAAATCTCCAGGTAAAAAACCTAGATTTTCACCTGCTTCCACTGCTGGACGTGTCAAAATAATACGTTTTACCTCTTTATTTTTTAATGCTTTAACTGCTAATGCTACTCCTGTATACGTTTTACCTGTTCCTGCTGGTCCAATAGCAAATACCATATCGTTTTTACGCATTAACTCTACCATTTTACGTTGGTTAGCAGTAATAGCCTTAATAGGTTTACCATTGGCACCATGGACTAAGACTTCGCCACTTTTTTCAGAAATGCTGTAATCATCACTACTTTGGCTAGTTAAAACACGCTCGATTACATTTTCGTCTAATTTATTGTATTTAGAAAAATGCTTTAAAAGCATGGTCATTCTGCGATCAAACTCATCCAATAACTCTTCGTCTCCAAAAGCCTTAATGGTATTTCCTCTAGCTACAATCTTGAGTTTTGGAAAGTATTTTTTTAGTAGTGTAATATTCTCATTTCCGGTTCCAAAAAACTCTTTTGGAGAGATCTCCTGTAGTTCAATAATTATTTCGTTCAAAAGCGCTGATTTATTAAATTAATCTGTACAATTTTATTAGTTTTGTGTATCTAACAAATTTACACATTTTTTGTGTGTTCTAGGTTAAAAAAATATCAACAATAATTCATGCCAATTATAACGCTTACCACAGATTTTGGAGAGAAAGATCACTTTGCTGGCGCAATAAAAGGCGCTATTTACAGCGAATTGCCAGAAGTTAAAATTGTTGATATCTCTCATAGTATCTCTCCTTTTAATATTGCTGAGGCAGCCTATATTATACAAAATGCCTATAGTAGTTTTCCTAAAGGTACAATCCATGTCATTGGTATTGACTCCGAAATTAATCCAGAAAACAAGCATATTGCTGTAGAGCTGGACGAACATTATTTTATATGTGCCAATAACGGAATTATGAGCATGATAGCTAATGAGATTGCACATTCTAAATTAGTAGAAATTAATATACATGATAAAATAGAAACCAGTTTTCCTGTTTTAGATGTCTTTGTAAAAGTAGCATGCCACATAGCACGTGGTGGAACATTAGAAGTTATAGGCAAAGCTATTGATAAAATAAAACCAATTAAAAATCTAGTGCCTTACGTTAATGAGGAGCAAACGCAAATAATTGGCAGCATAATCTACATTGACAATTATGGTAATGTCGTTACTAATATTAGAAAAAACTTTTTTGAAACGCTGCAAAAAGGACGTTCTTACGAAGTGTCTGCAAGAAATTATAAGTTCAAAAAAATACAATCCAAATATAGCGATATTGTTAACTTTGACACACCAGAAGATAAACGTAATGACGAAGGACGTGGTTTAGTCGTCTTTAACAGTTCCAACTATCTAGAAATAGCCATATATAAAAGTAATAACCAAACGGTTGGTAGTGCAAGTAGCCTAATGGGATTAGGACTGCGAGATACAGTAACCATTAATTTTTTTAAATAAATAAAAGTATCGCTTTCGCGGAAACACATTAAAACCTAAGCCATGTTTGTAAGAATTGTTAAATTAAGTTTTGCTGAAGAAAATATAGCCACCTTTTTAGCTAATTTTGAAACCGTAAAATTTAAAATAAGAAATTTTAAAGGCAACCAATTGTTAGAATTATATCAGGACAAAACCAATCCCAATATATTTTTTACTTATAGTTATTGGGATAATGAAAGTGATTTAGAAAACTATCGCAACTCAGACCTTTTTAAAGGCGTTTGGGCTAAAACTAAACCACTGTTTAATGCAAAACCAGAAGCTTGGAGTGTTGACAAATTAGCTTCGTTAAAATAAATTATAAATAACATTAATAAATAAAGCATGCTAGCCATACTTAAAAAAGAAATAAACTCATTTTTTGCTTCGCCAATAGGCTACTTAGTAATTGCTATATTTTTGTTGTTAAACGGACTATTTTTATGGGTCTTTAAAGGTGAGTTTAATATCCTTGATAACGGATTTGCAGATCTGTCAACGTTTTTTTTATTGGCACCATGGATTTTAATATTCTTAATTCCAGCGGTTACCATGCGTAGTTTTAGTGACGAGAAAAAACAAGGCACTTTAGAGCTACTGTTAACTAAACCAATAACCACATTACAATTAGTATTAGGTAAATATTTTGGAGCCTTATTACTAATAATAATAGCGCTAATACCAACACTATTATATGTTTATACTGTTTATGAATTAGGTAACCCATTAGGTAATATAGATTTTGGAAGCACATTAGGATCCTATTTTGGCTTATTATTTTTAGTAGCAGCCTATACTGCAATTGGTGTTTTTGCATCAACTATATCAGACAATCAAATAGTTGCTTTTATAATTGCTGTGTTTTTATGTCTATTTTTTTATATTGGTTTTGAAGGCATTGCAGATGTAATATCTAGTAATACTGTGGAGCAATTGGGTATGAATGCACATTATAAAAGTATGAGTCGTGGTGTTCTGGATACTAGAGACCTAATATACTTTTTAAGTATTACTATTTTGTTTATTGCGCTAACCAAATTCATTATTAAAAAACAATAGTATGGTAATTACACCCATTTTAATAATATCGTTTATAGTTGTATTTATCTTAGCATGGCTATTTATAAAAACCATTGGAGACAATAAATGGATAAGCTTACTACTTACAGTAATAGTAACACCTCTACTCTATTTTTACTTATTTTATCCAATAGTTAATATCTTTTCTAGTTACCATCACCAAAAACATTTTAATGCTGAAAATTGGGCTGAATACCCAGAACTTAGGTTTGAAATGATGGATCAATTAAATGATAATAACCAATTAATTGGCAAAACTAAAGCTGAAATTAAAACAGATTTTGGTACAGCAGAATGGTATGGTTGGGATGATAGTATTAAAGCCAACTCTAAAGATCAATGGAATTATAATATGGGCTTTAAACCTGGTGCTTTTACTAAAGACCAAGAATGTATTGAGCTACAATTTAAAAACGATACTGTTGTTGCAGTAAAAACCTATCAACTTGAGAAAAAATTTGAATAAGTCTATCAAAAATATCGCATTTGTAGTTATTGGGTTAATTGTAATTAATGTAATAGCCAATACCTTTTATAAACGTTTTGATTTAACGACAGATCAACGCTACACTTTAAATCCTTCGGTTTTAACCATACTAGAAAAGGTAGAATCCCCTATTTTGGTTGATGTATTTTTAGAAGGTGATGATTTTCCTTCAGAATTTAGAAAATTACAATCTGAAACCAGACAATTATTAGAAGAGTTAGTCGCTTATAATAATAACATTAGTTTCAATTTTATAAATCCAATAGAGGACGAAGCTACTAGAGATCAAAATATCCAGAAATTAAATGCAAGAGGGTTAACACCCATGCAATTAAACGTTCAAGAAAACGGAAAAACTAGTCAAGCTGTTATTTTTCCATGGGCTTTAGCAAGTTATAATGATCAAACGGTAAAAATTCCGTTAGTAAAAAATACCATTGGAGCGACTCAACAACAATTAGTTAATAACTCTGTACAACAATTAGAATATGCTTTTGCAGATGGTCTTAGTAAATTAGTTAATCCTAAACGACGTAAAATAGCAGTTTTAAAGGGTAATGGACAGCTAGAAAACAAATACATTGCAGACTATATTAAAAGTATTAGAGACTATTATTTTATTGCTCCATTTACATTAGATAGCGTTTCTAATTACGCGGAAAGTACTCTGCAAAAATTACAGGAATACGATTTAATTATTTCGGCTAAGCCAACAGAAGCATTTTCAGAAAAAGAAAAATTTGTTTTAGATCAGTATACCATGAATGGTGGTAAAAGCCTATGGTTAGTAGAGCAAGTCGCAATGGATAAAGATAGTCTTTATAACGATTATGGTAAAAATATTGCTATCCCATTAGATTTAAATCTAACCGATTTTTTCTTTAAATATGGTATACGTATTAATCCACTTATAGTAAGCTCTATGTACTCTGCTCCTATAACTTTAGCGTCAGGAGAAGGTAGTGAGAGTCAGTTTCAAAGCTATCCTTGGACCTATTCGCCTTTAGCAAAAGGAAACAGCAATCATCCTATTGTCAATAATTTAGATTTCTTAAAATTTGATTTTGCTAATCCTATGGATACTATTAAAAGTAGTACCAAAAAAACAATATTGCTCCAAACTGCGCCTTTAACTAAATTAGAAGGTACGCCTCGCGAAATCAGCTTGGATATGGTCAATAATAAGCTAGAGCCTAAAACCTTTAATAAAGGTCCACAAACATTAGCTGTATTGCTAGAAGGCATCTTTACGTCGGCATATAATAACCGAGTAAAACCTGTGGCTATTTCAAACTCTAAAAATACTAGTATACCAACCAAAATGATAGTCGTATCTGATGGTGACGTCATTAAAAATGACGTTGGAAGATTAGGTCCTGAAGAGCTAGGTTTTGACAAATACACAGGACAAACCTTTGGTAATAAAGAATTTTTGACAAATGTGGCTAATTATCTTTTAGATGACACAGGACTTATAAACATTAGATCCAAAGAAATTGCAGTTGCCTTTTTAAATCCTGAAAAAATTACAGAAGAAAAAACAAAATGGCAACTACTAAACCTCTTATTACCATTGGTTTTATTAGGTGTTTTTGGTTTAATATTTAACTACCTTCGTAAGAAAAAATATGCCAAGTAAGTGTTAATAAGTTTGTTTCTTATTTTAACACATTAGCAATATATTTGTAAGACAAATTATTAATAGTATTAATTTACACATATAGATGAAATTTATCGTATCAAGCACATACTTACTAAAACAATTACAGGTTTTAGGAGGTGTAATTAACAGTTCAAATACATTACCTATTTTAGATAATTTTTTATTTGAATTAAATGAATCTAAATTAACTGTATCTGCAAGCGATTTAGAAACAACAATGTCTGCTGTTTTAGATGTAGATAGTGACAACGAAGGAAGCGTAGCCATTCCTGCACGATTACTTTTAGATACTTTAAAAACATTTCCAGAACAACCTTTAACGTTTGTTATTGAAGAAAACAATACCGTTGAAATTAGCTCAAATCATGGTAAATACGCATTAGCTTATGCAGACGGGAACGAGTTTCCAAAAGCCATTAGCCTAGAGGATCCAAGCAGTACAAAAATGCCTGGTCATATTTTAGCAACAGCTATTAACAAAACAATTTTTGCAGCAGGAAATGACGATTTAAGACCTGTTATGAGTGGTGTATTCTTTCAGTTTTCAACTGAAGGTTTAACCTTTGTTGCTACAGATGCTCATAAATTAGTTAAATACTCTAGAGAAGATGTTAAAGCCTCTCAGGTAGCCGAGTTTATTATGCCTAAAAAGCCTTTAAACTTATTAAAAGGAATACTTGGTGCAAGTGACGAGGAAATTACTATTGAATATAATGACTCTAACGCTAAGTTTACTTTTGAAAACACAATATTAATCTGTCGTTTAATTGACGGTAAATATCCTAATTACGAAGCGGTAATACCAAAAGAGAATCCAAACAAACTAACAATAGACAGAACTCAGTTTTTAAACTCTGTACGTCGTGTTAGTATTTTCTCTAACAAAACAACACACCAAATTAGATTAAAAATTGCTGGAGCAGAATTAAATATATCTGCAGAAGATATTGACTACTCTAACAAAGCTGAAGAGCGTTTGACTTGTGATTACCAAGGAGACGACATGCAAATTGGTTTTAATTCTCGTTTTTTAACAGAGATGTTAAACAATTTAGGATCTAACGATGTACAATTAGAGTTAAGCATGCCTAACAGAGCAGGTATATTAACACCTATTGATGATTTAGAGGTTGGAGAACAAGTAACTATGTTAGTGATGCCTGTAATGTTAAACAGCTAATAACTTAAACCTATAGCATAAAAAAAGCAACTCAATAGAGTTGCTTTTTTTGTTATAATAAATATTATATTCCCTTAATTTTAATACTTTTACAGCGCAATAATCTAAGTTACCCTCAACATTAAACAACTTAGCAATTGATTAAAACAATTAATCTAGAATATGAAGTACAGTTTTAAATTATTATTTTTACTAATAACTAGTATCGCTCTATTATCTTGTAATAATAACGACGATGCTTCTAACGCAAATAACACCACTACCAATCCTATTATTGGTGATTGGCTTCGCGAAGATGCTACTGCCTCTTTTGAGTATCACATACATTTTGAAGGTGAAAATTTTGGTAAAATAGTAACTATGGTAATAACAGAGGACAATGTAATATCAAGTGCAAATCCTTTTGAATGGTCTATTCATAATGAAATACTTACTATTGTTGATAATGAAGATTTTGAGCATAACACCACAGTAGAATATACTGTAGACGGTCATCTAAAAATTGAAGGTTTTTCTGATTTAGAATTCACAAAACAATAATTCTAAACACCCTTCATATAATCACATAACAAAAAACGCAACCTTAACAGGTTGCGTTTTTCTTCTTTATCAATGTAATGTAAACTAACTAATAAAATTAAAAGATAAAGGGTAATGCGGTTCTTCGCCATTACTAACCTTAATGGCATTTATTATTGGGTAAATTATAGATACTAATCCTAAAACAAACCAGCCTAATAGTCCTAAACCAAAAAGTAAAATTAAAGGTACACATACAATATATAAAACCACTATACTTAGTTGAAAGTTAACAATGGTTTTACCATGAGCGTCCATTTGATATATTTTATCTTTTTGTGTTAACCAAATGATTAGTGGTAAAATTAAGCTACCACAACCTATAATTAAAGACACTAATTGACTTAAATGGGTTAATACTAATAATTGTCTGTCTGTTTTCATTTTTTACTTTAATTCGCTTTTTTAGATTTCTACTTATATGACGTATAATTTGTAAAAATGTTACAGATTTTAAAAATAAAATGTAATTAATGTGGTAATTTATCTTTTAATACACCATATAAAAACGTCCCTAAAGCAGCAGATAAAAATACTATAACTATAGGTAAATAACCTGCACCTACAAGAACAAATATAGGTCCTGGACATGCGCCAACTAATGCCCAACCTAACCCGAAAATAATGCCTCCAAGCAAGTATTTAGAAAACGATTTTTCTTTTGGCGCAATTACAATTGGATTACCATCAAACGATTTTACGTTATACCTTTTAATAATTTGAACAAACAAAATACCAAACGCTAAAGCAGTACCTATAATACCATACATATGAAACGCTTCAAAACGGAACATTTCATAAATTCTAAACCACGAAGCAGCCTCAGATTTATACATTATAATCCCAAAACAAAGCCCTATAAAAATAAATAGTAGTTTTTTCATATTAAAAAATTAAAGGGAATAATAAATGAACCATAACCAATCCACCAATAAAAAAGCCAATAACAGCAATTAAAGACGGAAGTTGTAAGTTACTTAAACCAGAAATGGCATGACCAGAAGTACAACCGCCAGCATATCGTGCTCCAAAACCAACTAAGATTCCTCCAGCAACTAAAATAGCAATTGTTTTTATATCGCTTAAAGCGGAAATAGAAAATAACTCGACAGGTAAGTATTGGTTTTCAGTCGAAATATTTATACTAGACAATGATGCTTTTGTAGCATCACTAATGTCAGGCATATCTGCGGATGACAAATAATGTGATGCTATAAAACCACCAATCATTGCTCCTATTACAACTAATACATTCCATACATCCGATTTCCAATCAAATTTAAAAAACGAATTGACTTTTCCGGCACCACAAGCAGCACAAAAAGTTCTTAAGTTTGATGACATACCAAACTTTTTTCCCATTAATAATAAAAATAGCATTGTACAAGCTATTAAAAATCCTGAAACAAACCAATGCCAAGGTTCAAATAAAAAATCCATAAATTAAATTTGCGCAAAAATACGTGCTACAATTCAATTTATGGACTTTTAGTCTACTAATTTTATAGGAATTAACCTATTATAAAACTAATGCTATTTAACGCTACAACCTGCGCCTTCTTTTCTCACACCTAACTTTACTAATATTGTTTCTAATAAGCACCACTTTGTAAATGCAGACTGTATTAAATTTACACCTATAAATACAGTAAACCACATCCATTTTGGGCTAACATAAACCGAAAGCACCACACTTAACAATACCATCACACCAACAATTACTCTAAAATATGTATTCAACATTTTTCTTCTTTTTTTAAATTTAAAACTTAATATTCACGTCATTCTGAATGTGTTTCAGAATCTAATTATTCACAACTCAAATTTCTTTTTATTACCCAATCTTATCTGCAAACCTTACGTCATTCTGAACTTGTTTCAGAATCCCATCATTCACAACACAATTACCCACTATTTATAATTCTTCTTCTCTATCATATAATAAACAAGAGGCACAACCAACAAAGTCAAAACGGTAGACACAATAGTCCCTCCCATTAATGATATCGCTAATCCTTGAAAAATAGGATCAAAAAGTATCACAAATGCACCAATTACCACAGTACCTGCTGTTAATAAAATTGGTGTTGTACGCACTGCTCCTGCTTCAATACATGCTTGTTTAAGTGGCACACCTTCGGCAGTTCTTATATTTATAAAATCAATTAATAACACCGAGTTCCTAACCATAATTCCTGCCAAAGCAATCATACCAATAAAAGAAGTCGCTGTAAAAAAGGCTCCCATAATCCAGTGCCCTAAAATAATTCCTATTAACGATAAAGGAATTGCAACCATCATAACAATTGGTGCTTTAAAGTTTTGAAACCATCCTACAATTAAGATGTATATTAAGATAATAGCACCTAAAAAAGCAATCCCTAAATCTCTAAAGACTTCCAAAGTAATTTGCCATTCGCCATCCCATTTTACAGTGTAATTATCTTCAAAATCTGGCTGACCTAAATACATCTCGTTTAACTCGTAGCCTTTTGGTAACGGAATCTCATTCAACTTTTCTTCCATTCCAAGAATTGCATACGCAGGACTTTCTAAATCTCCAGCCATATCTGCCATAACATAAACCACACGCTTTTGGTTTTTACGGTATATACTTTTTGCTGCAGTTGTTTCTGTAATAGTTACCAAATCTGCAATAGGCACCATATTACCTTGTTTTGATTTCACTTTTAATTGAGAAATATCCGTAATTGTAGATTTCTCTTTTTCATCTAAAGCCAATACTAAACCAACTTGAGTTACCGCATCTTCGTCATACAAATTTGTTATGGCTCTGTTTGACAATGCCATATTCATGGTGTACGCTATTTGCTGTGGTGCAACACCATACAACATGGCTTTTTCTTTGTTAATATCAAATTGGTATTCGGTTTGATCCGCTTCCACCATCCAATCAATATCTACCACATCATCAGTCTGTTTTAGTATATTTTGAATGTTATTAGCAATTCTAATTTGCTCGTCATAATCAGGTCCATAAACCTCTGTAACAATCGTTGATAATACAGGAGGTCCTGGTGGCACTTCTACCAATTTAATATTCGCATTATATTTAGCTGCTATTTTCTGAATATCTGGACGCATTAATTTAGCTATTCCGTGACTTTGAATATCACGCTCTCCTTTATCAATTAAATTTACTTGGATATCTGCCATATTAGATCCACCACGTAAATCGTAATGACGCACCAAACCGTTAAATGTAATTGGCGCAGATGTACCAACGTAATTTTGATAATTAACCACTTCTGGTCGTGTTGACAAGTATTGCGACACTTCTTGCGCGACAACGCCTGTACGTTCCAATGTTGTGCCTTCAGGCATATCAATAACTACTTGGAATTCATTTTTGTTATCAAATGGTAACATTTTTACAGCAACCGATTTTGTAAAAAACAAGACCATTGTCGCCATTAATACCATAAAAGTTAACACTAAAAACAACCAACGTTTTGATTTACTTTCTAATAACGGACGTTCAAACTTGTTATAAACCTTATAAATTAGTGTGTCTTCAACTGCTTTTTCTGGTTTCTCCGCTGCTCCTTTTTTATCTTTTTCTCTTAGAAAAATATATCCTAAATAAGGAGTTATCGTTAACGCTACAAACAAGGATAATATCATGGCAATAGACGCACCTATTGGCATTGGCGCCATATATGGTCCCATTAATCCAGACACAAAAGCCATAGGTAAAACAGACGCTATTACGGTAAATGTTGCTAAAATGGTTGGATTACCAACTTCATTAATTGCGTACAAAGCAGCCTCTTTAAACGGTAAACGTTTCATTTTAAAATGCCTGTGCATATTTTCGGCAATAATAATGGAGTCATCCACCACAATTCCTGTAACAAACACTAACGCGAATAATGTAATTCGGTTTAGCGTATAATCCATCATATAATAACTCAATAATGTCAAAGCAAATGTAATTGGAACCGATAAAAACACCACCAATCCACCACGCCAACCCATTGCCAACATAACCACAAGTGTTACTGCAAAGATAGACCCAATAAGGTGCCACAATAATTCTGATACTTTATGCGATGCTGTTTCACCATAATTTCTGGTAACCTCAACATGCACATCATCCGGAATTAATGTGCTACGTAAATGATCGACTTTATCAATAATAACTTCTGCTATTTTCATAGCGTCGGCACCTTTTCGTTTTGCTACCGAAATGGTTACCGCAGGATATTCAGACTTATAATCCCCCGATTTTACGCTTCCTTTTCCGTAACCTAAACTCACATAATTTTGTGGTACTTCTGGTCCATCAATAATTGTAGCGACTTGTTTTAAATAAATAGGTTGATTTTGTTGCACACCAACCACCAAATTTTCAACATCAGTAACCGAAGCTAAAAAAGCACCTGTATTTACCAAAAACTCCGTGTCACTTTTATCAAAACTACCAGCACTTAATTGACTGTTATTTGCTTTAATCATTTCCGAAACAGACAAGAAATCCAATCCGCTAGCAGCTAATTTATCCTTATCTAAAACGACGCGTAATTGACGGTCACGACCTCCAATTTTATGCGTGATTGCTACGTCGTTAATCTTTTTAATTTCGGCTTCCAACTCTTGAGCCATTTGGTTTAATTGGTAATCATCGTAATTTTCACTCCACAGCGTTAATCCCAACATTGGCACATCATCAATCGCACGCGTTTTTACTAACGGAAACGTAACACCAGCAGGCATTTGGTCCATGTGCTTGTTAATTTCGTTGTATAATTTTACAAAAGAGCGCTCAATATCTTCGCCAACATAAAACTGTACAATGACCATTCCTTGCTCTTTCTTAGACGTAGAATACACGTATTCCACACCTTTAATATTCGAAATTAATTGCTCTAAAGGCTTAATCACGCGCGACTCCACTTCCGTAGGACTTGCTCCAGGATACCCTACAAAAATGTCTGCCATAGGTACATCAATTTGTGGTTCTTCTTCACGCGGAATTAAAAACGAACTGTACACACCAACCACCATAAATACAATCATCAAAAGCACTGTAAGCTTCGATTGCATAAAGACTTTGGCAATTTTACCTGCGATTCCTTCTTTCATAATTATTACTTTTTTTTATTCCCATGACAATGGAAATATTTATATTTTGGGCGTTTTAACAGGCTATACACTGTATCTTTTTTACTTGTCCTTACTAAGTACATTTTTTATTTGCTGTGGCAATCTCTTAATCGATTGGGAGATTACCACGTCGTTGCACTCCTCGTAATGACAGCTTATTTATTAAGTAAAAAAGGATGTCGTTTCTATCCTTAACGCAGCTTATTAGTTATTGAATTGTAATTTTTGCACCATTAAATAGTTTTCCTTCAGCAGAAACAATGTATGCTTCGTCTGCATTTAAACCAGATAATACTTCTACTTGATCCCCAAAAGTTCTGCCTAAACGCAACCATCGTAATAATGCGGTATTGCTTTGACTTACTGTATAGACACCAGATAATTGCCCATTAGTTACAATAGCATCTTTAGGTATTAAAACCATAGATGACGTTGCTTTTCTTTCCACAGGAAATAGAACTGTTGTAAACATCCCTGATAAAATATTGGCTTCTGTTTTATATAAATCTATTTTTACTAAATATTGCCCTCCCGTATTTTTAGCTGAAGTGCTGACCTCTTTTACTTTCCCTTTCAACGTTTTATTTATGGATTTTACTAAAACATCCACGGTAGTTCCTGATTTAATCTCTGAAATTTCGGTTTCCGGTACCATTGCCATAACTTCAAAATTTCCTGGTGTTTCTATACTTATCAATGGTACACCAGGATTTGCCATGTTACCAGCTTCTACATTTTTACTAGTTACTGTTCCGCTAAAAGGTGCAGTAATATTACTGTAAGCAAACTGTGCATTTATTTCGTTTTTCATTTGATTGGCACCTTCTACTCTAGCTTTTGCCATTTCGTAATTAGCAGTCATATCATCCATTTCTTTTTGAGATGCACTATTGTCTGCAAACAAGTTTTTAAAACGGTTGTAATCTTTTTGGGCATTACTTAAAGCTGCATTAGCTTCGGTTATTCCTGCATTTATTTGAGCTTTCTTGGCTTGTAAATCACTATTATTAATAGATACTAATAATTGTCCTTTACGTACTTTATCACCAACGTTAACATGCACTTTATTAACATAACCCATCATTCTAGTACTTAAATCTGCACTATTTGTCGCTTGAATTTTTCCGCTTACAGATAAAAAAGGACTATTACTGTTTGCTGCTACTTGACTAGTTTTAACGCTTATTGCTGGCGTATTATCTACAACAGGTTTTTTGTCTTCGCTTCCACAACTTGCTACTAATAGCGCTACAGAAAGTGTTAGGATTGTATATATGTTTTTCATGGTTATTATTTTTTATTTAGGACACTTCGACAAGCTCAGTGTGACATTTTTTATAATTAAAAACTCTCGGAAATCAATCTTGATTCGTGGTTCTATATTCTTGTATATTTTTTATTCTTTAGTTAAAAATTGCAAGTATGCTTGTGTGTAATTGTATTCAAAAATAGTTTGATAGTATTCCAATTGTTTTTGTGCATATTGCGTTTCGGCTAATAATAAATCAGACGTTTTTTCTAAACCTTCTTTAAATCTGTTGGTTCTTATACGTAAAGATTCTTCAGATTGTTGTAATGCTAAAGTTGTTAATTTCAACTTATTGTCAGCATCTATAAAGGCGCGTTTCGCTTTATTTAATTCTAAATTACTTTGTGATACATATTGCTTGTATTCTAATTTTGATTTTTCGAATTCCGATTTACTTTTTTGCGCTTTTCCAATACGTTTAGAGCCTTGAAATATATCCCAACTTAATTGTGCTCCGAATAAGTATCCATTAGAACCGCCTTGAAAAATTTTATCGTCATACAACTCATAACTCCCAAATGCATTTAAACGTGGTAAAAACGCCATTTTATCAGCTTTATTCATCGCTTCATAAGCGTTTGAGGCCAATTGCATGGCTTTAATATCCGATCTATTTTCAGACACTGCTTTGTCTTCCATTGTAAATGTGCCAATGGTTAAATCGTCACTAGGCATGTACACAACATAAGCCTCATCATTCATTAAAAAAGACAAATAATTAGATGCATTTTGCACATTACTTTTAGCGGTTTGTAACTGGTTTTGAACCTCAGTGACTCGGACTTCAACATTCAACACGTCTGCACGTTGTAAATACCCTTGTTTAAAGCTATCGTCAGCTAGTTTCTTATTAGCATTTGCTGCGTCCAAAGCTTTCTCTAAAACACTTACTGCTTTATAGGCTAATTGTAATTGCATGTAGGCTTTATCTACTTCAAAAGCTAAATAATCCTGTGTGCGTTCTGTCTTTAAAGACATGGCTTCCATTTTAGACTTAGCAGCCTTACGTTGGTAAATACCGTCTAAATTTATTAATGGTTGTTGGATTTCGAACTTGGTAGCATAGTTTTCAATTTGAGAAGGATCGTTTAACAACGCCGGATTAAAATCGTTTTGAGTTAAAATCTCCTGATTTAATTTACTCCCAAAAGCCATTAATGGATTAGTGGTCGCCATAGCTGTGTGACTTGCTGTAATATTTGGTAAAAACACAGCATTGGTTTGTCTATAATCTGCTCTGGCTTGTTTAAAATCTTCTTCTGAAATTTTTATGCTTGTATTGCGTTCTGACACTTTAGACAAAACATCAGATTTTGCAATAGGAACAACTTGTTGCGCTTGAACAGAAAGTGTTAACCCTAAAAGCAATAATGGTATATAAATGTGTTTTTTCATCAATTATTAATTTACAGTACAAATGTACATTACATAAATAGCCTGGTCGGTAACATAAGTTACCAAGCCAAATGCAACATAAAACCGAAGTCTTGTTATAAATAAATTGGTATCCCTTACTTTTGCATGCTATATGGATTCATTAACACAAATAGTATTAGGAGCAGCTGTAGGAGAAGCTGTTTTAGGAAAAAAAGTTGGAAACAAAGCCATGCTTTATGGTGCTATTGCAGGAACCATTCCTGATTTAGATGTTTTAGCCTCCTTTTTTACGGACAATGTCACTGCGCTTTATGTACATCGTGGTTTTACACATTCTATTGTGTTTTCAGTACTTTTTGCGCCTATTTTGGCATGGATTGTCACGCGGTACGAAACTTATAAAAACTTTAAAAACTGGACTTGGTTATTCTTTTTAGCATTTGTAACCCATCCTATATTAGATGCTCACACCACTTGGGGAACGCAACTGTTTTGGCCTTTTGATTTACGATTAGCTTTTAAAAACATATTTGTAGTTGACCCATTGTACACAGTTCCTTTTCTGATATTTTTAATTTTAGCAATGCGTCAAAAACGTACCACTGCAAAACGACGTTTTTACAACAATATGGGATTAATTATAAGTACAACGTACTTAGCCATTACGCTACTTTTAAAATGGGCAGCTTACACAAAATTTGAATCTGCTTTAAAAGAACAAAACATTGCTTATTTAGATATTGACACTAGACCATCTGCATTAAACACGATACTTTGGAGTGCCAATGTGCAAACTGATGGTGCTTATTTACTTGGGAATTATTCGTTTTTTGATAGCCAACCCATCACTTTTGAAAGCTATCCAAAAAACCACGACTTATTAGGTAGTCTTGTTGAAGATAAAAGTGTCAAGCAAATGATTGCCATAACAGAAGGTTGGTACACTATTACTAAAACAGAAAACACCCTTTATTTTAATGATTTACGTTTTGGATTATTAAGCTTAAAACCAAAATCAGAAAACTTTGTTTTTAAATACAGGTTAGAAGTTGATCCTTCTGGTAAAGTTTCATTTATTGAAGCTCCAAAAGATTCTAATGACGGTAAAAAATTGCTATCAGAACTTTGGCAACGTGTGAAAGGGAATTAATTTCGACTAAATAAAATTTTAAATATCTTAGTAAACTAAACTTAAAAATCATGGACATTACTGCTGCATATACGGATCTATATCAAATAACAATGGCGCAAGTCTATTTTGTGACCAAACCAAATGGTAAAGCGGTGTTTGACTATTATTACCGTCGTAATCCTTTTGATAATGGGTATGCCATATTTACAGGATTAGAGGATGTTTTAGATATATTGGAGTCGCTTAAATTTTCAGAGTCTGACATTTCTTATTTAAAACAAAAAGGATTTGAAAATGAGTTTTTAGAGTATTTAAAAAACTTTAGTTTTAAAGGTAGTATCCGCTCTAGTAAAGAAGGTGATATTGTTTTTCCTAATCGTCCTATTTTACAAGTTGAAGCTAATATTATTGAAGCACAAATTATAGAAACCCTTTTGCTTAATATTTTAAACTTTCAAACTTTAATTGCAACCAAAGCGAGCAGAATACGCTATAGCGCCAAAGATGCTATTTTACTAGATATGGGATTACGTCGTGCCCATGCTACAGGTGGTTATTATGCGTCTAGAGCTGCTGCTATTGGTGGATTTGATAGTACAAGTAATGTGAAAGCTGCCGAAGATTATAATATTGCCTCTACGGGAACTATGGCACATTCGTTTATACAAAGTTATGATAATGAGTTAGATGCTTTTAGAGATTTTGCACAAGTGCGACCTAAAAACTGTGTGCTTTTAATAGACACTTATAACACCCTAAAATTAGGACTTCCAAATGCTATTACAGTTGCTAAAGAAATGGAAGAAAAAGGTGAAAAACTTTTCGGAATCCGATTAGATAGTGGTGATTTAGCCTATTTATCTAAAAAAGCGAGAGTCATATTAGACGCTGCAGATTTAAGTTATGTGAAAATTGTAGTATCTAATCAGTTAGACGAATTTGTTATAAAAAGTTTAAAAGAACAACAAGCACCAATTGACGTTTTTGGCGTAGGTACTAATTTGGTTACAGGACGACCAGACGCAGCGTTAGATGGTGTTTATAAATTATCTGAATATAATGGTGCTCCAAGAATTAAACTCTCTGAAAACATTATAAAAGTATCGTTACCGTTTAAAAAGCAAGTGTATCGTATGACTGATGCGGATGGGCTATTTTATGGTGCAGATGCTGTTGCTATGTATACTGAAGGTGAAATTGATCACATGGAACACCCATTTGATATTACTAAGCAAATAGATATTAGTGCACTAAAAAAAGAACCATTATTAGAGTTAGTCATGGAACATGGAAAACGTGTGGTACCTGCAAGAACCGTTACCGAAATTGCAGAATATTCGCAATCGCGTTTAGCCCAACTACCTGATGAATATAAGCGTTTTCAAAATCCGCATACCTATAAAGTTGGATTGAGTAGCCAACTTAAAAAGGAACGAAATGATTTAATTAACAAACATAAAAATTAAATTTGCACCACGTTGTATAAGCTTTAGCCTACTATATTAAAAATAGTCAAACTATGAAAACACTTTTAGTTATTGATGTACAAAACGATTTTATGCCTGGAGGATCACTTCCTATACCTGATGGCAATACCATTGTACCTGTAATAAATAGCATACAAGATAAATTTGACTTGATTGTAGCCACACAGGATTGGCACCCCAAAGCACATTCTAGCTTTGCTCTAAACCATGAGGGAAAATCTGATTTTGATAGTATTGAATGGCGAGGACAAATGCAAACCTTATGGCCTAAACATTGCGTGCAAGGCAGTAAAGGTGCCCAATTACACTTTGAATTAAACACCACAAAATACGAGGCCATTTTTAGAAAAGGTACCGATATTAATATTGACAGTTATAGCGCATTTTTTGACAATAACCAATTAAAATCGACTGGATTAGCTAGTTATTTAAAAGAAAAAGGAACTACAAAACTGTATTTTTGTGGTCTTGCATCAGATATTTGCGTTTACTTTTCTATTCGTGATGCTGTTAAAGCAGGGTTTGAATGCTATTTTATTGAAGATGCTTCAAAAGCTTTAGATTTAGAAGCTTTTGAAGCTATTAAGACTGAAATGATTGCTATGGGTGTGCATATTACAACTTCAGCATCTGTTTAAAAGTATTCAACTCTTCTTTCTCATTTTTTTTTGGATTGGAAACAAAACCACTCTTGATGAATACTTTATTATTTATTCAACTTTTTATATATCCATTTAGCAATTACAAGTCCTAAAACACCTCCTAATGCTGAGACGATACAATTAATAGAAAACAACATTATATTAATATCTTGATTTTGCATTATTGACCAAGGATCAAAACCTAATCTACCAAAAGACTTGATAAAAAAAATGCTCCCAAAAACACCAACTAACGTATTACCTATAAATCCAAAAGAATATTTTTTATTAAAATAACCAAATGTATTTGCAGCAATAATACCAATAAGAATACTAATTAATGAAATTAAAGTACCTGTCATAATTGTTAATTTTGACTAGTGTCCGTAATCCATTTTATCAACTTTACCTGCCATTAATCGTTTTTGAATAATGAAGTAAATAACAATAAGAATAAAACCAATAATTGCCCAATTTACAGCTACAGACAAACCATAATTTTCTGCTGCGGTATTGTAAATAGTTAAATCCTGATGAGTCGTATTAATAGAAGGCAATATAACTGGAAATAAAGACGCCAAAGATGATGTTATTCCTCCTAAAATCAACAAGGTAGAAAACATAAAACCGTGACTTTCTTTTTTTAACTTTTTAATAAAAAACAATCCAATTAATCCTGTAAGATAAATAAAAGGAAAGATTATTAAATATGGTCTATCCATAAAGTTATCTAACGACTTTGGATTAACCACCTGCCATACAATTAACGAAAATACGGTTAGTATTACTAATGCGATATTCAACTTAAAAATAACACCTTTAAGTTTAGTATTAATTGACGAATTGGTTTTTAAAATCACCCAATTAGCACCATGAATAGCCAAGGTTACCACAGAAATTAATCCTATAATAATTGTAAACCAATCTATAATACCTGGCGTATCACTTAATGGGCTAAAACTACTGTCCCATAAGGGTAAGAAAAAATAGTGTCCTTCGTAAGCTGAAACTCCATTTTCTACACCTCCTAAATTGACACCTCTAACAATATTACCTAAAGCAATACCAAAAAACAAGGCTAATAGTAAACTAGAGACACCAAATGACGTGTCCCAAATGTCTTTCCACATTTGATATTTAAATTGCCCTCTAAACTCTAAACCAATTGCTCTAAAAATAATTAACCACAACACGATTATTAATGGTAAATAAAAGCCACTAAAAACGGAAGCGTAAAATGTTGGAAATGCCATAAAAAGCATCCCTCCTGCAGCAACTAACCAAACCTCGTTAGAGTCCCAAAATAATCCAGCAGATTTTGCGATAACCTCTTTATCTTCTTCTTTTTTAGAAAAGAACAAATGAATGATTCCTGTACCAAAGTCGTAACCATCTAAAACAAAAAATACTGCTAAAACAATAGCGATTGCTATATACCAAAATACTTCCATAATTAATGTGTTTGAGGTTTTGGACCTTGATTAATAGTTTTACCAACTAAGACTAGAAATAATAAGCCTAAAAGCATATATAAAGCGACAAAACCAAGTAAGGTAAATAATGTGTTTCCTGAAGATACTGTTGGCGAAATACCATCGCTAGTTTTTAATAAACCGTAAACTAAATACGGTTGACGTCCCAACTCTGCAGTGTACCAACCGGTAAGATTTGCAATGTAAGGAAATGGCACCAAAAACATTATAGTCCATAATAACGGTTTTAATGTGTATAATTTTTTTCGCCATAAAAAGAAAAGCGCTAACGCCATAACACCAATAAAAATAGTACCTAATCCAACCATTATGTGATAAGAATAGTAAAGTGCAGGAATATTACTAGGCAATTCTTCTTCTTTAAATTGATCCATTCCTGGGATTTGTTTATCCCAATCTTGATGCGTTAAAAAACTCAATACGTTAGGTACTGCTATTTTATTATCTAGCTTTTTTTCTACCATATTAGGTTGTCCAACTAAAACAATTTCGGCTCCAGCCTCTTCTGTTTCAAAAATCCCTTCCATAGCTGCAAATGCTGCTGGTTGATATTCTGCAACATTTTTAGCATTCCAATCACCTGTTGGGAAAGCAACCAATACACTTGATATTAATCCGAAAATAACACCTGTTTTTAAGAATAGTTTCCCATATTCCACTTGTTTATTTCTTAGTACATAGAAGGCTCCAATACTAGCCACAACAAAAGAAGACGTTACTACAGAAGCTATTTGATTATGCAAAAAGGCTGGTAATAGCCAAGGATTTGTAAACAGTGATGAAAAATTGTCTAAAACAAATTTACCGTTTTCTAAAACCTCATATCCCACAGGATGTTGCATCCAAGCATTAGTTGCTAGAATAAACCAACCACTTGCCCAAGAGCCTAAAAAGACTAGAAAACCTGTTAAAAAGTGCAGTTTTTGTCCCATTAGTTTTTCACCAAAAATAAAGAGTGCTAAAAAAGAGGATTCTAAAAAGAATGAGAACATCCCTTCCATTGCCAACGTCTGACCAATAATACCTCCTGTAAGTTCTGAAAACTTAGCCCAATTGGTACCAAATTGAAATTCCATTGGAATACCAGTAACCACTCCCATGGTAAAATTAATAGCAAAAATTTTCATTAAAAATTTTGCTGCATTATTATACTTTTCGATGTTATTTCTTAAATGTTTCCATTTAAAAAAGACGATCAATAATGATAATCCCATGGTTAATTGCGGAAATATATAATGAAATGTGATAGTAAATGCAAACTGCAACCTATCGTAAAAGAGCATGTCTTCCATAGCCAAGTGTTTAGATTGTAAAAATACGACACAACGCTTAAACGCTGTGTAACTTTTATTACAAAAAAGCCTCAAAAAAGAGGCTTTTCAAAATTAATGTGTGTTATCTATTTTTAAGTTGTAAATGCTTTAACAGCATCACTTAAATCATATACAGGAACTGTTTTAATTATATTAGAAATAATACTACTTCCTGCTGCACTTCTGTAACCTCCTGCGCAATGCACCACAATAGGTTTATCCGTAGGAATTTGACTTTTAGAGGCTCTTAATTGATTTAAAGGAATTGAAATCGCAGTTTCAAAAATCTTACCTTCTGCTACCTCGCTTGCATTACGGATATCAATAATAGTATATTGATTTGGGTGTTTTTTAAAATCTTCAATATCTAATACTTTAAATGTTTCAAAAGTATTGGCACCTAGCGTTATAATCGATTTAATTTGCTTTTCATAACCTATTTTAGCAATACGACTAAGTATTGTTTTTCTGTCGTTAATTGAGTTAATTACTAAATGAAACGCTTCATTAGGAGCAACGATAGAACCTAACCAAGTTTCTACTTTATCATCTTCCGTTTCTGCAATAATATTAATACTTCCTTTTAGGTGATTCTCTTTAAATTGTGATGCGCTTCTAACATCAATAATCAGACTGTCATCATTATTAAAATTGGTTATCCCAAATGAAAAAGGTATGCCACAAAATGTAGATTCAAAATTATCTGCACCTGTTTTATTTATATCAACATTAAATCCAAAATAGGCAGGAATAAATGGCTGATCCTTTAAAATATGGTTCACAAATTGATCTTCAGTTAAATCTTTAAATGCCCAATTTTCAATACGTTCTCTTCCTAAAGTGCTTGATGCATCTGTACTCATGTTTTTACCGCATAACGATCCTGCACCATGTGCTGGATAAACAGTTGTTGTGTCTGGTAAATGATTAAATTTATGACGCATAGTATGATACATACTTTTAGCTAACTCCTCTCTTTTAGCTTTCATGTTACCTGCTTTTTCACGCAAATCTGGTCTTCCAACATCACCAATAAATAAGGTGTCTCCAGAAAACATCGCATAATTATTATCTGCATCATTAGCAATAATTGTAATACTATCTGGCGAGTGACCTGGCGAGTTAATAGCCGAGAAAGTTACCGTTCCTAAATTAAGAGTATTTCCATCATCAAATGTTTGATGCGGATAATTAGCGCCAACCAATTTACTTACATAAATTTTTGCACCTGTTTCCTTATGTATTTGCAAATGACTACTCACAAAATCGGCATGTGGATGTGTTTCAAAAACAGCAATAATTTTAGCATTATGTTTTTCTGCTAAATCGTAATACAGTTTTACATCTCTTGATGGATCTACAAGTGCCATTTTACCATCACTAATTATTGCATAAGAATAGTGAGCTAATGGCTTATCTTCAAATTGTTTAATAATCATGATTTTTTTTTATTTAGATATTAAAGTACAAAAAAGAGCCTTAATAAGAGGCTCTTTTTATAGGTAATTAGCTTACTTTTTTAAGATTGAATCCAAAACTAAATCCTTATCTAATTTTTTAGTACAGAAAAACCAATCTTTACAGTCTAAATCCTCAGTAGAAGTCATACGCTCTTCTGCAACACCACAAGATCCAGCTGGAGATACAATTACATCGTCACCAGGATTCCAATCTGCTGGAGTAGCTACATTAAATTTATCTGATGTTTGCATTGCAATTAAGGCTCTGTATAACTCATCAAAGTTACGACCTAGGCTTAATGGATAGTAAATAATAGCTCTAACTGTTTCGTTTGGATCTACAAAAAAGACCGCTCTAACCGCTTGCGTTTTGCTTTCACCTGGTTGAATCATACCATATTTTTTGGCTACTTCCATGGAAATGTCTTCGATTAAAGGAAATTTAACTTCAATGTTTTTCATTCCGTTAAATTCAATTTTATCTTTAATCGTTCTTAACCAAGCAATGTGACTGTATAAACCATCAATTGACAAACCGATAAGACTACAATTTGCTTTTTCAAATTTTTCTTCTAAATGTGCAAATGTCATAAACTCAGATGTGCAAACAGGTGTAAAATCTGCTGGGTGACTAAATAATATAGACCATTTTCCTTTATAATCCGATGGGTAATTAATATCTCCTTGTGTTGTTACTGCTGTAAACTCTGGTGCTTTATCACCAATTCTTGGCATTGCAAATGTTTCTTGTGGTGTTGTTTCTAATGTATTCATAGTATATATATTTTAATTTATTGATACTGTAAAATTACTTTAGAAGACTGTGTCTATATGTAACATTTGTCACTTAAACAATACCTATAGCTTATACTAAAATAAGATTTAGCTATTAACATAAAATCTACAGTAATGTAACAAATGTCACCTTTTATGATAGTCTGTTATTTTATTTTTACACTAATGAAAATGAGTACTTATATATTCGCTTTAAGTGTAACCATTCTTATACTATTTAATAGTACAAGAGTCTCCTTAACTTATGCCTATTATAAACTAGATCCTGTTGGTTTTATTGAGACTTTATGTATTAATAAAGATAAACCTGAGTTACAATGTAATGGTAAATGTCATTTGAATAAGGTTTCAAAATCATTAGATAAAGATCAAGATACACCAGAAAATGTAGTTAATTTTAAAGAGCTACTTTTATATACTATAGCTTTAGAAAAGCTAATTTTTAAACCAAAAAACGATCTAAAAAAACAAAACACTTCGATTTACAAAAACCTATATAGTTATAACAATATCAACGATTGTTTCCATCCTCCACAGGTATAATTTAACTTTTAGTATTGGTAGTTAATCTACCCCAAACATTTAAGTTAAATATAATATTACTATATATGAAAACAATAAATAGTGTGCTTTTATGCATACTTGTTTCAGCTATGTCTTTTGGTCAAAATGAGACTAAAAAAGACACTACAAATCAAAAAACAACCAAATTAGACGAAGTTATTGTTACAGGAAAATTAAACCAAGATCCTGTATTAACAGTTGTTGCTAATAATTATGACCAAGCTATTGTGCAACCCAAAAATGTTGCTGATTTATTTAACAACATCAATGGATTTTCAGTAATTAAAAGAGGTAATTATGCTATAGATCCTTCTTTTAGAGCTTCACAATATGAGCAATTAAATATTCAGTATGATGGCGGAACCAAAGCTATGCATGCTTGCCCAAATAGAATGGATCCCATAACGACACATATTATTCCTGAAGAAATTTCTAAAATTGAAATTATTAAAGGACCATATACCGTACGTTATGGTGCTACTTTTGGAGGTATTATAAATTTAGTAACGCAAAAACCAGATTATGAAGATTATGGTTTACACGGAAAAGTATCTGGTGGTTATGAAAGTAACGGAAACGCTTTAGTCAATTTAGTACAATTACAATACATTCAAGAAAAATATGATATTGTTGCTAATGCTGGCTATAGAGATTTCGGGAATTATAAAGATGGAAATGGTGTAGAAATACCGTCTTCTTTTAGAAGTACCGATTACGGAATAAAACTAGGGTATAATATCAATGAAGACCAACGTATACAAGCCCATTGGAGGCAGTCTTTTGGTCGCGATGTGCTACATGCTGCATTACCTATGGATACCGAATTTGATAATAGTAGCATTTTGTCTTTAGACTATAAATTAGATAATATAGGCGTTATAGCTAAGTCCTTAACCGCTAAAGTATACTACAGCTATGTGGATCACTTAATGACCAATAACAATAGACCGTCGTTTATGACGATGGAAGCATCATCTGCTGTAAACGCTACAACTGCAGGTGGTAAATTAGAATTAAACTGGAAACCACTTGAAAAATTAAATGTATTTACTGGACTAGATGCTATGCATATTGCTAGAGATGGAGGAAGAAAAAGAACCGTTAAAGTTATGAATGGAAACATGCTAACAACACCCATAACGTTTAATGATAAGGTTTGGCAAGATTCATACATTGCAGATTTAGGCGTGTTTACAGAAGCTAAATACTCTATTAATCCAAAAACGGTTATCACCGCAGGTGTGCGTTATGATAATGTCACCTCAGATATTCAAGATCCAGAAGCCGATTTTGAAGCTTTATATGATTTAAAAAAACGTACTGAACATAATATAAGCGGAACATTGTCTATTAAAAAGAAAGTAACGGACAACTTTACTTTAGAAGCTGCATATGGTCGTGGTGTGCGATCTGCCAATATGATCGAGCGTTTTATTAACCATTTTACTGTTGGACAAGACCCTTATGAATATGTAGGAAATCCTAATTTGAAAGCAGAAGTAAACAATCAATTTGAAATTGGATTTAAAGGTAAGCAACCCTTAAAAAATGGTTTTAATAGCTTTAAATACGAAACCTCTTTTTATTATTCCTTTTTTGAAAACTATATTGTTGGTGTTATAGATCCAACATTAACAAGAAAATTTAATCCAACTTCAGACCCAACCAATGTTAAAGTCTTTCAAAATATAAACGAAGCTTATAAAACTGGTTTTGAAGCTATGGCTGAAATCGAATTTTTAAATGATTATTACTTTAAAACTGAATTTGCTTATGTCTATGCTAAAAACAAAGATTTAGCAGAATCATTACCTTTAACACCTCCATTTAATACACGCTTGGTTTTAGGTTTTAAGAAAGATAAATTTTGGGGAAATGCACAATATAACATCGTATCCAAACAAGATAATATTTCTAGAAGTTTTGGTGAAACCGAAACGGATGGATATCAAACTTTAGATATCAGATTTGGAGTAAATCCTGTTAAGAATATAACTTTAGGTGTTGCTGTAATTATTGCTTTTGATGAAGCTTATAATAACCATTTAAACTTTTCATTTACTAATCAGGAAGATTTTGGAAGAACACCAATAACAGAGCCTGGACGTAACTTTTCTGCTTTTTTACAGTATAAGTTTTAAAACAAAAAAAGTGTAAACAAAAAAGAAGGAGCCCATTTAATATGTGCTCCTTCTTTTTATTTATAAATTTAACTGGACCTTATCTTTCTTTTGCTTCGTCATCTTTTCTATCACTACTAGACATTGATTTCACTAAAAAACCAATAAGTAATAAACAAATTACTCCAAAAATAGCAATCATTACTACTCCGTTACTCCAACTATATAATGCGATGTTTTGAGAAATCATAATTTTAAAATTTTAGTATTTATCGTAAAGCACAAATTTACTGTTGCTGTTTAATATTTAATATGACAATTATCAGTTTTAAATAAGGTTTTTAATTTTTATTTTTTCTGAATAATAAAAAACAATTCTCGTCCGGCTCTTGGCTTTATGGAGTTATACGAAGCATCCATTATCTTAATATCAAAATAGGGTATAAAATAGCCTAAATACTCTGTTTTACTGCCTCCAAAAGGAGGATGTGTTGTATTTAAAACTGCATCAAATAATAATCCTGCAACTTTACCATTTACATTTAATATTTCTGAAGCTTTTTTAGCATAGTCAGCTCTCAAACTAGGGTTAATTGCACAAAAAAAAGTTTGTTCAATAATCAAATCGAAAGTTATATTTAAGTCAAAAAAATTATCTAAAATTAAATTTGATGATGGAAAATCTGGTATTCTGTATTTTAAATTATCCAATGCTGTTTGAGATAGATCTACAACATACACGTTTTTAAACCCTTTATTAAATAGATATTCTGCCTCATAACTATTACCACCTCCTGGAATTAAAATTTTTAAATCCAAATTGGTCAACTGATCAAAATAAGCTTTTAATGGCGGAGAAACAGCTCCTAAATCCCAACCAATATCATTAGATTTGTATCTATTATCCCAAAAATCTGCGCTTAAATCCATTAGTATGTTGCTGTAATAACATCAATCAATTCGTTTTTTTGTAGCACGCCAGATTGTCTCCAAACTTGTTTTCCTTTTTTGAATAACAATAACGTTGGCACACCTCTAACTTGATATTTAGATGCTAATTCTTGATTTTTATCTACATCAATTTTAATAATAGACACACGGTCTTTTAAATTATCTTTAACGTCTTTTAAAATAGGACTCATAGTTTTACAAGGTCCACACCATTCTGCATAAAAATCCACCAAAACTGGTGAGTCTTGATTAATTATTTCTGAAAATTTACTCATTTTATTATTATTTATTTATCAAAAACAACAGTCCAAATACCTCTTACTTGATTTATATTGTAACCTGTAGCTTTATCTTCAGGATATAATTTAGCAAGCCTACTTAACGTAGGTTTTTCAATATCCTGATTAGGTTTACCGTGACATTGTAAGCACATTGTATTAGTTGTAATAGGATAATACACTTGCACTTTAGTGTCTAAAAGATCAACAATTGGTTTTGGTTCTATATTATTTTTAATATCGTTTTTAAAAGAATTAATATACGTCAATTCTTTTTTATTTGCTAAATTATTTTGATTTCTTGGTTTATCAGATACCCTTTTAATAGATGCATTCTGTACCACTGACATACTATCTGTTAAGGGATAGGCTTTTTCATTACAAAATGCTAAAGCACCCAAGGTTCCTTTTTTTTGGATAGAGCCCATTAGATTTTTTCCTAATACCGCTTTTGTTGCTAATGCATACTTTAGGCCACGTTCCGCATAAGGTAAATCAAGATAATTTACTTCTGCTTGTTGTTGCTTAGTCTCTTTTTGTTGGCTTTTTCCAAACCCTTTACCATGTCCTTTTTCTTCATTATAATGCTTTTCAAACCAATCTGGTTGATCAATATTATAATCAAACATATAATCTGCTATTTTAGCAATTGTCTCTTCTGGAAAGGATTGTTTTGGCATAACACCAAAACGTTTTACTGCGCCAAACATTTTTGCATTTTGTGCATTTGGATTTTTAATCCATGCTTGCATATTTTCTACAAATTGTGCTTTTGTAGTGTTTTCATCAATGTAATGCCTTTTAATGGCAATCATTGGTGGTCCAATCCTATCCGACTGACTTGCAGATGGGCTATGACACGTATAGCAGTTAATTTCCATTAACTTTTTTCCTGGATGCTTATTGGCTTCCATTTGTAAATCAAAAGCAGAAAGCTTTTTATTGTTGGCATTATTGCAGCTTAATAAAAACAAGGTCAATGCAGCCAATAGATAGGATTTTTTCATAATCTTTTTTTTATTTTGAAAGCTTGCCAGTAGCACAACTTACAAAAGATTTAGCTTTAGACACCAAATTATTATCATCATCTATTGATGGATAACCTAACGTTTTAAGGCGTTCTTTTACTGCTATAGCTTCCGTTTGGTTATTGTGATTAAACGCTACTATACTATTATCAACATCTATTGTAATCTCAGAGATATTTTCTAGTTCCGCTAATTTTGTAGAGATGGTGTTTGCACAACCACCACATTTTAAGTTTTGTACTGTTATTGAAGTGTTCATTTTTTATATTATTTTAAATTTTGGTAAAATGTGTTCGCTAAAATGCTGGGTTCAATTTTAATATAAGTTTGAGGATTTGTAAAACTATTTCGCCGTAAGGCAAACCATTATATTAATAGATAAAGTTAACTCAATATATACACCTGAACGGTAACTAATGTTACACAAAAAAGCGCGTATTACAATAATGCAATACGCGCTTTTACTAATAAAATTAATTATAATACTATTTTAATGTTGTAGGACAAACAAAGTCTGTTCTTGGTATGTCTGTTTTTTTAATGGCACCATAACCACCTGCCACATCTATTAAATTGTGGATACCTCTGCTTTTTAATATTGAAGCTGCAATTACAGATCTGTAACCACCAGCACAATGGATGTAAAATGGTTTGTCTTCTGGAAACTCGCTTAAATGACTGTTAATATTATCTAACGCAGTATGTTTAGCTCCATCGACATGCTCGGCAGTAAATTCGCCATCTTTTCTAACATCAAAAACCACGTCTTTATTATCTTCGTATCGTTTTGCAAACTCTTCTGCAGAGATTGATGTTAAGGTGTCGTAGTCCATCCCTGCGCTTTTCCACGCCTCAAAACTACCTTCTAAATACCCAATTACATTATCAAATCCAACACGTGACAAACGTGTGATTACCTCTTTTTCTCTTCCTTCTGGAATGACCAATAAAATTGGTTGACTAACATCTGCAATTAATGCACCAACCCAAGGCGCAAATCCACCATCAATACCAATAAATATAGAACGTGGAATATGTCCTTTTACAAATTCTGATTGATTACGTACGTCTAAAACAATAGCTTCAGTCTCGTTAGCTGCTGTTTCAAAAGCCTTTGGTGTTAATGGTTTTTGAGATTTAGTCATTACTTTATCAAAGCTTTCATAACCTTTAATATTCATCATAACGTTTTGAGGAAAGTACGCTGGTGGTTCTGATAAACCATCTAATAATTCGGCAATAAATTCGTCTTTAGTCATGTCTGCACGCAAAGCGTAATTGACTTTTTTCTGATTTCCTAAAGTATCTGTAGTTTCTTTACTCATGTTTTTACCACAAGCTGAACCTGCACCATGATTAGGATACACTATTAAGTTGTCGCTTAATGGCATTATTTTATTACGTAGTGAATCAAATAAATAACCTGCCAGTTTTTCTTGTGTTAAATCCGAAGCTATTTTTTGTGCTAAATCAGGACGACCAACATCACCTATAAAAAGCGTATCTCCTGTAACTATACCATGTTCTTTACCATTTTGATCAATAACAAGGTATGTTGTACTTTCCATTGTATGACCTGGAGTGTGGATAGCTTTAATCTTGTAGTCTCCAACTTCAAATATTTGACCATCTGTTGCTATAACCGCATCATAAGATGGTTGTGCTGTCGGTCCAAATACGATTTGAGCACCTGTTTTTTCTTTTAAATCCAAATGTCCAGACACAAAATCTGCATGAAAATGCGTTTCAAAAATGTACTTTATTTTTGCGTTGTCTTTTTGTGCTCTTTTAATATATGGTTGCACTTCCCTTAATGGATCAATAATTGCTGCTTCTCCATTACTTTCTATATAATATGCTGCGTGTGCTAAGCAACCTGTATAAATCTGCTCTATCTTCATTTTCAATTCTATTTTATGTTTTTGTAAAATGTGTTCGCCTAAATGGCTCGGTTCATTTTTAAATCTATTTTTCTTACTAAAAGAAATTCGCCGTAAGGCTAAAAAATCTTTTTTAATTATTCAAATTTACTAATGTTTTTAAATTTTTACAGTAACTTTAGATACATAATTAAAATACTAACTCCTTTAAAATTATATAAATTGACATTACTAATACAAACCATCCAAAACTTTTTTTAAGTTTTTTTCCTGAAACAAATTTAGAAAAATAACCTCCTACCAATATCCCAACAATTGTTAATGAGGAAAAAGTTAACAGAAAAAACCAATCAATATCTAAGGTTTGAACATCTCCTGAAAACCCTATTAATGAGTTAATTGCTACAATAACTAAAGATGTTCCGACTGCTTTTTTCATATCCAAACCAGCCCAAAGCACTAGTGCAGGAACATATAAAAAACCACCACCAGCACCTATTAATCCAGTTATAACACCAATTATTATACCTTGAATAAACGTTTTGTAATAAGGTTGAGAACCGTCAGAAACAGATTCTTTTTGTTTTGTTTTAATCATTGAAAAAGCTGCCAAAAACATGATGATTGCAAAAAATATCATGATTGCCATATCTTTGGTTAAAGCAAAATCTCCAACATTAAAAAGCACATCTGGTATTGCTGGTACCAAATATCTTCTGGAAACAAAAACAGCGATAAATGATGGAAAAGAAAAAGCTAAGCCTGTTTTAAAATCTACTAATCCCTTACGGTATTTTTCAACCACACCAACAAGTGATGAAGATCCGACAACAAATAACGAATATGCTGTTGCTATTATTGGATTAAATCCTAAAAAATAAACTAATAACGGTACTGTTAAAATTGATCCACCTCCGCCAATTAAACCTAAAATAGCCCCAATTAAAAAAGCTGCAACGTAAGTAAATATTTGTGTAAAATCCATAGGTTAAATTATCGGTAACAAAACTACTATTTTAAATAGTAATTATATGTAACAGTTGTTACGCTTATAAATCTAAAACCTTAATATTGTTTCTGTGCAATTCAATTTTACCATCAATTTCCAGTGTTTTTAGTAATCTTGAAATTACCACACGCGACGTATGCAAATCTCTAGCAATTTGTTGATGTGTCACATGGATTAACTCGTTATGATTGACCATTGCTTTGTCTTTTAGGTATTTAAATAAACGCTCGTCCATTTTTAAAAAAGCTATAGTGTCTATAGCTTCTAGCAACTCTGACATACGATTATGATAACTTTGTAAGACAAATTTTTGCCAAGTCTTATATTTACCTAACCACTCTTCCATTTTAGCAACAGGTATCATTATTAACTTAGTATCTGTTTCTGCTATGGCTCTGATTTCGCTTTTAGAATTTCCTAAACAACAAGATAATGTCATTGCACACGTATCTCCTTGCTCTATAAAATAAAGGATTAACTCATCACCATCTTCATCTTCTCTTAAAATTTTAATCGCTCCACTAACTAAAAGTGGCATTGTTTTTATGTAGTCACCAATTTCAATTAATTTAAATCCTTCAGGAATATCTTTATAAGTACCAACATTATTAATTTCTTGAATTAATTCATCTTCAAATAAATATCCGTAATGCTGTTGTAACTCTTCTAACATGGTTTGTTTTTTGTAATTGTAAAGTTAACTAATTTGAATTAATTTAACTTTGTTTTGGTTGTTGAAAACATAACGACAACATCTTATATAACTCAGGATGTTTTTGTTTGAATAACTTAGGACGTTCAAAAAAATACTCGGAAGCTACAGCAAAAAACTCGGCTTGACTTGTTCCTCCATACTTTCTAATATCAGAAGTATCGTTATTTATGTTTTCCATTTCGGTATGCATCAACTCTAACCAAGGTTGTATATATTCTTTACCTAAAAAATACTCAGGCACACCATCCGTTTCTCCATCCATTTTATCCAGTAAATGGACAAATTCATGGACAGGTGTATTATGCTTATCTGTTTTATTATTAAAGGCTAAACGAATTGCTTTTTTGGATAAAATCATTTGTTTTTCATACCTACCTGTACCTACCATTCCTAAAATTTTTCTGTTTTTATCGATATCAGAAAATTGCAAATCTTCATTAAAACTGTCTGGATACACTATAATACCTGATAGATTATTATAACTCCATTCTTTAAATCCAAAAACAGGAATAATAGCACTAGACGCAATTAGTAATTTATCAGTTTCATCAATTGTTGTATTTACACCATCAATATTTATTTCGGTTAAAAAAAGCGCTATTCGTTTTTTAAACACGTCTTGATTTGCTTTAGATAACTTTTTATAAAATAAAACCTTTTCTAATAGTATGGCGTGCCAATGTTTTGGAATTTGTTTTACTGTCCTTGGCCTCATTAGCACAAAAGCGTAAATTATAAACCCAATAAAAATTATAAAAACAATGGTGTAAATCATATTTTAAAAGTGTTGTCGCAAAATATTGTAATTATAATAGACTAAAAAATATATCTATGGTAAAAAACCACATATTAAGTATCTTCGCAAAAAACAAAACGTATGTTAAAAGCTGTGTTATTTGATATGGATGGTGTTATTGTTGACACCGAACCTTTACATAAAAAAGCCTACTTTAAAATGTTTGATCATTTTAAAATTGAAGTGTCAGAGGCGTTGTATGAGTCTACTACAGGACAATCTACAATTAATGTTTGTAAACGTATGTGTGACCTATTTAAACTAGACAATGCGCCTGAGGAGTTAGTGCAATATAAACGTGATATATTTGTAAATCTTTTTCATAGTGATCCAAGTTTACAACTTATTGATGGTGTATTGGATATAATACAAGACTATCATAGTAATGGATTAACCTTAGTTTTAGCTTCTTCGGCATCTATGCTAACTATAAATAATGTTTTTAAACGTTTTGATTTAGACCAATATTTTAAAGCTAAAATAAGTGGTGCAGATTTAAAAGCCTCAAAACCACATCCCGAAATATTTGAAAAAGCAGCACAATTAGCTGGTCATTTACAGCAACACTGTATAGTTATTGAAGACTCTACCAATGGTATTAAAGCAGCAAAAGCTGCAGGAAGCTATTGTATTGGTTATGATAGTTTTCATTCTAAAAACCAAGATTATACACAAGCAGATTTAGTTGTATCTCACTTTAAGGACATACAGTATAACAAAATATACAATATTCTAAACTAAAACTAAAGCTTTACGACCTGTATGACATATGTCATATTTTAAAAGGCACAAGCCCATTAACTTTGACTTATCAAATAGTTAAAATATGTGCTTGTCTTTAGTTAATAAATATAATGTTGCTGGACCTAGATATACTAGTTATCCTACAGTTCCTTATTGGGATTTAGATACTTTTTCATTAAAAGAATGGAAACTAAGCCTTAAAAAAGCTTTTGACGAAAGCAACAGTACTGAAGGTATTAGCTTATACATACACTTACCTTTTTGTGAGAGTCTTTGTACGTTTTGCGGTTGTAATAAACGTATCACTAAACGTCATGATGTAGAGTTACCTTATATAAATGCAGTTTTAAAAGAATGGCAATTATACTGTGATTTATTAGGCGATAAACCTGTAATTAAAGAGCTGCATCTTGGTGGTGGAACACCTACTTTTTTTGATTCTGAAAATTTAAAAATTTTAATCAATGGTATTAAATACAAAGCTAAACTAGCAGATAATTACGAGTTTAGTTTTGAAGGTCACCCTAACAATACCACAAAAACACATTTACAAACGTTATTTGATTTAGGATTTAGACGTGTCAGTTTTGGTGTGCAAGACTACAACCCTATTGTACAAAAAGCCATACACAGATTTCAACCCTTTGAAAACGTAAAAAAAGTTACAGAATTAGCCAGAACAATAGGTTACACCTCTATTGGCCATGACATTATATTTGGTTTACCTTTTCAAACGGAAGCACATGTCGAAGACACCATTACAAAAACAAAACAATTATTGCCAGATCGTATTGCTTTTTATAGTTACGCACATGTCCCTTGGATAAAAGGAAATGGACAAAGAGGCTATAAAGACAGTGATTTACCAACACCAAGTATAAAACAAAATCAATATCAATTAGGTAAAAAACTATTAGCACAAGCAGGATATCATGATATTGGAATGGATCATTTTGCACTTAAAACAGATGGTTTGTATCAAGCAAGTCAAACCGAAACTATGCATCGCAATTTTATGGGTTATACAGCCTCAAAAACTAAAGTGATGATAGGGTTAGGTGTCTCATCTATTAGTGACAGTTGGTATGCTTTTGCACAAAACGTAAAAGGTATTGAAGAATATTATCATTTAATTGAAAACAACAGTATTCCTGTTTTTAGAGGACACATGTTATCCTCGGAAGATTTAATTATTAGACAGCACATTTTAAATTTAATGTGCCACTTTAAAACCAATTGGATGGCTAATAATTTATATTTTGAAGACATACCAGAAGTCCTATTAAAGCTTAAAGAAATGCAAGACGATGGTTTATTAAACATAGAATTAAATCAAATTTTTATTACAGAAAAAGGAAAACCGTTTGTTAGAAATATATGTATGGCTTTTGATTTGCTTTTACAGCGAAACAAACCAGAAACGCAATTATTTTCCATGACCATTTAGACTGTTAATTAATTTATAAAAGCTCGATAATTACCTACACAATCGATAACTTTAAAACATAAAACACAACCTTTAAAACTATCAATATGAAAAAAATAATAGTACCAGTAGACTTCTCTGAACATTCAAAATATGCTTTAGAATCAGCAGCTATATTGGCAAAAAAATATAATGCAGAAATATTTGCATTACACATGTTAGAAATTTCTGAAACCATCTTAACCCAAGGTGAAGCTGATATCCAATCAGAAACTATTTTCTTTTTAAAATTAGCCGAAAATAGATTTACAGAATTTTTAGATCAAGACTTTTTAAAAGATGTAAAAGTAACACCTGTAGTTAAACACTTTAAAGTTTTTAGTGAAGTAAACGATGTCGCTAAAGAACATAATGCAGACTTAATAGTTATGGGTTCTCATGGTAGTAGTGGTTTAAAAGAAATTTTTGTGGGCTCAAATACTGAAAAAGTAGTACGTCATGCAGAAATACCTGTACTTGTTGTTAAAAACAAACCAACAACTTTAAGTTTTGATAATGTTGTATTTGCTTCAGATTTTTCTGATGGAACAGTCACTCCGTATTTAAATGCTTCTAAGTTATTTGAAACTTTAGGTTCAAACTTACATTTAGTATATATCAATACTCCAGGAGATAACTTTAGTAGCACCTCTGAAATGGAAAAAACGGTTGCTAACTTTTTACAAAAAGCAGATGGTAATTTAGATAAATTATCAGAAGTACAGTTTATATCTGATTACTCAGTAGAAAAAGGAGTCTTAAATTACGCAAATGTTTCTGGTGCAGACGCTATAGCTGTTGCTACACATGGTCGTACTGGATTTACACACTTTTTATCAGGAAGTATCTCTGAAGACATTGCAAATCATGCTGCATTGCCTGTAGTCACTTTCCGTATTAAATAATTTTTTTTTAGTTAGTTATATTTAAGGGTATTAAAATGAATTATCATTTTAATACCCTTTTTTTGTAAAACTAATATATATCATATCCTATAAGATTTATATCAAATATCTTTAAGTAAACCTAAAACTTAAGGATATGAAACATATCTTACTACCTACTGATTTTTCTGATAATGCATGGAGTGCTATAGTTTACGCTGTAAAATTGTATAAATACGAAGTTTGTACATTTTACTTATTACATGCTAATCCGTTAACTGCCTCTTCCCTATCCAATTTGTCAGATGTATATTTAAAAAACACCATACAGCAGTGTAAACGACAACTAGAAGAAGTTAAAGACCAAATAGAATCTAGTGATGCAAATGCTAATCACAGCTTTAAGACTGTTCTAAAATTAATTGATTTACAAGTTGCAGTAAAAGCACATATTGCAGAAAACCCAATAGACTTAATTATTATGGGTACAAAAGGTGCTTCAAGAAACAAACAACTGTTTTTTGGTAGTAATACAACGCGATTAGTTAACACCATTAAAGTATGCCCAATTTTAATTATACCTGATCAATATGATTATAAACCCATAAAACAAATCGTTTTCTCTACAGATTTAAATAGGTTTTATACCGATTTAGAAATTAAAACTATCAATGATTTTACTTACGACAACAATGCCACCTTAAGGGTTGTCAACATTCAGGTTAATGATAACTTGGCACCTTTACAACAATATAATTTATCCATATTACAAAAAGGACTTCAAGGTTTTAAAACGCATTACCATTCGGTACCCAATTATAACAAAAAAGCTGAGATCATAAATACATTTATACAAGATTTAAATATCGACTTACTTATTATGGTCAATTATAAACACAGTATAATGGAACGTTTTTTAAACGAACCTGTTATAAAAAAAATAGGCTTTAATCCCTCTATTCCTTTTTTAGTTATTCCAGATAACCAATAAAATATGACAACACAGGACCTTTACATAAAAAAATCATCCGGAGAACACGTTAAGTTTTCTATAGATAAACTTAAAAATTCTTTAATAAAATCTGGAGCAGACAAAGCATTAGCCCAAAAAATCACATCAAATGTTAGAGATGAGTTATACCAAGGGATATCTACTAAAGAAATTTACAATCGTGCTTTTGCTATGCTTAAGGCGACCAAAAGTCACTTGGCGTCTAAATACAAATTAAAAAAAGCTATTTATGAGTTAGGACCTACGGGATTTCCGTTTGAACGTTATGTAGCAGCCATTTTAGAAGCCTCAGGTTATACAACTAAAGTTGGCGAGATTATTAATGGAAAATGTGTGAAGCATGAGGTCGATATTTTGGCAACAAAAGCCAATAATACAGTACTTGTCGAGTGCAAATTTCATGGTGAAGCTGGATTAAATTGCAATGTAAAAATACCGATGTATATCTATTCTAGATTTCAGGATATTCAACTTAACTGGAATATCAAATATCACTCAAACACAACTATGACACAAGGTTGGGTAGTCACAAACACAAGATTTACAGAGGATGCAAAAACATATGGTAATTGTATTGGTTTACACTTATTAAGCTGGGATTACCCTTTAAATAATGGGTTAAAAGAGCGTATCGATCAATTAAAACTTTACCCTATTACAACATCCACATTATTAACTAAAAGAGAAAAACAGTTTTTATTAAACAGAGAGGTTGTCCTTTGCAAAGATTTATTAAATGACGCCTTTTATTTAGATCATTTAGGCGTCTCTGAAATACGGAAAAAAAGAATTTTAAACGAAATTAAGTTACTATGTAATACCAAATAAAGCTATGAATAATCACGTTAACATTACCTTTTTAGGAGGAGCAAAAACAGTAACTGGATCCAAATATTTAATTGAAGCTTTTAATACTTCAATATTAATAGATTGTGGATTGTTTCAAGGCTTAAAAGATTTACGACTTTTAAATTGGCAACCACTACCAATAGATGTGTCTTCCATACAAACTATATTATTAACTCATGGACATCTAGACCATGTTGGTTATTTACCTAGACTAATAAAACAAGGGTTTAAAGGCACTATAATAGGTACTGCTCCAACTTTGGCTATAGCCGAAATTATTTTAAAAGATAGCGCAAAAATAAACGAAGAAGAAGCCAAAAAGGCTAATGCAGAAAACTACACTAAACATAATCCAGCATTACCTTTTTATACGCAAAAAGAGGTAGAACAAATTGTGGCTAAATTTGAGGTACAAACCCAAGACAAATGGATTAGTATTAATAATCACATATCCTATAGATTTAATTATAATGGTCATATAATAGGTTCAACATTTATAGAATTAACTATTGATGGAAAACGCTTTGTATTTTCTGGAGATATAGGTAGAACAAATGATTATTTACTTAGCGACCCAAAACGTCCTGATAATGCAGACTATTTATTTATAGAAAGTACTTATGGAGATAAACTACATCCTAAAGAGGCTATTGAAGAAAAACTAACTGACATAATCAAACAAACCATAAACGATAGAGGTAATTTAATTATCCCAAGTTTTGCGGTAGAACGTTTACAGATGCTAATGTTTATTTTATTTAAATTATATCAAAAAAATAAAATTCCAAACATTCCAATATTTGTAGATAGCCCAATGGGAAACAATGTGTTAGAGGTTTTTAAAAAATTTCCAAAATGGCATAAATTGTCAGCATCAGATTATGAAGCTATGTGTAATCATATTAATATTATTACCTCTTATGCAGATACCTGGAAAACCATAGATGATCCACGCTCTAAAATAATTATAGCAGGAAGTGGTATGGTAACAGGAGGACGCGTATTAACTTATTTGCAACAATTAATAGATCATGACAACACAACCATTTTACTTGTAGGTTACCAAGCAGAAGGTACCAGAGGACGCTTATTAAAAGAAGGCACACATGAGGTTAAATTTTATGGTAAATATTACCCTGTTAAAGCAAAAGTAAAACATATTGATAGTTTGTCTGCTCATGCAGATCAATCAGGTTTATTGGATTGGCTAAGTGCTATCAAAAATACACCAAAAGCCATTTATTTAGTCCATGGAGAGGCAACTGCACAACAAGCCTTTCATGTTAAATTAAAAGATATTTATGGATGGGACAGTTATTGTCCAGCGTTAAATGAAGTGATTAAAATTACATTGTAAGCTGTTAGTTACATGATATATATCATAGTTTAAGACTAACAATAATAGTACCTTTAACTATAGAAAATAATAACTGAGTAGTAAGAGATTGCAATAATTAATACCACGACACGCTATTAATCAACAACAAAAATTATTTTTTTGTTAAACGGTTTACTAAGTCAAAGTAATACCAAAAAGTGGTACGTAAAGTTGTAATCAATAAACAGGAAGTTGACAATGTTATACTTCCTGTTTTTTTTAAAACAATAATTAAATTATGAAATCAGAAAAGAAAACCAAAATTGTAGAATGGTATAGTGCTGAAAGAATGCATAACATGTCTAAAACATGGTTATCAGAACTTAACTTTATAAAGGATGAACAAATCTTTTTAGAAGAATTACTGACCGATTATACACATAAAATAATTGAGGCAGAAATATTAGTTAGAGCCAAAATAGTAACCACTGCTTTACTTAGAACTACCAGAGGTAATCAACTACTTATTAACGACTTAACAAAGCATGAAAAAGAATTAAGTTTAATGGTGGACGGTAAGGATGAAATAGAAAAAGAAGAACAATATAAAGAAGACCATAGAACGTTAACTAAGACACTGAGTTCCTTTTTTTACGACTATAAAGCGGTTAAGTTTGAAGTTTTTGAATTGGTAAAAAGATTAATGAAAACAGAAAAAGACGAACACTTATTAAATAAATAATATGAAAAAAACATTACTTATATTATTACTTATATCTCTATATGCATGTGATAGCACGCAATTAAGAGAGCGTTGGATTAGTCCAGACGCCAGCGATTACACATTACAAAAAGTTTTTATTGTGGCATTATCAAACAATCAAACTGCTAAATCACAATTTGAAAAAAAATTACAAAAACAATTAATCGCTAGAGGGATTGATGCTTCTGTTAGCTTAGATAAGTTTGAAGCAGATTTTTTAGAATCAGAAAAAACTGACGCAGAATTAAAAGTGTTAGAAAATCAATTAATTGAGGAAGGTTTTGATGCTGTAATTTTTACTAAAGTAGCCGGAATAAAAAACAAAATTCAATACAAGAAAGACTATTCTAATTTTGATAAAAATCATAAAAAATTTAATGACGATTTTTTAATGTATCAAGATCAGGTTTTTAATCCGGATGCTTATAAAGAATATCAAGTGTATAATGCCGAAACGTCTGTGTATTGTCTATGTCCTACAAAAGACCGCACACTAATATGGAAAGGATATATTGACATTGTAGATCCAGAAAACATTGACCAAACAGTAAATGATTACTCTAAACTATTAACATTAGTCTTAGAAAACGATGGTATTATTCCTGAAATAGAATAAATACTTTTTAAACACACGCCTATTATTAGTCGTGTAATACAAATAAAGGAACACTAGCTATTTTACTATGTTTTGTTATTGGAGACCCCATAAACAAACGTTCTAAAAAGCTAGTTTTTTGTATTATAAACACTTCAAAGTCTATGGTGTTAGTTTGCAAATAAGTATCCACTACATGATGCATAGGTACACTAATAACTTGATGATAAATAAAATTATTTGTGTGCAATAGTTCGTTTAATAATTTTAAATCTTCTTGGTCTGAAGTTGCAGTTTCGGTTATTCGTAAAACATGATATTTACTTGTACTCTTGTCCACTAGGTTCACGATTTGTTGCACTCTTTTTTCGTTTAAAATATCCTTATCATCTAACGGAAGTAAAACCGTTTCTGGTTTAGAAAACTTAAAGTGTTTAGGCACAACTAATGTTGGACAAGATACATTACGTATAACATGTAAAGTATGACTTCCAAAAACAACCTCATCTGCTCCAGTCACACCATTTGTTCCCATTACGACTAAATCTATAGCATTTTGTGTGATTATTTGATTGACTGCATCTGTAAATACATCGTAATCAATATGAGTTAAAAATGCGTGTCTATCGTTTTTATATTTTAAATGAAGTGCTGTAGCTAAATCCTCTAAATCTTCTTTAGGTGACTTTACTATGGAAGCATATAAGTTGGCATTACCAGTAGTCATTAAATCTGCAGATGTAAATGCTGATGCTTTATGTATATATACTAAATGAAACTGTACGGTTTTAGATTTCAGTAATTGTAATGTATAATCTATAGCATTTTTTGAGCTTTCTGAAAAGTCTGTAAGTAATAAAACATTCTGCATTATAAAACTGATATTAAATTAATTAGCGTATTGTAATTTACAAAATAATAGTTAATATTATTTATGAAATTAAGTTTAAGTTGGCTTGGCTTAATTTCCGCGAAATCGATAAATTTAAACGTTTTATTAACGGCAATCAATTGCACTATTAACCATCTGTACCACTGGACTTGGAGAGATATATGGAATACCTAATCCTAGTCCACGCAAAATAAATAAAGCACCAATTACTATTACAAATACTGGAATTGCTTTTTGGATGCGTTGTTTGACTTGTGCGTTTAAAAATTTACCTAAATAAATTGCTGTAGTCATTAATGGGATGGTACCTAAACCAAAAAAAGCCATGTACAAACTGCCTTGCCAAGCATTACCTGCAGCTATAGCTCCAAAAACTGCCATATAAACTAAACCACATGGTAAAAAACCATTTAAAAATCCTATGGTTAAAAAGGTGTCTGCTGTTTTCTTTTTTAAGGCTTGACCCATTTGTTTTTTTACAAAGCCAACTGCTTTATAAATAGGCTTAACTATATAATTTTGTCCTAATTTTTTATATGGAAAAAGGATTACCACTATCATTAAAACTCCTATTACGATAGATAATTTTTGTTGTAATCCAAAAATATATAAGCTTTTACCAATGACACCAAATATTAAACCAATGATGCTATAAGCTAATATACGTCCAAAATGATAAGCCGTAATTTGAGTTATTTTTTTAAAAGAATTACTTCTATCTACAGGCAGCATAAAAGCAATAGGACCACACATACCTACGCAGTGAAAACTTCCTAATAAACCAAATATGAGCGCTGTAAGTAACATTAATACAAGACGTCTTGTTTATACATGTAATTTGTACCTTTGTAATTCCAATCTATTTTAATGTTCCAACGACCATCTAACATACGTTTGTCAGGTATGAGCAAATTGTGATTAGACAACAAAATTGTGGTTTCGAAGTCTAGTTGTTTGTTAGATGGTCTATATAGGAACACTTTACCTTTAATATTACTGAAGTCTAACTCTGAAGGAAAACTAATTAGCATACCTTCTGGTGTTTTTTTCCAGGTTATTTTAGAGTCAAGCTCTTTAGATTTTTTCTCTTTATTAATATCGTTTTGATACTCTAATTCTTGTTTGTAGTAATTATCATTAACCAAATCATGATCCAGATTTCTATCTGTATTCATGGCTATAACAAAATACATTATAAAGCTTATAAATAGTATAAATGCTATCACTACTCCTGTTCCCCAATTTAATTTCATTTTCTAATCTGTTTAATTGTAGCTTCTAGGTCCTAAGAAGTTAACTGTTGTAGTTTCGATTAATTTTGTATCACTATACACCTCTATGGTTAGCTTAGTTTTATCCTCTTTTAAAGCACTTTGATCAAGCTCTATAAATAAAGTTCCTTCAGCCAAACCTTGTGCTGGTACTATAAAGCTATTATCTGTAGATACTAACTTAATGGTTCCTTTATACTTTTTAAGTTTAAAGTTTACATTATCAATAGCCTGAGTTGTTTTATTTACAAGTTTATAGGTAAAAACATTACTTATTATATTATCAGCTTTATGCTCGAATAATTGACCTGGCAGCCTTAAAACACGTGCTTCTACATCGTTTCGTAACTGTAACATTGCAATTAAAACACCTGTTAATATAAATAAGACAACAACATAGGCTTTAAGTCTTAATGTAAATTTAAAAGGTTCTTTCTTTTCAATATTATTTTCACTTGCATAACGTATAAGTCCTTTAGGCAAGCCTACTTTTTCCATTATATCATCACACTCGTCTATACAAGCGGTACAGTTTACACACTCTAATTGTGTACCGTTTCTAATATCAATTCCTGTTGGACATACATGTACACATTGCATACAATCGATACAGTCTCCATGACCAAGTGCTTCTCTATCTTCGTTTTTTCTAAACTTTTTACGTCCATTCTCACCTTCTCCACGTTTATGGTCATAGGCAACAATAATAGATTGATTGTCTAATAATACACCTTGTAAACGTCCATAAGGACAAGCGATTATACAAACTTGCTCTCTAAACCAAGAAAATACAAAGTAAAATAATCCTGTAAAAATTAGCAACGGAAATAAAGTACTTAAATGCTTAAATGGTCCTTCTGTTATGTAATTTAATAATTTATCACTACCTATTAAATAAGCTAAAAAGACATTAGCTATTAAAAAGGAAATGATAACAAAAATGGTATGTTTTAAAACACGTTTTCTGATTTTTTCTGGTGTCCATTTGGTTCTCTTTAATTTCATTTGAGCACCTCTATCACCATCAATCCAGTATTCGATACGTCTAAAAACCATTTCTAAAAAAATGGTTTGTGGACAAATCCATCCACAAAATATACGACCAAATGCAACTGTAAATACAGTAATGAAGATAACACCAATAATCATTGAGATTACAAATAGGTGAAAATCTTGAGGCCAAAACGGAAAACCAAAAATATTAAAACGTCTTTCTAATACATTAAATAGTAAAAACTGGTTACCATTAATTTTAACAAATGGAGCTGCAAATAAAAAGGCTAAAAGAACATAACTTACTATTTTCCTATAATCGTAAAACTTTCCGCTTGGCTTTTTTGGAAATACCCAAGCACGTTTACCGTCTTCGTTTATAGTTGCTATTGAGTCTCTAAAACTCTCGTTATCTGGAGCTTCCATTGTATATGTATTAATTGTTCATTGAAACAGATTTCTCTACTTCTAAAACGTCTGTATCTTTTATTTCTGCTGGTATTTGCAAATCTTCTGCACCTTCTGGTTGCCAAAGATCTCCTTCTGCCTCTTTAGGATTAGCAGGCGTTGTACCTTGTAAAGACAACACATAACTTGCTACTTGTGCCATTTCTACTGGTTTTAAATCTTTTTTCCAAGACACCATACCTTTACCAGAACGTCCACCTTCAGAGATTGTCTGGAATACATTTTTTATGCTTCCACCCAAAATCCAATGCTTATCTGTTAGGTTTGGTCCAATTCCTCCTCCACCATCTGCCATGTGACAAGCGATACAGTTTTCTGTAAATATTTTTTTACCGTTTTGTAAGTCTAAAGCATCTGTTAATAGTACTACTGAATTAACATCCACTAAGTTTTTAGCAGTTTTTTTGTATGCTTCAATTTCAATTTTTGCTTGTGCATACTCATTATCTAACTCTTCATATTGTGTGTCTGATGATCCTGTAACATGAAAATTAAACAAGTAAATTACAGCAAATACCATAGATGCATACCATGAGTATAACCACCATGGTGGTAAGTTATTATCTAGCTCTTTAATACCATCGTAGTTATGGTCTAAAATAATTTCGTGCTCTTCCTCGATTGGTTTTTCATCACCTTTAAGTTTAGCATAAACAGCCTTTAACTTAGTAAATTGAGGGACTTTAGTTTGACTAGCTATATAGCGTTGTTTACCTGCTTCATCTAAACTTTGAAATAGTACGTTTTCAATAGAGCCTACAATCCCTTCTATTGCAATTAGTATTACTAATACAAGTAATAAAAATAACATGATTATTGGATACTCTAAAAAAGCTGGTTTGTCTCCTGAGTCTACAAAAAACTCTACTAATCCAAAAATAATAAAGAATACAGCTGGTACTCTGACGTATGATGGAATTAAATGTCTCATAATTCGGTTTCGTTTTGGTTATCTAAGTCTAATGGTAAATTACTTACAGTGGTGATGTAGTCTTTTTTGGCGGTAATTACCCACCAAAAAAGGACTACAAAAAAACCAAAGAATATAAGTAATGAAAATATTGGATATATCTCTACACCTGCAATACTGTCTAAATGATTTTTTACAAATTTTAACATGACGTTCTATTTTTGTACTGTTGTTTCTTCTACTGTGTCTACTTTTATATCTGTACCTAAACGTTGTAAGTAAGCTATAACAGCTACAATTTCACGATTACGCATTTCAACAAAATCTGCTCCTCCGTTTTTCTTGCTATCTTCATAAGCTTTTGCAAAATCAGGATCACTATAAAGATTTTTTTCAATTTGCGTTCCTTGTTCTAACATTTGCGCTTGTGCATTTGCAATATCTTCTTCTGAATATGGTACACCTAGTTTTACCATAACTTCCATCTTAGCCTCAATTTGAGATTTATCTAAAGTATTATCAATCAGCCACTTGTAAGCTGGCATAATAGAACCTGAAGAGGTACTTTGTGGATCATACATATGGTTAAAGTGCCAGTTGTCGTTATACTTACCACCTACTCGATGTAAATCTGGACCTGTACGCTTACTTCCCCATAAAAATGGATGGTCATATACAAACTCTCCTGCTTTACTATATTCTCCGTATCGCTCTACTTCACTTCTAAATGGTCTAACCATTTGTGAGTGACATCCAACACAACCTTCACGTATATATATATCACGACCTTCTAACTCTAATGGAGAGTATGGTTTAACACTACTAATAGTTGGTATATTAGATTTAACCATAATTGTTGGTACAATTTGCACAATACCTCCAATTAAAATAGCTATAGTTGCTCCAATAGTTAATCTTATTGGCTTACGCTCTAACCATGTGTGCCATCCTTCTCCAGATACACGTTTTTTAGATACACGTTGTAACGCAGCTGCTTCTGCTAATTCATCCTCAACAACACTACCTTTTCTAATAGTTGCAATAACGTTAAAAACTAAGATTAACATTCCTGTTAAGTATAACGTACCACCTATTGCACGCATCCAATACATTGGTATAATCTCTGACACAGTTTCTAAAAAGTTACCATATTTTAAGTTTCCATCAGGATTAAACTGCTTCCACATACTAGCTTGTGTAAAACCTGCTACATACATTGGTAAGGCATACATAATAATACCTAAAGTTCCTATCCAAAAATGTAGATTTGCTAATGCTAATGAGTATAATTTTGTTTTAAATAATTTTGGTACTAAATAGTAAATCATACCAAATGTTAAAAACCCATTCCACGCTAATGCTCCAACGTGTACGTGTGCAATAATCCAATCTGTAAAGTGTGCAATTGCATTTACGTTTTTAAGGGATAACATTGGACCTTCAAATGTTGCCATACCATAACCAGTAATTGCAACTACCATAAATTTAAGTACTGGATCAACACGTACTTTATCCCAAGCACCACGAAGGGTTAATAATCCATTTATCATTCCTCCCCAAGAAGGCATTAATAACATTACAGAAAATGCAACTCCTAAATTTTGAGCCCATTCTGGTAAAGCTGTGTATAATAAATGGTGTGGTCCAGCCCAAATATAAATAAAGATTAACGACCAAAAGTGTACAATAGATAGTCTGTATGAATACACAGGTCTATTAGCAGCTTTAGGTACAAAGTAATACATCAAACCTAAAAACGGTGTTGTTAAGAAAAAGGCAACCGCATTATGTCCATACCACCATTGTACTAAGGCATCTTGTACACCTGCGTAAACCGAGTAACTTTTCATACCTGTTAAACTAACAGGTAACTCTAAACTATTAAAAATATGTAATACTGCAACAGTAACAAACGTAGCGATGTAAAACCAGATAGCAACATATAAGTGACGTTGACGACGCTTTAACATTGTACCAATAAGGTTAGCACCAAAAGCAACCCAAATTAAGGCAATAGCAATATCAAAAGGCCATTCTAACTCGGCATACTCTTTAGATGTCGAATAACCTAAAGGTAACGTAATGGCAGCTCCAACAATTATTAATTGCCATCCCCAAAAATTAATATTACTTAACAAGTCGCTAAACATTCTAGCTTTAAGTAAACGTTGTGTCGAGTAATACACTCCTGCAAATATAGCGTTACCCACAAACGCGAAAATCACCGCATTGGTGTGTAATGGTCTTAAACGACCAAAGCTAAGCCATGAAATCCCATCTGTCATATTTGGGAATAAAAACATAAACGCTAAAAGGAGTCCTACAAGCATACCAACAACTCCCCAGAGTATAGTAGCGTAAAGAAACTTTTTAACAATCTTGTTATCGTAATAAAATTGCTGCATTTCCATAATTAATTGTGATTAGTCTTATTTTTGATTTTAGTTTTTTTTATTGTTTTGACTGGCGTTTTAACCAATTCGTCTTCAAAAAGCATTCTTACAGATGGTGTGTAACCATCATCAAATTGTCCATTTTTAACAGCCATTATAAACGCTGTAAAAAACACAATCGCGATAATTATGCTTACTGTTAGTAAAATATATATAACACTCATACCTATTAGAAGTTATGCTACAAAAGTAATTTAGTAGGCTTGTTTAAAAGATGACATTTATCATGTTTAACCAAGTTTTGAAGCTAAATTTAAATTTTTTTTAAGATTTTCTTAAGATTTTTTTTCGCTTTCGCGAAAAACTTGCAACACGTAATTAAATTTAGCCAAAATTGAAATAAACTCTACTTTATTTTACGTCCAACCCAATTGGTTGCAAGTGTTGTAAATATGACTATACTAATCGAGCTTAAAGGCATTAAAATAGCTGCAATTACAGGAGCTAGCTGTCCTGTTACTGCAAAATACAAACCAATAACATTGTAGAATAATGATAATAAAAAACTCCATTTTATAATCTTTATAGCACTTTTAGAAGCCTTTATATATTGATACAATTGGTTAAACTTTGTAGCATCCAATATAGCATCACAAGCAGGGGAAAACACATTAACGTTTTCTGAAATTGCTATTCCAACATTACTTTGTGCCAAAGCACCAGCATCGTTTAAACCGTCTCCAACCATCAATACTTTTGCACCTTCTGATTGATGGTATTTAATATACTCTAACTTATCATCTGGCTTCTGATTGAATAGCATTTTTGTTTTAGCAGGCAGAAGCTTTTTAAGGTTTTCTAATTCACCTTCATTATCTCCAGACAAAATCACTAAGTCAAAGTGCTTTTTAAGTTTGTTAAACAACTTAGACAAGCCTTTACGGTAACTATTATAAAATGTATATTTTCCTTTGTAACCTTTATTTGTACTAATATGTACTGCAGTATTTAAAACTGTACTATCGTTGTTAAAACCTACAAATTTAGCCGAACCAATTTTTATATTTTGGGTCGCATGAGACGCCTCAATACCTTGCCCTAAATGTTCTTCAAAATAATCTAAGGTTACAATATCATTATCTTTTAAAATATCATACAACCCTCTACTTAAAGGATGGTTTGAGCCTCTTAATGTGTTTTTTAATAATACTTCCTCATCTAAACTTAATGGCACACCTTCATATTTTGCATCACTTTTTTTATTAGACGTAATGGTTCCTGTTTTATCAAAAATAACAGTATCGATATGTGCTAATTGTTCTAAAACAGAAGCGTTTTTAAGGTAAAATTTCTTTTTTCCAAAAATGCGTAACAAATTACCAAAAGTAAAAGGAGCTGCTAAAGCAATTGCGCATGGACAAGCTATAATTAATACTGCTGTAAAGACATTTAAAGCTTTACTGCTATCCGCAAACATCCAATATGCTGTAGCTATAAAGGCAATACTTAAAACAGCAATTGTAAAACGTTTACTAATCGCATTGGTTAGGGTTGTAAAACCATCCTCTTTATTTTTACTAAAAACATCGTTACTCCATAATTGTGTCAGGTAACTTTGTTCTACAGATTTTATGGCCTCCATTTCTATGACACCAGAGGTTTGTTTACCACCAGCAAATAACTTGTCGCCAGAAATTTTCTTAACCGTTTCAGACTCACCTGTTACAAAGCTGTAATCTATTCTTGCGTTCCCATTAATTAATATACCATCGACAGGAATTAACTCGTGATTTCTAATTAATAATCGATCGCCTTTTTTTATGTCATATACCTGAACTGGCACTTCTTCATTATTAAAAATTTTAGTAACCGCTATTGGAAAATACGACTTGTAATCGCGCTCAAAAGACAAAAACGAATAGGTTTTTTGCTGAAAAAACTTTCCTAATAATAAAAAGAAAACTAATCCTGTTAAACTATCAAAAAAACCAGAACCTATGTCAAAAATGATTTCGGCAGTACTTCTTAAAAACAAAACAACAACACCTAATGCAATAGGAATATCTATATTTAATATTCTTGTTTTGATGGCTTTAAAAGCCGAAATAAAATAATCTTGAGCTGCATAAAACACAACTGGTAATGAAAAAGCAAACATAATCCATCTAAAGACATGCTTGTATTGCTCCAACCAAAACTCGTTTACCTCAAAATATTCAGGAAATGATAGAAACATCACATTTCCAAAAGCAAAACCTGCAACACCTAATTTATAAATTAAACTACGATTGACGTTTTCTTGTCCTGTTTTATAATCGTCCAAACTAATGTAAGGCTCATATCCAACTGAGCTTAATAGAAGGACCAATTGTTTTAGTGAAAATGCTGTGGTATTATATGAAACGCGTACTGTTTTTTTACCAAAATTGACTTGTGATAAAGAAATTGCTGGATTAAGTTTATTAAGATTTTCTAAAATCCATATACACGAACTGCAATGAATATGCGGAATATAAAGTGTAACTATTTGAGTTTTACCATCGTCAAACGCTACTAACTTTTCTATAATTTTATCTTGCGATAAAAAATCGTACTTCCCCTCTATCTCCTTTGGTATTGCTCCTGGAGACGATTGCAAGTCGTAGTAACACGTTAAGTCGCTTTCGGACAGTATTTCATAAACTGTTTTACAACCTTGACAACAAAAGGGTTTATCCTCTATTAGTATTGTTGTATCTGTACAATTATCGCCACAATGATAACATACTTTTGATTCCATAATTTGCTCTTTTACCTGTAACAAAGGTTACACTTTGACATCAATTATTATATGATATTTGTCATATCAGGTATTGTATACTTTTGGTATACTGCAACAAAATTAGGTATGAGTAAATGTGAACAATGTATTGTCAGGCAATTTAATAGTTTAAACACACTAACTAGAGATGAATTGGTGCGAGTATCTGCTTGCAAAACTGGACGAGTAGTAAAAAAAGGTGACATAATTTTTAGAGAAGGCGAAGCTTTAAATGGTATTTATTGCATTAGGGAAGGCGTTTGTAAGCTCACTAAATTAAGTGAAAATGGTAAAGATCAAGTCGTAAAGCTATCTGTAAAAGGTGGTATGATGGGACAACGCTCCTTGGTTAGTAATGAAAGTTCTAACTTAACTGCTGTTGCCTTAAATGATATGCAAATTTGTTTTATACCCAAACAAGAAATATTAGAGGATTTACAGAAAAATGTAAACTTTTCTATGGATCTTTTAAAACGAATGGCTCAGGATTTAAGAGATGCAGATGATAGTCTTGTGGATATGGCTCAAAAAACAGTAAAGCAACGTTTAGCAGAAACTTTATTGTACGTAAAAAACAAATTTGATAATGATGCAGATGGTTATTTAGCCTTAACGCTATCTAGAGATGATTATGCTAGTATTGTTGGTACAGCAACAGAGAGTGCTATTAGGATTTTGTCTCAATTTAAAAAGGAAGGTTTAATTAGTACTAAAGGAAAACAAATCAAAATTGAAGATGAGCAGGCTTTAAAACGTGTGGAGTAAAATAAAAATCAAATTATAAAAAAAAGGATGTCAATAACGACGTCCTTTTTTTATTTAAGGTAATTTAAACTATCAATCCACTATTATTTTAATTTAAACCTGAAACCTTTACATAATCAATAATAAACTCTTGTGGAAAAATGGAATCATCCACTTCTGGACCTCCAAAGTTACCTCCAATTGCAAGGTTTATTATTAAGTAAAAAGGTTTATCAAAAGGCCAGGTTTTTTCATTTTTAATTTCTGGCGAAAAGGTGTACACTAAATTATCATCTATATAAAATGAAATAGAGTCTTTAGTCCATTGTGTTTTATAATTATGAAATCCTTCCTCAATATCTTTTATTGTTGTAATTTTTGTATTAAAAGACTTACCATAACTATCAGGCGTATGTAAAGTCGTATGAATTTGATGTGGAGCCTTACCTACATATTCTAAAATATCAATTTCACCGCAAGCTGGCCAAGTATTAGTATCAATATCATTACCTAACATCCAAAATGCAGGCCATAATCCTGATCCTTTTGGCAGTTTAGCGCTAACCTCTACTGTACCATATTGAAATTCAATTTTGTCTTTAGTTGTTATTTTACCAGAATAATACCCAACCGAATCCTTGGTTGCTTTGATTACTAGTTTTCCGTCCTTTACTGTAATATTTTCTTTAGTGTAAATTTGTCTTTCGTTGTTTCCCCAACCACATAAGTTTGGACAACCATCTCCTAAATCGTAATTCCAACTAGCATCGTTTAATAGCGTCCCATCAAATTGATCAATAAAGCTAAACACTTGATTGTTGTTGTCTAACTTTGTGCCAAGCTTAGCTACTACCTTGTTTTCTTCTTTACAAGCCAAACAAAGCAATGCGACTACTACTAATTTAAATACTTTTATCATAATTTAAATGTGTCTGTTAAAACAGTTTTAGAGCTTCCTCCAATATGGACTTCAAAATCTCCAGTTTCGACGTTAAACTCACCTTGATTATTGTAAAAACCAAGCTCTGCTTTAGTCAAAATTAATTGAATAGTTTTGGTTTCATTTGGATTTAATTCAACTAATTCAAACCCTTTTAATTCTTTAATTGGTCTTGTTACGCTAGCAAATAAATCCTTTAAATATAGCTGTACGACCTCTTTACCCTTAAATTTACCTGTATTAGTTAAGTCTACAGAAACTTTTATGGTTTCATCATCAGAAAAGGTATTACTAATTTTTAAATTACTATACTTAAACGTGGTATAACTTAAACCATGTCCAAAAACATATAATGGATCATTTGTTTCGTCTTGATAATGTGACCAAAACACCACGTCCTTACCTGGTAAAGTAGGCCTACCTGTACTTTTGTAATTGTAATAAATTGGCACTTGACCAACGTGTCTAGGAAAAGTCATTGGTAATTTACCACTTGGATTATAATCGCCATACAATACTTGAGCAATAGCGTTACCACTTTGTGTACCTAATTGCCATGCCTCTACAATTGCAGGAATATTATTATCTGCCCAAGTAACAGTTAAAGGTCTTCCATTGTTTAAAACTAAAACTATGTTTTTGTTAACTTTATAAACCGCTTCAAGTAACTGTTGTTGGACACCTGGTAAGCCTAAGTCTGTACGACTTCTACCTTCACCACTTTGATAACCATGTTCTCCTAAAACCATAATAACTACATCTGCTTGCTTTGCGTTTTTAATAGCTGCATCAAACTCACTTTTATCAGTGGTGTTTATGTTTACTTCAATCGCAAATTCGGTTTTACCTAAAGCGACATCTGCTCCTTTGGAATAGGTAATTGTGTTTCCTGAATATTGATTTAATCCCTCTAAAACAGAAACAGCTGTGCTATCCTTAGCAGCTATACGCCAACTTCCTAATGGACTTGTTTTATCTGTAGCCAAAGCACCAATAACTGCTATTTTTTGACCTTCTTTTTTTAATGGTAAAAGGTTGTTTTCATTTTTAAGTAGTACAATGGACTTTTTAGCCATATCTAAAACTGCATCCTGAATTTCCTGGCTTCCAATGACTTGTTTTTCTCTAGTTTCATCCAAATATTTATAAGGATCATCAAATAGACCCAACTCAAATTTCACGCGTAAAATTCGGCTTACAGCATCATCAATAAGCTTGATATCTACTTTACCTTCGTTTACTAAACCTGCAAGTTCTTCTACATACAAATAAGATTCCATATCCATATCAGAACCTGCATTAACTGCTAATTGGGCAGCTTGTTTACCATCTTTAGCATAACCATGAGCAATCATTTCTGTAATTGATCCCCAATCTGAAACCATAAAACCATCAAAACCCCATTTTCCTTTTAATATATCGCGTTGTAAATATTTGTCTCCAGTTGCAGGAATACCGTTAAGCTCGTTAAACGAATTCATAAACGTTCTCACACCTGCATCTTTAGCAGCTTTAAAAGGTGGTAAAATAATATTGTTTAACGTGGAAGTCCCTATGTCTGCTGTATTGTAATCACGTCCAGCCTCTGCAAACCCATAAGCTGCAAAGTGTTTAGCACATGCTGCAATTGAAAAATGAGAAGATAGGTCGTCACTTTGAAACCCTTTTACCCTAGCAATTGCAATTTTAGACCCTAAATAAGTATCCTCTCCTGCACCTTCCATAACGCGTCCCCAACGTGCATCTCTAGATATGTCCACCATTGGTGCAAATGTCCAGTTTATACCTGCAGCAGACGCTTCCTTAGCTGCAACTTCTGAAGATTTTTTAATCGCTTCTAAATCCCAACTTGCTGATTCTGCTAATGGAATAGGACTTAATGTTTCATAGCCATGAATTACATCAAAACCAATGATTAAAGGAATCCCTAAACGCGTTTCTTCTACTGCAATTTTTTGCACAGCTCTTACGTCCTTGACACCTCTAACGTTAAGCATGGAACCAACATATCCTTTTCTTAAATGTTCGTATTTTTTAGCTTGGTCTCCATTTTCAGGAACAGGACCTGTTACATCCCAAAATCCATTATACTGGTTCATTTGACCTATTTTTTCTTCTAAAGTCATTTTGGCAAGCAAATCTGATACTTTAGTTTCGATATCCGAATTTTTAGAGGTCGTATTGCTTTTTAAAGCTAAGTTTTTCTCATTATCATTTTTACATGATGTAATGAGAAAACTAGCTAAGACTAATACATAATACTTTATTTTTTTCATATTTATTGATAAACTCTAACATATTCAATTTCCATAGACGATTGTGTAAATGCTGGATCTATGTCTCCACCAAAGGTTCCTCCCATTGCTACATTTAGAATTAGGAAAAATTCACTATTAAAAGGTGAAGCACTAGTATTTGTATAGGTATGATATACTGTATCATCTACCAATATTTTTATTACATCTGGAGTCCACTCTACTGTATAATTGTGAAATTGATCAGCAACAGCATCTACAACCGTTGTACTACCATCTGCACTACCTGCAAAAGCTTCTGGATAATGTAATGTACCATGTATGGTATTTTGTGCATTACCTTTATGTTCCATAATATCAATTTCGCCACAAGCTGGCCAAGCATTAGTTTGATAATTAGCACCTAACATCCAAATTGCAGGCCAAGTTCCTCCACCTGTTGGAAGCTTTGCTCTAACCTCTACACGACCATAAGTAAAATCATAAAGACCTTCTGATTTTAATCTTGCAGAAGTATAGCCACTTCCTGTTGAGATTGCTGTAATTTTTAACATACCATCTGCTACTTCTGCGTTTTCTAAATTGTTGGTATAGCTTTGCGCCTCTTGATTACCCCAACCATCAGTACCATTACCTAAATCGTAAGTCCAATTTGCTGGGTTTGGTGCTCCATTGGTGTCAAACTCGTCTGACCAAACTAAATCTGTATAAATAGTTTCGAATCCTGTGGTAGCTCCTTCCTCTTCAGAAGTTATTATAAACCACCAATCAAACTCGCTGTTACCATCTGTTGTTCTAATAGTAAACTCGTTAGGTATATCACGACTAAAGATTTCATATTTATGATTACCACCTGTATAGTATCCAATAAAACCTAAGCCTGTAATGTTTATTGTTTCTGCTCCTCCAGGTGCTGTAATTACCCAGTTTTCTGAATAATCTTGATATGGATAGTTTTCTATATCTGCTCCAACAGGTGTCTCGCTGTGTGGACCTAATTCTGTAATTAAAGGTTCTCTTCCAAAAACAGTACCTGTTACATCCACTGAAGGATCGTCATTAGTGCTATTTACGATGTGTGTAAATGTACCATCTGCATTAAAAACATAACGATCATCATACATTCCTGTAGTTGCTTTCTCTCCAGGACCAGCTGCATACCACTCTGCAGCAACCTCACCTCCAACTGGTCCAAGACCAAAATGTGCTTGCTTTTCTGACTTAATTCGCCACGTTTTAGAACCATCACCAACCAATGCATTTAATAAATCTGCTGGAGGAGCGTAAGTTGCTAAAACATCAATATCTATAGTAGCTGTTGAAGAAACACCACCTGTACCATAAGCTACCACTACTACTGTGTACGTATTAACTCCTAAATTTGAATAGGTATACGATGTTACTCCTGAAGGCGCATTTTGCTCTGCATTACCAAAACTGAATTTATAACTTAATGCATTATCTGCTGTTGCTGTAAAGTTAACCACACCACTACCATTTCCATTTGGATTAGTTGCATCTTGACCTACTATTTCTGGTACAATAACAATATTAGATGGTGCGACAATGTTTCCGAAAGTCTGATCTTCTTCTTGGCAACCTATAAACAAGGCTGTTACAAGAATGAATGCTATTATTTTAAATTTATTTTTCATTTTCTATTTTTTAATATTAACTGCTATAAATAAAGCATAGATAATTAATTAGTTGCTTGATAAAGAAACATCGTCAATATTAACCATACCTATTTGTGCTCCTAAATCAAAAAGAACACGAGCATCTGGTGCTCCAAAATCCGTAGCTACCAAAGTCAATGTATAAGTTGTTTTTGTTGTAGTAATATCAACGGTTTGTGTAGCATTAGACCAAGGGTCAGCACTTAAACCAATACCAGCAATAATTGCTCTATCTACATCTGACCAAGCATCAAAAGTTAATGTGTAAGTATTACCCTGAATAATTTCTAGCTTTTGACTAAGATTTACGTCATAAGAATTTCCTGCTGTTGCAACATCTACTGAATAATATGTATTACCTGCTACTGTAACCACTGGTATTACAGACGCATCATCAACACCTATTATCCAAGAATCACTTCCATTTTCAAAATCACCATTAACGACAGTGTTACCTGTGCCTATAATTAATGATACATTATCAATATTAACCATACCTACTTCTGCACCTAAATCAAAAATTACACGAGCATCAATAGCTCCAAAATCTGCTGCACTAAGTGTTAAAGAATATGTCGTGCTAGTCGTTGTAATGTCTACTGATTGAGAATCATTAGACCAAGGGTCTGCACTTAAACCAATTCCTGCAACAATAGCTCTATTTACATCTGACCATGCATTAAAAGTAAGTGTGTAAGTATTACCTTGAATAATCTCTACTTTTTGACTTAAATTGACATCGTATGAGTTTCCTGCAGAAGTAACATCTACAGAGTAGTAAGTATTACCACTATTAGTTACCACAGGAGCAAGAGCTGCATCATCTACACCAATTATCCAAGCCTCGCTTCCATTTTCAAAATCACCATTAATTAACAATCCATCGTCAAATGTTCCAGTAGAAGCACTTTGCTTATAAAAGTAAAAGTTGTCTATATAAACTATATCTGCAACAACATCTGCATCAATTAAGATTTGTGTGATTTTTTGAGTGTTGGCTAAATTTCCGCCATCAAAACCTGTCATGTCAATATCAATACTTTGCCAAGAACCACCAACGGTTGCTCCTAAAGATTCGACATCCTCACCACCATCAATAGTATTAACAATTTTAACTAATAATTCGTTTTCTGTTCCTGAAGGTACCCAATAATCGATATGTAACATTTCCATAGCTGAAACATCTACTCCGTTATCATAGTTACTTACCATACCAATAAAGTCTAAATTGGTTAATCTCCAAGCATTATCACTATCTACAGTAGTAGCCTCAAATCCAGAAGCAGACCAATCCGTAGGTAATTCGTTTAAAGTAATATTAGCATACGCATCACTAAAAATAGAAACTACATCACTAGCGTCTCTGTTAGGAGGCGTTGGAGCTGGCGTTAAAGGAGCTAATATTTCTGTTACTTCAAATTCTTCTGTGTACGAAATAGTATCTACAGACCCACTATTAGCTGTTACTGTAATTGTGTAAGTCCCAGCTGCATCATATACAAATGATGTTAGGTCACCAATATTAGATGTTAAAACCGTTGCTGCTGCATCTCCAAATTCTACCTGATAAGACACTGCAAAATCTGCTGTAGCAGTTACGTTTACTTGTCTAGACACTGTTGGGTCATTCTCTATGGTAACTACTAAGTTTTCTGGTGCTTGAAATGACACTACGATAGTTTGTGCAACAGTAGTTGTTTTACCATTTATACCTGAAGCAGCAATTACGATGTCGTAAGTTCCTTCTAAATACGTATTTTGAGTACTTTGACCAGGATTTAAAAGTCCTGAATCTGTACCTGAGTCATCACCATAATTAACTCTAAAATTAGCCACATTTTCTCCTGTTGGAGTAATGGTAACTAAACCAGAATTATCTTGAGCAATACTAATTACTGCTGCAACATTAGTTGGTGCTGGTAATGCACTAACATCTGGTAAATCATCATCTTGAGAGCAACCAATTACAGAAGCTACTACTATGAATAAACTAAGGATGTACTTAAAATTTTTCATGCTATGTTGTGTTTTAATTTTCATATTTATTTTTTTAATAACCAGAATTTTGTGTCCAACGATTACCTGTTAACTCTATTTCTATTTGTGGTATAGGAAAAACCTCATGTTTACCTGTCGTAAAACCATCAATTTCTGAAGCTGCACGACCTGTTCTAACTAAATCGAAAAAACGATGTCCTTCACCTACTAATTCCACACGACGTTCTTGGTAAATAGCATCTGTTAAGGCACTACCTGTTGCTGTAATGTTGTGATCCATATCTCCAAATGCGCGTTGTCTAACTTGATTTAGATAATTTTGAGCTCTGTCATCTGCTATAGATCCTCTATTTAAAGCTTCTGCAGCCATTAATAATACATCTGCATACCTAATGGCTCTGTAATTATTAGGGTTGGTCAAGTTTTGATCACCAATATTAGAATCGCCTTGACGCGCTATATATTTTCTGTTATAATACCCTGTGTGCTCATTACCTGTTCCAAAAGTTGCTCCTGTTGCAGTAGCCCAAGCATTAATATCTAAGATTGCAGTGTCTAATCTTGGATCATCACTCTCAAAAGCATCCACAGCTTCTTGAGTTGGCACATTAAAACTAAAACCAGAATCAAACAATGGTCCATTATAATTACGGATTCCGTTAAAACCAACAGCCACATTACCTTCACTACACTGTAAACAACCAAAGCCTGCACCTTCTAAATCTGCATATTGCACTTCAAAAACAGACTCGATACTATTCTCATTATCGTTTTCAAAAATGGTTGTGTAATCTGCTACTAAATCATGAGGTCCAAAATTTATTAAGTCTTCTAAAACAAGAGCAGCAGCTCCAAATTTATTTTGATATAAGTATACTTTACCCAATAATGCTTCAGCTGCACCTTTAGTTACGCGTCCTAATTGTGTTTGCGTATATGGCAAATTATCTGCTGCATACATTAAGTCTAATTCAATTTGCGCATAAACTAATGCTTTAGGTGTACGGTCCACTTCAAATTGATCTCCAAACAAGAAACGTTGATCAACTACTAAAGGCACATCTCCAAACCATTTTACTAATTCAAAATAGTAATAGGCTCTTAAAAATCTAGCTTGTGCTAAAACATTTTCTTTTCCGCTAAAGTCTATTTTGTCCTGAAACTCTAAGATGTAATTTGTACGATTAACACCTGCAAACATCCAGCCCCAAATTGAGCGTAACTGTTCGTTATTAGCAGTGTGAATCATATCATCAATTTGCTGTATTCCAGGTACATCTGTAGCACTTTCACCACCAGCTAAAGTATTATCTGAAGCGATTTCGCCTAACATAACATTTAAATAGGTTGATTGTAATAAATCATAAGCACCAATTAAAGCATCTTGGTAATCTTGCTCTGAATTAAAGTAGTTTTCTGAACTTTCATTTTGAGAAGCGACATCCACAAAATCATCACTACACGATATTACTGTAAAAGTCGAAACTAAAAAGACGATTATATATTTTATTTTTTTCATTGTTTAAAATTTTACGTTTGTTCCGATTAAAAATGTTCTTGGGTTTGGGTAAAAACCACTATCAATTCCGCCTCCAATTGAAGCTCCATTTGATGTCGTTGGGTCAAAACCTCTATATTTTGTTAATGTAAAAGCATTACTTACAGACGCATAAACCCTGATATTATCCAATCCTATATTTTGTAATTTATCTTGATTAAATGTGTATCCTAATTGTACATTTTGAGCTCTGATGAATGAACCGTCTTCAACAAAATAATCTGAAAATACACTATTAGAAGTTGCGCTATTTGTTACTCTAGGATCTGTGTTTGATGTTCCTGGTCCAGTCCATCTATCTAAAACATAACTTGTAAGATTAGTTTTGGCGCTGTTTCTATCATAGTTTCTTACAATATCATTACCTACTGACGCAAAGAAATAAGTTTGAAAATCAAAGTTTTTATAATCAAAAGTCAAATTTAAACCCATTGTAACATCCGGAATTGGGTTACCTATAAATGTTCTGTCGTCTGCATCAATAACTCCATCTTGGTTAACATCCACAAATCTTAAATCACCAGGTTGTGCGTTAGCACCTAAGTCTAATTGTGAAGGATGTGCATCAACTTCGGCTTGGTTTTGAAAAATTCCATTGGTTTGCATTCCATAAAACACACCTATTGGCTGTCCTACTTGCATTCTAGAAGGTGGATTGGCTTGACCAATACCAAAGCTTCCTCCAACTTCATAACCTATGCTATTATTGACTTCAACTACATTATTATTTAAAGTTGAGATATTATAACTTACATTAAACTTGAAGTTATCTGATAATTGATCTTTGTAAGATATTGCAAACTCTAATCCACTATTTTCTACTGTTCCAGCGTTTACAATAGGATTACCTGATCCTGGAGCAGCTCCTCCTAAAATTAACGAACTTTCAACAGGAAGTAATAAGTTTTCTGTAGTTCGCTTAAAATAATCTGCAGTAATATCTATTTTGTTGTTAAATAATCTTGTTTCAAAACCTATATCAAATGCTTTTTGCTCTTCCCATTTAATTTCTGGATTAGATATCGCACCAACTGCAGTACCAAGCGCTAATGCATCATCTAAAACATAAACACCTTCACCATCTAATAATGATTCAAATCTAAAACCAGGAATCCTATCATTTCCTAAAACACCATATGAACTTCTAAGTTTTAAGAAATCAATGGTATTGCTACTGGATAAAAAGTTTTCGTCAGAGACAACCCAACCAATTGAACCTGAAGGGAAAATTCCGAATTTATTTTCTGGTCCAAATGCTGTCGAACCATCACGTCTAACTACTGCAGAGAATAAGTATTTTCCTTTGTAGTTATATTGCAATCTTCCAAAATAGGATAATAATCTAGAATCGAAAAAACGATTACTTATTTGAGCGTAAGGGTCTGTTATTGTAGTTGCATCATTAATATCAGCATCGCTAAATACAGTGTTTTCAGGCATATTGTCTCCAATAGTCAAGTAATAATCTCCTGTTGATTTAAAAATTGACGTCCCTAATGTTGCTTGAATATTATGAGTCTCATCATTTAAAGATGTTTCATAATTAACAAAAGCATCAAACGTATAATCTCTAAAAAAGTTTATACCTTCTGTGAATTGTAAATTTTCGGTATTATCAAATACAGAACCATTTCCATATTCTACTATAGGGTTAAGACCTCTTGTTCTAACTTCTGAGTAGTTCCATTGGTAGTTAGCTTCTGCACTAAAGCCATTTATAAACTTATAGTTTAACCCAAAAACACCACTTAGTTTATCAACTTTTGTTCTATTAAATGTATTTTCGATTTGCTTTAATGGATTTACCACCTCAATTGGATAATTAGCTGAGGACGTATAATTTCCATTATCGTCTCTTGGCGCATCAGTTGGTGCAAAGTTAACTGCATTAAATAAAACAGATCCTAAGCCACCTTCAGGTAACGCTTTTCTTAATGTTCCAGTATAAATAAGATTAGCTTTTAAGTTTAAACCTTTAATAATCTCTAATCCATAATTAGCACGTGTTGTGTAACGCGTAAAATTAGCTTTACTACCTCCTATAATACCATCTTGAGTTAATAAAGACGCTCCAAAAGAGTAGGTAGATTTTTCAGTACCACCACTTGCAGTAATAGCATTGTTAAATATTGGTGCAGTTTCAAATACCTCGTCTTGCCAATCTGTTCCTTTATTTAATCCAAATGTATCAGGAAAAGGTAAAGTACTTCCGCTAGCTGCAGCAGCTTCGTTTTTAATTAAAGCATACTCTGTAGCATTTAGTAATGGTATTTTTCTAGTCGTTTGTTGAAAACCAACATACGAATCATACTGAAATGTCATTGGTTTATTTTTGCGACCAGTTTTAGTAGTAATTAAAATAACTCCGTTGGCAGCTCTTACACCATAGATACCTGCTGTGGCATCCTTAAGTACCGTATAACTTTCTATATCACCTGGATTTACAACACTTAAATCTTCAATAACATTACCATCTACTAAAATAAGTGGTCTATTGTCACCATTAGTGGATATACCTCTGATTCTAATATTAGATGCACTACCTGGAGCACCAGATTGTGATGTAATATTAACTCCAGCTACTTGACCTTGTAAGGCTTGTTCTATACGTGTAGGTTTAAGTGCTTCAATAGTTTCACTAGAAACCGTTGATACTGCTCCTGTTACTTCTTTACGTTTTTGAGAACCATACCCTATAATAACCACTTCTTCTAGTGCCTCAACATCTTCAGTTAGTTGCACATTAACTGGATTACCATTAGTTATTACTACCTCTTTTGTTTTATAACCTATATAGGAAAAAACTAAAGTTGAATTTTTAGATACGTTATTAATAGTATAATTACCATCAAAATCTGTGGTTACACCATTGGTTGTATTTTTAACTAGTATATTAACCATAGGAATAGGTAATCCATCCTGTTGACTAGTTACATTTCCTGTTAATATATACTCCTGAGCAAAGGCAGAGAAAGTCATTAAGAATAACAAAAAGGAGAAAAAAGTTTTTTTCATGTTTAAAAGTTTTTGTGCTTTTATCAAATTTATGCAGATATAATGCTGATTTGATAATTTTAACCGCAACAAAAAACATACATCACAAAAAAAAGTTGGTTTAATTATCTAAATCTCATTAAAAACAAGCATTAACCTTATTTTAACATTTATATTATGAAAGCCCATTATTACAAGTAAAAATAGATTTGTTGTGGTAATGTATAGGTATTTTAACTAATTGTAGTGTTATTAAATACTTAAGATGTAGTCTGTCAAATTAACATCATGCTCTAATTCCATCTTTTTACGCAAACGATATCGTTTGACCTCTACACTTCTTGGAGATATATTAAGTAAAGGAGCAATCTCTTTTGATGATAAATTTAATCTTAGATAAGCACACAATCTTAAATCGTTAGATGTCAATGCTGGATGTTTGGTTTTTACCTTTTTAAGAAAATCTTTATCTGCATTATTAAATGCTTCTTCAAACAAATTCCAGTCATCTTTATTATTAATATTTTTATCAATAATCCTAATTACAGATTTTAGATTAGCACTCTCTACTTTTTCATTTAGCTCGCTTTTGATTGTATTTAAAAATTCGTTCTTTTTAATCAAGCTCATGGTAGAAATTGCTAATTCTCGGTTTTTATTGTCAATTTCTTGTCTTAATTTATCATTATTTAAAGCCATTAATTGTTGTTTAGTCTCTAAATCTTTAAGCTCTAACTCACGTTTTGATTTTAGGACTAGTTTTTCTTTTTGCTTTCTGTAATACAGTTTATAAAAATAATTTATTAAAAGAATACTAATGAAACCTATCACACAATAGACCATTATCATAATGTTGGATAAAAACCAAGGCTTATCTATTGTAAATGTAAAACTATCTTGATTAGTCACCTCTACACCTCCTACTCTGGCTTTTACAATAAAAGTGTATTCGCCATAGGGTAAATTTTTATATAATACTTCTGCATTAGTATTCCAACTACTCCAATCATTATATAACCCATCTAGTTTATGCGAATATTCAGCTTCTAAATATTTATCATACTCTGCAACACTGTATTTAATTTCGATGTTATTCTCTTTATTTTTAAAAATAATTTCATCTTTTAAGCTAATTAACTGTTTAGACTTTTGAAGCGGTGTTTTATTTATTGTATTAATTTCAACTTGATACGTTTTAGGTTTTATTTTAGAAAGATTTAAAGTTATATAACCTTTAGAAGTCCCAAATAGATATAAATTAGGTTTTAGGTTAAAGATGCTTTCGTAACCTGATAAACCTTCCCTAAGCGAACTTGGCAACGCTATAAAGGAAATATCTGGCGTTGTGCTTAATTTACCTGGACTTACGTAATTAATCCCTTTTTTAGTAATTAACCATAGTGCATTATTTGCCTGATCTGTAATAATTTTACCCGAAGAATAGCCTTGCGTTTTATAAATTTTGCTTAAAACAGTGTCTTTAACAAATGTATTATCCTCTAGGTGCTTTTTAAAAACACCTTTATCTGTTGCATAATACAACGTGTTGTTACTTGTTGTTAATGAAGAAAATAAGCCTTTTTCTAAAGTTTCAATTTTAGAAATTTGTGTTGTAGTTCTGTAATCCGAATCTATTTTAATTTTAAAAACACCTTTGTACTCATGATTTACTAATATTTCATCCTTTTTAGAAAATACAAAAAATCTAGACGAATTATTAAATCCTTCAATCTTGTTTCTAAATTGCCAAAAACCTGCTTTTTTTTCTAAAATATTAAGACCATTATAATTACCCTGTATTAATAAGTTTGGATTATCACTAATTGTTTTAATATCCCAAGTACCTTCCACTGATGCAATACGATTTGCTACATTGTTATTAATTATAAATGTGCCAGAATTATGACCGCAAAACAATTGGTTATCAATAATTTTAAGACTCCATACTTGACCATTAGTATTGACTACAGGTTTAAACGCTGTTTGATCTGCTTTTTTATAAAACAATCCTTGATTAGTACCTAAATACAACGTATTGTCATAAATTAAAGAGGTATAAACAGTACCCAAAACACCATGATCATCGTTAAATATTCTGAAAGGAGAGTTAATATTTACACAGTTTATACCATTGTCTAAAGCTAGCCAAATATTACTTTCTATATCCTGAAATATTGACAATACAGTATTATTGCCTAATCCATTGGCTTGGCTAATTTTTTGAAAAATATTACCGTTAGCATCAATTTGTATAATTCCGTTAGAGATAGTCCCTAGAGTTAAGCTATCGTCATTTAATTGCAGGCTACTGTATATGCGATAATCTTTTAATTGTGAGTTTAAATTAGCATTCCAGTCTTGTACTGTATTGTTTTTTATTGTTACAATCCCATGGTTTTGAGTAACAACAAGCAAATTGTTTTTTAATGTATAAACACCAGCTATTATCTTATTTTTAAAATAATTAGATTGTAAAATAGCTTTAGGTTGTCCATTTTCTAATTTTAATAATCCTTCTATTCTATCCTGATAATAAATGCTATTATCAACCTTAAACATCTTGATTATACCAGCTTTAGATTCTGTAATATTAAATTTATCGGTTTTAGTGTTATAAATATAAATGCGACTGAGCGATTGAAACAATATCCAATCATCTAAATGAGTTATTTTCCAAAATTGCTCGTCCTCCAATAAAGTACTTCTAATTTTTTTAGAAAGTGAGGTGTATTTTAAATCGCCAACATCTGTTCTGGTCCAATAACCAAACTCCATATAACTACCTGTATACACCTTATCACTAACAACATTAACAGATCTTATAATGGTTTGATTTGGTGATGGATATAAAATCCATTCTGAACCATTAAACTCTAATAATCCTTTAGAATTTGCGACATAAATATGTTTGCTCTTACATTGGGTAATTTCCCAATTTTGATTTTCGGCATGGTATTGTTTGGGAGAAAAATATTGTATAGGAGGTAAATCTTGTGCTACAGATTTTGCAAACAACATAAACAAACCTAGTAAAACTAAGGGTTTACTAAAGTTATACCAATTATTAGGATTAAATTTAAGCATTAAGCAATATACAACTTTGTATGGTTAAATTATACTACGTAATTAAACTATACTTTTGCTTATGTGCTATTAAAATTGCTTTTACATAATTGGTGGTGGTACCATTAAAGATAATATTGTAATAATTATGATTGTAATTACAATGATAAGACCATTAAATTTTCGGTTACTCATAACAAAATTTTTATTGGTGAACAGTTAACACAGTGTTAGTATGCAGTTGTTTTAAAGTTGAAAAAATGTCTGATTTAAACACTCCCATTTTTCTTAATAAATGCGGTTTTTTATCAATTATACACATAATACCATCTAAATGCGATTGCGCATAAGCCTTTAAATTATAAGAAGACGCTGTGTAGTGTAATGTTGCTGTATGTCCTGAAATTTCTTTTAGATATCCTAGCATAGTCTCTAAATTGTTAGATGCGCAATCGCTTATAGCATTTTGTTTTGCTAAGATTAAAACTGTAATTTCTAAATTGGTGTTTTCTAAAATATTTAAAAACTTGTCTATTTGACGCGTATTTATTTGCTGTTTAAAATCTGAGGCAATAGTTATATTAATCTTATTACTTGCTGAAGCATGTGGAGGCACTATTAATACTGGACAACATCTAATTTTTTCGACTATATTTTGTGTTATTTTTCCTAGATTTTGTTCCTTTTTACTTGTCAAAATAACCAGATCTATACTTAACTGTTTAATGTTTTTTTGAATGCTTAATACTAAATCAGAACAGTCAGATATTGCAAAAAACTGATGATTTAATGCTGTACAATTTAAAGTGTAGCGCTCAACTAGTTTACCTAATTGCTTTAGTGCATTCTGTTTAGGCTTATCAAACCAATCGTCGTCTGCTTGAAGCATTTGTATAGCATCTAAACCATTAACATTGTATGAATAAGTATTTAAAAAATAAAAGTCGCAGGTTTCGTTTTTAAATAGTTTTATAACATAATCTATAGTTTGAAAACTATTTAAAGTAAAATCTGTTGGAATCAATATTTTTTTCATCTTATTACATTTTAAATTAATATTTAGCCTATACTTTTAACTGAGTTAACGTTTAAATAACTACCGTTACTTTAGCTACCTTTTATACCTTGCTAGCATAGTATAAAACCTAATTCTAAAGTCATGAAGCTCTTTTAAAATTTGGATATACTGCTGCCTTTTTAATTCGTGCACCTTGGCACGACTATCATTATATTCTGTCTTTCCGTATTCTATTTCATTTATAATCTCTTGTTCATATTTGCAAAAATCAGCCATGCTTAAGGTAAATTTTCTGCGTAAAGCCAACATATTATTAGATGTCTCTATATTTTTTATTAGTTGTTTTTCTATAACATAAAAATGTTCAAACTCTTTAACCGCTAATTCTAGTACAGAAATCCAATGATTGGCCTCCTTACAATCTTTAACTAAGCACACGCGTCTGTGCGTCTCTATTTTATAGGCTGAAGCTGTATTCAATTATTAATTAACTTTTAAAAGCGTGAATTTACCTTGTACTTTATTAAAAAACTCGTCCTTAAGTCTTCTGTATTTATCTAAATGATACAGGTAGCTGCGTCTATAACTTTCATGCTCTGTGATGTATATCATATCACATTGCGTGTCTTCACACTCGATGATATTTAACCTTGATTTAGAATAGGTATTTAAGGCGTTTAAAAGCGTTTCGTTTTCTATCTCTTTTTTCTCAAATTTATTTGCTACACTTTTGTCATCTAACTTATCTTTTAATTCGTTTTTACAAATATTGATAAGGTTAGACAGTTCTTTTTTTATGTACTTTAAATGATTAATCCAATTGTCTAGCTCCATTGTATTAATTTTATGTGTCACATCTACATTAGTATCATGATCAAAAATTTGTATGTTTTCTGTTTTCATAATAATCTGTTTTAAATATTTATATCAACACCTTTTAAATTCTCTTGCTTTTGGACATCAATAATCTTAATTTTTTGTGCTCCACCAGGAAAATCCCAATCAATTGTATCATTTTTAGAATAGCCTAAAAGCGCTGCTCCCATTGGAGCTAAAACGGACACTTTGTTAAGTGCCACGTTTTTGTCCATTGGTATAACCACTTGTAATTCTTTTTCCCAACCATTATCCGACGCTATAGTCACTATACTATTAAAACGTACTATATCCTCTGGTACTTGGTCGTCATTTACAATTTGTGCAGTCTTTAACTCTTCTGATAACTTTACTAAAGATTTAGTGACGCTTGTATCATCTCCATAACCCGAAATATTGAGTATGCGTTTTAGGTACACATACTCTTTTTTTTCTAATATTAAACTTCCGTACTTCATCTTCTTTGTTTTAAAATCAAGGAAAAATCCCTCTTTGTATGTATGCTTTTTCTATACGTTGTATGGCTATACAAAATGCAGCTGTACGTAAATCCACAGTTTCATTTATAGCATAATCAAACACTTTATTAAAAGATTCATTCATTTTTTTATCCAATTTGGCCATCACCTCGTCCAATTGCCAAATCTCTCCATTTCGGTTTTGTAACCACTCAAAATAACTACCTACAACACCTCCAGAATTACATAAAATATCAGGTATAATTGTAATACCTCTTTCTAATAAAATCTTTTCGCCTTCAACATTTGTTGGTCCATTAGCACCTTCTGCAATTAATTTTGCTTTAATTTTTGGTGCATTTTCTTTAGTAATTTGGTTTCCTAAGGCAGCAGGAATACAGATATCACAATCCAAAGCAAAAAACTTATTGCTATCTACTGTTTTAGAGTCTGGAAAGTTTACAATACTACCATCGTTAATTTGACTGTATTTAAATAAGTCTTCAACCTTGATACCATTTTGATTTTGAATACTTCCAGAAGCATCTTGTACTGCTACTAATTTTGCACCATCTTTTTCTAAAAAATGAGCTGCCCAGTAGCCAACATTACCAAATCCCTGAACAATAAACTTTTTACCAACTAAACTAGTATTGCTTTTTTCTGCCCAAAATTTAATGGACAAATACACACCATAACCTGTTGCTCTGTCACGTCCTTCTAATCCGCCACTTGCATCAGGCTTACCTGTTACTACATGTTGATTTGCAGTACGTTCTGCTGGTGGACGCGTACTCATGTAAGTATCTGCAATCCATGCCATAGTTTGACTACTAGTGTTAACATCTGGAGCAGGAATATCATGCTCTGGCCCAATATTATCCGCTAACGCAAACGTAAAACGTCGTGTAATACGCTCTAACTCTGATTGCGAATATTTTGAAGGATCTATTTTAATACCACCTTTACCTCCACCATATGGCAAACCTGCTAATGATGTTTTCCAGGTCATCCACATCGCTAATGCTCTAGCAGCATCAATATCCACTGTTGGATGGTAACGTAAACCTCCTTTATATGGTCCTAATGCATTATTATGTTGCACTCTATAACCTGTAAAAATCTCGACGTCTCCATTATCCATTTTTACCGGAAAGTTGACTAAAATCTCGTTGTTAGTAATGCTTAATATTTTTCTAATATTTGGATGTAAATTAATATGGTCTGCAGCACTGTTAAACTGCTCCATTACATTATCCATCATACCTCTTACAGGTACTTTTTTTGTTACTTTTTTCAAATCTGCTGTTACTGTTGTCATTGTAAAGTGTTTATTATTTTATTTGAAATAGCGATTGATTATTGATCTTTCGTGATATTTTTGTGAGATATACTTATCTCTAGCTTGGCTTTTATTAGATTTTTTTTCTAAAGAATTTTTACTGCCAAATACTGAAACTATTGTGTTGAAAAACATAGCTTTTATTATTAAATGATTAAACTAAAACTAACTCTTGTTCTGGTTGTTTTACTTGTTGTAAAGTTGGTTGGTTTGGTTTAAAGGCATCAAACTCGCTACAAGACCAAACGTTATCTTTTTGGGTTGTCAATACGCAAGAATTGCGATGGATACAATCTGGGCAAATATTAAAATGACTCATAGGTGTAAAATTTATAATCGATTATACACCAATTTGCAATGCTTGTGCCAAAGGAAATGCACTTACTGCTACAAATGCAAAAAACCCTTTAAAATAAAGGGTTTATAGAATAATATAGTTTAAAATATAAAATAACGAGTGGTACATAATTCCCCAACTGGGTAAAATTGCACCAGTTTTAAAAAGCTTATTCAGATAATTTTTGACGAATTGTTTTTCTGTCTATTTGAAGAATTTTGGCAGCTTTAGTTTTATTGTTTCCAGTAGCTCTTAATACTTTTTTTATGTATTGCTTTTCAATAACTTTTAAAGGTTGTAAGGTGTCTGAAGTGTGTTGTATTGCATACTTTAAATGCTCTGGTAAATGACTAACGTCAACGGTTTTATCGCTTAATATCACTGCACGTTGTATAATGTTTTCAAGTTCTCTAATATTTCCTGGCCAATCGTAACGCTCTAATATTTTTAAAGCATCTGCAGTTATTTTTACATAACCATCTTTATACTCGACGCCATATTTAAATAAAAACTTGTCAACCAATAATTTAATATCGTCTTTGCGCTGTCTTAAAGGAGCCACATCTATCTCTACCACTGTTAATCTGTAATACAAATCTTCCCTAAAATTTTGTTTTTGAATCATGTCTCGTAAATCACTATTGGTTGCCGCAATTATACGTAAATCTACTTTTTCAGCTTTTGTAGATCCTACTTTTACCACTTCTTTTTCTTGTAAAACACGTAGTAATCTAGATTGCACAGTTAATGAAGCATTACCAATTTCGTCTAGAAAAATAGTACCTCCATTTGCTGCTTGAAAAAAACCTTCGCGATTAGTTTCTGCTCCTGTAAACGCACCTTTTAAATATCCAAATAGCTCTGCTTCAAGTAAATTTTCTGGTATTCCACCACAATTTACTGCAACAAAAGGCGCTTTAGAAAACTTACCTTGATAATGGATGGCACGTGCGACAAGCTCCTTACCTGTACCGCTTTCACCTTTAATAAAAACTGTTGCTTTGTTGTTTTTAACACGTTCAATAACTTGAATTACAGTATTAATTTTGTCGGAATGACCTATAATTTCGCCGTAAGGCTTATTATTATTAATTACTGAATTTTTAGATGATTGTGCTAGATTATCTGCATTTACCAAATATTTATCCAACGCCATTTTAAGCTCGTCTTTAGTAAATGGTTTGGTTAAATAATCTACTACACCTGATTTTATGGCTGCCAACGAATCCTGAACCGAGGGATAACCTGTAACCACTAATTTAGGTAATTTAGGATAATGCTCTGACACAAATTTAATAAGCTCTGAGCCATCCAACTCGGGCATTTTTAGATCGGTAATTAATAAATCTATAGTCGAATCCCTTAAAATACTAACCGCTTCTTTAACAGAAACCGCTTTAAACACATGATAATTCCAAGATTGTAAATGACGTTGTAATAACTCAAGTATATTAATATCGTCGTCAACTATAAGTATGTTTTCTTTACGTAATTGCATTAGAAAATATTATTTTGGGAGTGTTATGGTAAAGGTAACGCCTTTATTTTTATTATTTTTTGCGGTAATAGTTCCTTTATGCGATGCCACAATACCATGGACAACACTTAGTCCTAATCCAGAACCGTCACCTATAGGTTTGGTGGTAAAAAAGGGTTGAAAAATTTTATCTAAATCTGCTTGATTAACACCTTTACCTTCATCTTTAATTTTTAAAACAATTGCTTTTTTACTGGTTTTAGCCTCAATAGTGACCAACCCTTGTTTAGGTGAAAAATAAATAGCATTAATTAGAAGATTAAAAATAATTTGGGTTAATTGTATTGGATCTGCGCGCAGTAATAAGTTTTCTTCTTCTATTTTAACAATGTATTTGACCTCTTCTTTTCTAAAAGTAGCATCTAATAAATTTATGGCACTTTTAATGTTAGGCACCAAATTTACTTCTTTCATTTCCTGAGGCATTTCGCAAGCAAAAAACATTAATTTTTTAACTACTTCTCTAGAAAATATGGCGTTTTTAATAATCTTATCTATATCCAGAGAGGCATTTTTATCTGTTTTAAAATCCTCTTTTAGCAGCTCTGCAAAGCCTAAAATATTAGCCAAAGGTGTATTTAACTCGTGGGCTATTCCAGCTGTTATTTCGCCTAAAATACTTAAACGGTCTGCATGTTCCATCTGACGTTTCAAAGATGTTTCGTTTTTCTGAATTTCGATACGTTCTAGAAAACTTCCTATTTTTAAAGCTATATTATCTAACAGTAATTGCTCTTCGTTTAAAAAATCCTTTTGGGAATACTGTTCTGGATTTAAATAGGCAATTAACTGCCCTTTTTCTTCATTAAATAATTTTATTTTAGATTGAATACTAATGGTGCTTTTTATAGCATTAGCGGTTGAAATGCTATTATTTTCAGTGTGAATCTGAATGTTTGTTTTTTTAGGATACTGAAATCCTTTTTTGATACTAAACACTATGGCTTGCAAAGTATCTTCGATTAGCTCTTCGTTTGCATTTCCTATTATTGAAGATACCTCATAAAGACAAGTTAACTCCTTAATACGTTCTTTTAATGCTTTTTCAGTGGTATTCATTGACATTAATTTTAAAGCAATTATTTAATTTACGTTTTGAGTATCAACTTCTATTTTTTTTAAATATAGATATTCTGACGTTTTAAAAATCACGTAATAAAAAGCAAACAATAATTTAAAGCCAGATAGATTTGAGCCTAATTCTAGTTTTGATATAGCGTTTTCTTTTGTGTTAATTTTAATTGGTTTTGTTTTGCACCAATCAATTTTTGCATATACTTCATTTTGAATAGGATCCACTTGAAAAGATTTGGTTTCTCCATCTCTAATAGTGTCTATTTTTTTGTTATTTATATAAATTTCGATTGCTCTAGCTTTATTAGCGTATTGCTTTATTCGTTTAATCTCAATTATACTATTTGACATTTTGTAGTGACTTTTTATTTATTACAACAACCATCTAAAAATATAATAAACTGTTTATTTGACATACTACTTTAACTTTTAAACTTGATTTGAATTAAAACTATTAATAACAGAAAACAAAAAAGGTCTAACCTATAAGTATTAGATTAGACCTTTTTAAATGTATTATTTAAAACCGCTTTTACTGAATATAATTTTTCAGGATTTTTTTAAGTAATGCGACATCCTCTGTAGTGTTGCGTTTTAATTTTCCTTTGTTATCCGTTTCAAATAAAGTGTAATCAATGGTTACTAAATTGATATCTTTTTTAGAAATCATTTCTTTTCTTCTGTGATTATACTTTTCTATTTGTTGACCTCTAGTGATACCACTTGTGGTTAACGCTTCTAATTTTTCTAATTGCGCTTCGGTTTTATTTTTCTTTTCAGCAAATTCAATTACTAAATTAGCGTCTTTATAAAAAGCAGCTACAGGTAACAATGTTCTTGTTTTACCTTTTTTATGCATATCTCCAAACAACCAAGCAAAGGTATGCTTACGTGATGCTTCTTCCTTTAAAACCTCATCACATAAATTAATGATGTAAAACTCGTCTGTACTTTCGCGTTTAGCTTTAGCAACATCTTTTTTTGAAACTGTACTAATATTTTCGTTTTCCGGAAATGTAGCACCTTCTCTTAAAAAGTACCAATAGGTAGCTGCTTCAGCACGTTCTGGATGTACCCTTGGTATTGCTTTTAGGTTGTCCTCTTTATCTAATACTCTCAGGATTTTTCTAAGTGGTAATCCTTTTTTTTGATCTTTTACAAAAACACCTGCTTTTATTAAATCAGACATGATATCTTTTGCTGGTATCCAATCTTTATCTGTATTAGTCGCAAAGTAATGATCTATTACTTTATTAATTTGAACGACTTTATCCTCGTTATTACGATTATTATTCATTTTTATAACTTTTTATATTACTTGTATTAACTACAAATAAAACGCTGCAAGATAAGCCAATATTTTTTTGGATTAATTATCCTGATTATTTAATTAAAAAATAATTTTTCAACCAACTACTTAAGCGATAATAGACTTAAAATTACTGGTTATTACATTTACAAATAACATAAAACCTTCTGTTAAAACTAACAGAAGGCCTTACTAACTTAACTAAAAAACTACTATTAATAAATTACTTGATATTAAGGTTTAAAGAAAATACAGATATTGAGGTACTACCAGATCCTACTAATCGCTGTCCCCAAATCTCAATATAATCGTTAGGAGCTAACTCAACTGTTCCTGAAATAGACAGACTATTAATATCTGAAGTGTTATTTACACGCATAAGCGTATTAGTTTCTACCAATGTCGTTCCCGTTGCCCCATTTTTTTTAATAAAAAATCCATAAAAATCTCCAGTAGAGATATCACCTCTTACTGATAATGATGCACTTATTTGAAAAGTTCTTGTTTTTTTACCTAAATATCGTAGTCTATTATTTTGCGGAGAAGACATTCTTAATAAATTAACCGCTGTTGTTGAATTAGAAGATCCATTACCACTTAAATTAAATTCAAGATTATTTGATACTGATTGTAAAAATCCTGAGGTAATTGCTCCATTAAAATAAATATTACCGGAAGCTACTTGATCTGACTCCACTGGTATACCAGGACAATCAACTGTCCATGCATTATTAAAATTAAACCCTGTATACGATCCAGTGCCATAACGCTTAATGTATTGAGTACTTGTACCGCTAAAACTAACTCCTGTTAAAACACCATTACTTACCGCAGGATTGCTAGAAACATCAATCCCTATAGCAGAGCCATTAACCTCTGAAAAACCACCTTGTTTTTGAATAATATTAAAGGTCCCTGTAAATGTTTCATAAGTACCGGAATTTGAAGACAACCATCCCATATTACTTAATAATAAGTTGGTAATATTATTGTATATGATACCTGCTCCGTTTCCAACAAACTGAACAATACTTACAAATGCTAATCCAAAACCACTAACAGTACCAATAGATCCAGAACCATACACTACACAATCCCTAAAAATCAAATTTTGTGTATTTGCTCCCGATAAATTAAAAATAGTACCACCTGGAGCTGTCAAAGAAATCCCTTTAATACTTCCTCCTGTAGATCCAACAAACATTGTTCCTCCAGCTTTAGATAATACATCTTCGTTTGTATCAAACCCAACGATGTACGCGTTATTTAAATCAATTGGATGCAATAATGCAATTGTACCATTAATTTCGTACAAAGTATCTGTAGATAAAAGATAAGTCGATCCTCCTCCTGCTGCAAGCTCTGCTGCTAAATCTGCTTCAGATTGAATTAATTTATGCATGCTTCGTTTTGCTGAATCTATTTTAGACCAAACGCTAGATTTGTAGAAATAAAAAGAATTTTCGGTTGTATCATATACTAATAATCCATTAGCTGGACTTGAAATTGCTATACGTTGCACAGATGTCATTCTTGGTGCTAACATCCCTTTATCTGTGGATGATATATCTAACATTGACGATACTTCTGGGTTTACAGTACCAATACCAACTTGGGAAATAGCCACACTTGATACACCTGCAAATATTGCTAGTGTAAGTGTTATTAATTTTAATTTTGAAATATCCATAATTTATAGTTTTTAAAATTTTATGAAATCGGTTTTATTATTGAATTTGTAGCGCGTTGAACTATTTAATTATTAAATTTAAAGAGACTAACAGTAGACTTCCTGCACCAGAATAACGTTCGGCCCAGACTTCTATATAATCACCTTGATCTAACTTTACAGACCCAACAACAGATACAGCTCCTACATCGTTATTACTACCTACTTGTCTGTATACTTTTGAATCGTTTTGAACAACTCCGTTTTTTGCTATGTAAAAAATATAGATGGAACTATTATTATCACCTTGGAAGGAAATGCTACTTGAAATCTGAAAACTTCTAGTTTTTACTCCATCATAAACCAATCTATTGTTGATTGGCGCACTAAATCTAAATAAGTTATTAGAATAAGATAAGCCTTCTAATTTTGTTGGTACTCCAGATCCTATTGATGTAAAATCTGTTTGAAAACCACTACCAATAGGAGATTCTAAATGTATATCTCCAATTGAGGCATCATCCGTTTCTAACTGTAAACCTGTTGCGTCTACATCCCAATTGCTATTAAATTTATAGCCTGCGTACGTGTTTTCTGTGTAGCCTTTTAACCTACTACCACCTCCTGTAAAACTTACTTGTGCAATAGATGCAGAAATATTAATAGTTGGGTTACTGCTTACATCTATTCCTGTTTCACCAGAATCTACGACTACGCGACCATTGGCTATCTGTAAGTTACTAAATATACCTGAAAACTTCAAAAATGTTCCACTATTTCCGTCTGTCCAAAAGACTTTATCCATATAATAATTAGAAATATTTGAAGCTGATATACCGTCTCCAGTCCCTAATACTTGTAAAACTTCAAAGTAAAAAGTATTTAAATTATTAAATGTTCCGACAGAAGAAGCACCTACTATTACTAAGCTGTAGGCTATTAGATTTTCTGTTCCAGATCCTGAAATATTAAAGACTTGCTGGTTATTACCACGAATGACAATATCTTTAAAATGTCCACCTTTTGAGCCACTAAAAAAAGTTGCTCCAGAATTATTTACTAATGCATCTTCACCTGTATCACGACCGCTAACGTAAGCACCATTTAAATCGACTGGAAAATCAAAGTTGATATTTCCGTTTATTTCGTACAAGTAGTTTTCGTTTAATACATATTTTGATCCTCCACCTGAGACTAATTCATCTGCTAAGTCCGAAATGTCTTTAACTAACTTATAATTACTACGTTTGATTTCTGCTTTTAAAGCTGTCCAAACATTGCCATCATAAAAGTAAAACACATTAATATCTGTATCAAACACTAATAATCCTTCCGCTGGATTAGAAATTGCTATACGTTGCGCAGAGGTCATTCTAGGTGCTAACATCCCTTTTTCTGTTGAGTTTACCTCTAACATAGCAGATGCATCTGGAGATAATGTTCCGATCCCAACTTGAGCTACTGCCTGAAAATTTACACTAATAAAAACTACTATTAGCACTATACTGATTTTTAGTTTTAATATACTCATAATTAGTAGTTTATTATTTTTTGAGTTAATTCACCTGTTGTTGTTACAACCTTTACAAAATATATTCCTTGGCTTTGATTAAAAGGAATTTGCACTCTGTTGGAATTATTTATATTATCATTTAACCTTAAAATTTCTTGCCCTAAAACATTGTATATCGTTATGTTTTTAAGTTGCATTCTATCCTTATTATTAACTACTACATTTTTGTTTCCATCATAAAACACCGTAAGATTAGACAACGTCTGATCCGTTGTTGATAATGAGTTTTGAGGCATAAATACTAAAGAGTATCTGTCTAAGTGATTACCAATAGGCAGGTTTACATTAAAATTAGCATCAGATAAATTATGTGTTGTATTTAGAATATTATCTTTTAAGTAAATCGTGTGTTGAAAATTTTCAACCTCATCAATCATTATTTGATGCAATCCTGTTTCTGATATTAATATGCCTAAAGGAAACTCCATAGTATCGCTAAAAGCATCAACCCCTTGAATTGCATATTTTTTATCTAAATCTTGTTCAATTACAAAAAACATTTCATCATCTCTGCATATTTTAAGTAATGCATCATAACCTGGATTATAATTTACATCTGCAGTAGAATTTGGTAAAAAACCAAGAAGTAATTGCCTATGAAACCCTTCTGGATCTTCATAACCTAATCGTATAAATTGATCTTGATTTTCTGTTTGATCATTTTGATTTCTGTAAAAAATAGCCTCTCCTTCTGACTCTTTTTTAAAGTCCCTTTGAGAGTTATTAAACACTATAGATCCTGACGCGTATGCTTTAATAAAAAAGCCTTGACCAATTGGTGCATATCTTTTTGGCACAGTAATACTTCCTGCAGAACCCAATCCTCCTATTAAAGTAGAAAACACTGAAGGTGGAGTTCCTCCTGTTAAATTTCTAATAGCATAACCACCTAAATAATTAGATAAAATATGTGATGTTGATCCACCATCAACCCAAAAATATAATGCATCAAATACCGTAGCGTTATCCAAAATAAACTTGTTAGTATCTAAAGCAGATGGATATGGATTACCTATTAAAGACTCCTCTCCTGCATTAATAGAAAATGTATACTCTCCATTATTAGGCGCACCATAAAACACGTAATTTTGATCAGCTCCTGAAGCTCCAGAACCTTTCATGGAGAAACCCTCTCCTGGATTTAATGCACTGTTTTGATCTAACGCTACCCAGTCATAATACGATCCAGATCCTTGTATGTACTTGTATAACCACATTGTACTTAAGGATAATGGAGTTGTTACTTCTCCTGAAACATCAGTGATTGCAGGTAAACCGTTATAAGGAGAACCAGAAATAAATGCTATTTGTGAAGGTGCAAAAGGATTAATGTTAGCATCTGTACCATCATACATACCTGATAATAATGAAAACGTTCCGCCATTATTAATAGGTGACGTCCAATAATTATATTTATAAGCCGAAGCATACCCTTGTTGATCCACTAATATTTTTCCTAAGGAAACTGCATTAGCGTCTAATCCAACGTGCGATTGTATTAATTGCGACTCTCCATTTAGTCTTACATCTCCATTTACCAAATTTAGTCCATTAGAAATGTTTAATAAAAATCCATCCGAAACAGACAATCCTTTAGTATTTGCAGCTGTAATATCTACTTCTAGATTATTAAAGTTGATTGTATTTGAAGATCCAGAAATACTTAATAATGGGTTTGTATTGCTTTTAAAATAGGTTGTCCCTGAAGTGGACGTTGTTACTCCATTATTTATAAAACTATTGTTTAGGTATAGGTTACCGTTAGTACTTAGCGTAGCACTAACTTTGTTTGTGTATTCATTTTCAAAATACACATCTGTTGCATTCGAAATTTGCAAAACACCTTCGTTTACAATTTGCGAATAAACACATAGTAGGTTAAAAATAATTAGACAATGAGATAGAACATATTTTTTTCTCATAAGTAGTAGGTTTGGGGATTATTAAGGGATTAGTAAAAAATAGTTAGTTATTATTAGTTTGTTTTACATCAGCTACCTTTATCGTATAGGTCGCTATTTTCAATACAATATTGCGTTGCTGTCTCAATATCATTACAAGTTATGTGAGGTGTTAAGGGATCGTATATTCTTTTATAAGACGCTATTAATAATTTGGTTCCTATTGAATTTAATATAAATGCTTCAGAAATTCTTAATTTAATTAAGTCACTAGATTTAGCTATAAAGTTTGCAGCCTCTGTAGAAAATGTGCCATGAAACCCTCTTAAGTCTATTATAAAAGACATTGGTCTACCGTTACATAAATCCGTTATAATACTTGCATATTTTTTAGCTGCAGATAAATCAAAAATGTAATAGTCCTCAATACTATTAAATTTAAGATTTATAATATTATTATCATCTTTCCAAAATTTAGCATGTCCTACTGTTTGGATGTTTTTCATGTTTTTTTAGTTTAATGAGTTATACGTTCGGTTATCCTCTATGCAATATTGTATTGCTGACTTATCATCTTTAAAAATTACATCAGGAAGTGAAGGATTACAAACAAAACTTTGAATGTTTAATAGCATTTTTAATTTATAGGAGTTGACTAAAAATGTTTTAGACAACACTAATGATTTAATTAATGTATTTTTTGATAAAAACGTAAATGCTTTGATGGCATTAGAAAAATTTAAATCTTTTAAATCAATTAAAATTGGCATATGCACATCTTTAGATAAAGTAAATATTTTATTTAAAAATATATGCTCAATATCTTTTGCTTTATATCTATCATCTAAATCCGTTAAATCATTCAAAACTTTACAATAGATCACATCTTGATCTACCCAAAATTTGAAATTTTCAATTAATTTATCATCGTCCATAACTATTGATTTGTAAAGTTTAAACCAATACGGATGCCACAAATAATATTTGAGCAAAAAAAAATTACAAAACACTGATTTACAGTGTTTTATAATTTTTTAAAGATTTATTACTAATAAATAAAGTGTCGGTATTCCGTGTATTACTTTTATGTAAACAGACAACTCACGGAATACCGTTAATTTTAATTAGGCTTAAGTATCCCTAATTTGTTCATTTTATCGCGTAATGTGCTAGGTTTTAATCCTAATGCTTCAGAAGCACTGTTAGATCCACTAATTTTCCATTTACAATCTTCTAAGACTTGTAAGATATGATTGCGTAAAACTGTATCTAAATTTAGGTCTACACTGTTGATGCGTTGCTTAGATTTTTGATTAGTGGTTTCAAAACCAGGAATAACTAAAGTATCGCTATTAGATAGTATTAATGCACGCTCAATTAAGTTTTCAAGCTCTCTAATATTTCCAGGCCAATTGTAAGCTTTAAGTTGGGACATTGCATCATCAGATATATATTTGATCTGTTTTTCATAAGTTTTACCAAATTTATCTACAAAATGCTCTACTAACAATGGAATATCATCCTTACGATCTCTTAAGGCTGGAACCGCAATTGGAAATACATTTAATCTAAAGTATAAATCTTCTCTAAATTGCTTTTTCTCTATCTCTGCCAATAAGTTTCTATTGGTTGCTGCAATAACGCGTACATCTAATTTTTTAGAACCCAATCCACCAACGACTTCAATTTCTCCTTCTTGTAAAAATCTTAGAATTTTAGGTTGCATGTCTAATGGTAGTTCTCCAATTTCATCTAAAAATAATGTACCTCCATCCGCAAGTTCAAACTTACCAATTTTGTCACTAAAGGCTCCAGTAAACGACCCTTTTTTGTGACCAAACAATTCGCTTTCAATTAACTCTCTTGGTATTGCAGAACAATTAACTTTAATTAATGGCTTGCTGTTTCTGTTACTTATATTATGCACAGCTCTAGCCAACAACTCTTTACCTGTACCAGATTCTCCTAATAATAATACTGTAGCATTGGTTGGTGCAACTTTTTCTATTTCGTTTAACACATTACTAAATTCTACACTACCATAAACCATCTCTTCAAAGTTAAAAACCAGATCAAGCTCGTTACGTAAATAAACGTTTTCTTGCTCTAATTGGTTTCTTAAAACGTTTAACTCCTTATTGACTTCTAATAGTTTTTCATTGGCTAGAGCTATTTTATTTTCTGCAATTTTACGTTGCGTACCTTCTACCATTAAAGAAATTATACTAGCAATGGACGTTACAAAACTCTCTTCGTCTGCATTAAAGGTTCTATTAGTGGCTTTAGTTTCAAAACTCAAAATACCGTAATGTTCATTTTGACCATAAATTACAACATCAATTCTTGAAGAAATATTAAGAGGCTCAAAAAATTGTTTAGCAAAAGCTTTTGTAATTGGATTAGATCTTACATTACTAATGTTAATACTAGTCCTATCTTTGAAAGCTTCAAAATAATTGGGGAAGCTTTCTTTTTTAATTAATAATGCTTCACTATCAAATATTTTATCTTCTGCATTGTAAAACAATTTACTGACTAACTCTGTTTTATCCGTCTTATACTCCCAAATGGTTACTAAATCTGCTTGCAAAGCTTCTGCAGATGTAATAGCAATCTTTTTTAAGGAAGCCTCTAAATCTTCACCAATGAGACTTGCTAATTTTAATATAACATCTTTTTTCTGCGTGGATTTTAAAGCGATTTGTTTTAAAGTTTCTTTTATTTTTAGGTCTTCAGAGATGTCTTTTATAGTGGCAAATATTGCAATAACTTCATTTTGATTATTATAAATAATACCTGCTAAAAACGAGGCTATAAACCTGGTTCCATTTTTTCTGATAAATTCTAGTTGAAATGAAGGAGCTTCGCCTTTTGCTACTTTATCTTTAATCTCCATCATGAGTTCATAATCCTCTGACCTTGCGAAAGGGTAAGGTAAATCCATGCCAAGAAGTTCCGCTTCGGTATATCCTAATAGATCACATAATGACTCATTAACCTTCATGATAGTACCATCAAGATTAACCATTAGCAAACCTTCTTGCATAGACATTACAAGACTTTCAGTAAAATCGTTTGCTATTTTTAAATCTATTTCTGCTTTTTTACGTTCGGTTATATCTTGGATTGTTCCAACAAAGCTTGTTGGAATATCATCTACGTAAAAGATTTCTCCTAAACCATGAATCCATTTTATCTGGCTGGTTTTGGTGCTAATAATTCTATACTCTAAATCAAACTTTTTATTTAATTTTTCACTTTCTATTACTGCGTCTTTTATTATTGCTCTGTCATCAGGATGCACTATATTTTTCCAAAAATCAAACGATATTTTTTTGTCCGTTTCATATTCAACTATTTCATTAAAAGTATCCGAGGTTTTAGCGATTAAGTTTATTAAGTCTAGGTTAAAACTTCCTATTTTGGCTATTTTTTGAGCGGTTGACAAGGAGTGTTCACTTTCTTGAATTTTGATTTCGGCTGTTTTACGCTCGGTTATATCTTGGATGGTTCCAAAAAAGCTTTTTGCTTTACCGTTTTGATAAGACACTTCTCCTAAACCGTGTATCCATTTTAATTTATTATCGTTTTGAGAATAAATCCTATATTCCAAATCAAATTCACCTCCAGTTTTTATACACTTATCAATTTCTTCACTGTTTTTTTTAGCATCTTCCGGATGCGTAATGTCCTTCCATAGCTTTCGAGAAATAGTATCCTCTTGCTCTAAACCAGCAATCTCCTTAAAGGTTATCGAGACATGAGCTAAATTGGTTTCTAAATCTAAATAGTAACTTCCTATTTTGGCTATTTTTTGAGCTTCTAGTAATGATTTTTCATTTTTCTGAAGTTTTAATTCTACTTTTTTTCGATTTGTAATATTTTGCATAGTCCCTATCATTTTGATAGGGTTAGAGTCGTCATCAAATAACAATTCACCTATACCATGTACCCAAATTTCTTTTTTGGAATTAAACTGAATAAGGCGATACTCTTTATTAAATCGTTTATTGTTTTTTAAGCAGCTGTCAAAATAGTTTAACACTTCTACTTTATCTTCAGTATGAATTAGATCAACCCAACTGTCTATTGTTTTAATATAGGACTCATCAATGCCTATAATTTGATACAAAACCTCAGTGCCTTCCCAAGTCATTGTTGTTAAGTCAACAACATACGACCCCAAATTAGCAACTATTTGAGATTGCTTTAAATTATATTCGCTTTCTAATAATTTGGCTTCTGCTTTTTTACGTTCAGAGACATCACGAACTATAGCTAGAACTTTGCCATCTTTTTGAAGTTTTGCCGAAATCTCTACATCTATTATTGTTTGATCTTTACATATTAGTTGTCTATCAAAAACAACAGCTTCACCTTTAAGTATAGCGTCTCTTACAATATCATTTTGAATAACATCTCCAATAATAAAATCTTGAATTTTTAATTTTAAAAACTCTTTTTTAGTATACCCTAATGTTGTGTAGGTTGTCTCATTAAAGTTATGAATAACTCCATCATAGGTATAGGTCAGGATTGCATCTGTAGCCTGCTCAACTAAAGACTCATAAGACTCTTCTTTTTTCTTTACTTCTTCAGCCATATTAAACTTTACGATAGCCATTTTTGCTAAGCTTACTGCAGAGTTTAATTCTCTTATGTTTTCAAAAGTCGGTGTTTTTACACTGCTACTATAAATTGCAAAGGTACCAAAAACCTCATTTTTCTCAGAAAGTATTGGAATTGACCAACACGATTTTAAATCGTGGTTAACTGCTAAATGTCTAAAACTATCCCAAAGCGGATCTGTACTTATATCAGATACGATGACTGGTTTTTTTAAATATGCAGACGTACCACAAGATCCTACATTCTCGCCAATTTTTAAATTTTTAATCGCAGCACAGTAGTCTTTTGGCAAGTTTGGTGCAGAAATTAGTCTTAAATGCTCCTTATCATCTTCAAGTAAACTAATGGATAAATAAAATTCTGGACGTAAGGATTGGTAGTTATGTATAATGTGATTAAACACCTTTTTAATTGAGGTATTATTGGCAATTAAATCTAATATTGCGTTTTCATTAGTTAGTTTTAACTCTATTTTGTTACGCTCAGTTATTTCTTTTTCTAATTCTAAATTTTTTTGTTCTAATTTACTTATAAGTCGTTTGCTATATAGTTTTAAAACTTCTTCTTCTGTAAACTCGGTATTATTTTTTGCTTTATTTTTTTGGTTTGACGTATCCAGAAGTCTTTTTATTAAAGCTATTATGTGATCTGGATCTGTTGGTTTTCTTAAAAAGCGTGCTGCACCTAATTTTAATGCAAAGTCTTCATCTACCTTTTCAGTATACGTAGAGGTATAAAATACAAACGGGATATCTTTTAATTTTTCATCTTTTTTGCAAGCTTGACAAAACATGTAACCATCCATTACTGGCATTAATATGTCAGAAATTATTAAGTCTATCCTATTTTCGGTTAATTTATCTAATGCTTCTTTACCGTCATTAGCTTCTACCACATTATATCCTGCTTGTATAAGAATTACCCTTAATAAATATAGATTTTCAAAAACATCATCTACTATCAAAATTGTTTTCATACCTATTTATTTCTGGTTTTTTGCAAGATACATTTCTTGCATTTGGTTTATAAATGTATCTGGATTTATGGGTTTTTCTATATAACCATCTGCTCCTACTTGCATCGCTTTTTCTTTATCACCTTCCATTGCATATGAGGTTACAGCTATGATTGTGGTATTTTTTGGTAAATCACTATTTCTTAGCTGCTCACATATTGCATAACCATCCATGTCTGGCAACTGTATGTCTACCAATATTATTTCTGGATTATTTATGTTTGCTAATTTTAATCCTTCAGATCCATTGTAAGCTTTTAAGACTTGGTATTGATTTTTTTCAAGTAAATAAGATAACATATACATGTTTTGCTTGTTATCTTCAATTATTAAAATAGTAGGCATCATGGGCTTTGATGATTAAGAATGGTAATAGCTTTATAAATATATTATTTTTTAGTATTTAAAATAATTTTTGACAGTATTATTTACTACCAGAAGGCTTTAATGGTAGTGAAAAGGTGAAATTACTACCTTCTCCTAAGGTGCTTTCTACAGATATTGTACCTCCTAGTTTTTCAATTAAGTTTTTACTAATTGATAAGCCCAGACCTGTGCCTTCATGGTGTCTATCCAAACCACCTTCTAACTGAGTAAATGGCACAAACAGTTTATTGATGTCATTTTTATGTATTCCAATACCTTGATCGATAACTTGTGTAATAAGATTATTGTCTTTTATATCTACTTTAACTGTTATGGTTCCTTTTTTTGAAAACTTTATAGCGTTAGACATTAGGTTTAATAATACTTGTTCCACTCTGACCTCATCACTATTTAAAACGATATCTAAGGTTGAAATTTGAGGTAAAATAGTAATTCCTTTTGCTGAAGCTTGAGGCTGCAAAAAGTTAATTGTATTTTCTAATGAAGCTAAGTAATCAAAATTATTATAAGTCACTTTTAATTTACCTGCTTCAATTTTAGAAATATCTAAAATATCGTTAATTAAACCTAGTAGATGCTCTCCACTATTTTTAACCATTTTAATTTGCTTTTTTTGTTCTGGATTTAATGGACCAGCTAACTCTTTTAGTAAAATACCTGTAAATCCTATAATAGAGTTCATTGGTGTCCTTAACTCATGCGACATTGTGGCTAAAAATGCGGATTTCATTAGATCTGCAGATTGTGCTTTAGCTTTTTCTTTTTCTAACTCTAGGGATTGGAAATTTAGATCTTCAAGAAGGTTTAGTAAAGCATCTTTACTGTCATTAAGCTCTTCTGTCCTGACGTTAACTAACTCTTCTAAATTGTTTTTATATTTTAATAATTCTTTCTCATTATTTATTCTTTCTGTAATGTCTGAGGCTATACCAATATATCCAAAAACATTATTTTCTTCATCTAAAAGCTTTGTAGCCTTTACAGTTAAAAATGTAATTTTACCTGTATTATCTTTAAATCTAAGATCTGTTTTAAATTTGATATTTGTTGTCATTGCCTTTTCCCATTCTGCAATCACCTTTTTTTTATCCTCTGGATGAAAAGCTTCTAACCAACCTTGACCCATAGCGTCTTCAAAACTAATACCTGATAATTTAATCCAATGTTCGTTTACATAGGTACACTCGCCTTTATGATTTATGTTAAATATTGCAATTGGAGCGTTTGAGGTTAAACTACGATAAAGTAGTTCGCTTTTTTTAAGCACTTCTTCATTTTTTATTCGCGCTGTGACATCTTGAATTATTCCAAATGATTTTTCTGGTACTTGATTTTTATCATAAATGGTTTCGCATTGTTCATCTATATATTTAATTTGATCGTCCTCTAACTTTAAGCGGTAAGTGATACGATATGGTACTTTATTTATTAGTGAATCAGAATATGTTTTGGATACAAAATCCCTGTCTTCTGGATGTATAATATCCAACATTGCTTGATGTGTAACTTTAAAATGTTTTGGGTTTTTTTTAAAAATTCTAAACATTTGTTTAGACCAAGTAAGCTTGCTAGATTCTAGGCAAAGCTCCCAATTACCTAGTTTGGCTATACGTTGGGCTTTATTTAGGTTAGACTCACTTTGTTTAATTTGTCTCCTACTAGTTTCATATACTTTAGTTAATTGTGACTTCTGCTTTTTAAGCTCGATGTTAATTAATTTATGAATGCGTTCTGAACGTCCTGCAAAGTACCATACGCCAAAACTGCTTAATAGGGTTAATAAAAACCCGACGATAGCAAAAATAATTGCTGTATTAAAATCATGTTTTGTGGGAATTACATACAGCTTCCACTCGCCAAATGTCATCTCTATTGGCACAGCATACGCTTTGTAACCAGAAACATCATTATCTAAAAAATAGTCCTCTTCTCCTGTCTTTTGGTTTACTCTAGATAATTGATAGATGTATTGCTTATTATTGGAAGGATCTATACTTAAATCTTTAAAAAAAGTTGATAATTTAGTAACCACTGCAGAAAACCCAGCAAATTTATAATCGATAATAATTGGTTGACGACTGACCATTCCAACACCTCCTTGTTTAAGATTAACTGGTCCTGCTATAAAAAAATCGTTTCTTTTAATTGTTGCTAAAGCACCACTACTAGCCTCCTTGCTATCTATAATATTATATCCAATAACGTTATTATCTTTTAATGGATAGACATGGGTTATAAATCCTTGACGATCTACTAACTCTACAACATCAAAATATTTACTACGGTTTAACAACTCTACAGCTATATCATCAAAATCATCAGGAATTCCGTTTCTTTCTACTATATATGCAAGAGATTTAGTTGCTGAATAACTAAACATAATTAAAGATTGTAATTTTTCTTTAATTAAATTTACTTGATTAGTAATTTCTCTTTTCTGATTATTATCGTTAATGTAGTATTTTTGAAACGTTATATATTGTGTTAAAAACAATAATAATGCAAACGTTACAAAACCAGCAACTAATGGTTTTTTTAATATTGAATAAAATGGAGTACGCTTCATATATAATTAAGAATCAAAACAGTTAAGATATTACTATTTAGTTAAGTTATCGTTTTCCTCTTTTAGTTTACCAATTCTGTTTTTTAGTTCTTTCATTTTTAATTCTCGCCCAATAAATAGTTTATTCATGCGCTGTAATTCGGCATTTTTGATATTTATCTCTTCTGTCCTACTATTAACAAGCTCTTCTAATTGATGTCTATATAAATCTAATTCTACTTCTGTTTTTTTACGATTAGTAATATCCCTAATCGTACCAATTATAAATTTACTTCCATTTGTATCAACATATCTTGTTTTTCTTGTAGAAATAGTTCTAGTATCACTATTTTTAACTGTAAGGGTTTCCTCACTTATGTTTTCAATTCCCGTTTTTAAAACTTCTTTATCTACTTTTAAAAAAGCTTCTCGCTCTTCTTCTGTAACGTCTTCGGCTAATGTTTTACCAATTACAAATTCCCTATTAGTATCAAACATTTTACAAAAGGCATCATTTACTAAGATTAAACAGCTTTGGTCATCTTTTACAAATAATGGATCACCAATGTTATTAATTATTGCATTTAAATCGTTCTTGCTTTCAGTTAATAATTCTTCTGTTTTTTCTTGTTCAGAAATATCTAGAAAATAAATAGTTACACCTCCTTTAGCTGTTGGATAAAATCGGCAATCATACCATTTTTCATAAGGCTTAAAATGTCCTCTAAAATATTGTGTTGTTTGGGTTTCAAGTGCCTTGCAACATGTTTTGTAAAAAGGGTGTCCTATGATCTCTGGAAATGCTTTCCATATGTTTTCGCCAATTAAATCCACTCCTTTTTTACCTATTAATTCTATTGCTTTATCATTAATGTAGGTGTAACATAAATCTTCGTCTAAAGTGACAAATCCATCAGATATATTATTTAAAGTGATTTGTAATTGTTGATTTATTTTTCGCTCTAGTACTAAGTCTAAATATTTTTTTCGATAATTTAAAATTGTAAAAACTTCTTGATTATCAGATTGATTATTTAATGTTTTATAATCAACACCTTCTATATTTTGAATAAAGCCAATATAGGCTATGACCTTATCTTGATTGTTTTTTATGCTTGCAAAAAAGACAGTAACAGGAAAGCGTTTCCCGTTTTTGTGCATGTAAATAACTTTAAATTCTCGTTTAACATGTTCTTTTGAAAGCTTATTAAAAAGCGATTTATAATCGTCATGCAGCTCTGGAGGCCAAAAAGGGAAAGGTAATAAGGCTCCTGCCAATTCTGTTTTATCATAACCTGTTAAACGACATAAGGCATCATTTATTAAAACAATTTCGCCTTTAGGCGTTATTATTATTAATCCATCTTGAAGCGACTCTATAAAATTATCAGAAAATCCATATAGATGCTGTAATTGTTCTACTAATTTAGTGTTTGTATCGCTCATAAAAACATATTGTTACTCTTAAAACATTATATGACAATCCATTGATTAATTAAAAATTAAAAATCAACAATTTACACTTAAAAGATAAATGAATTTATTTAAAACCACGAATGTTTTTTTGCAATCTTACTACAAACAAGGGATAACAAGCACCAAAAACAAGCTACATTAATAATTTCAAATTATTGATTTACAGTTATTTAAATTATTACCGAATTTGAAGTGCAACAATACAAACTTAACCTAATAATAACCTACTTAATTTACTAATTGGTTGTTGGTTACTATTCTAAAGCATCGTTCTTGACCTAAAAATAAAGGATTACCATGTTTTTCAGACCAAAATCCCTCTAATATATCATTAGTAATACACTTATAAACAACAACACCTTTATAAATTGCGTCATCCTCTCCTTTATAATTAAAATTTATAACAAGAATATTATCTTTAAAAAAACCTGTACCAAACTGTTCCTGACTGTTATTAATTAACCATTTAGCTACCACTCGATTGTTTTGGTCTAAGGTCAGGCTTAATTGACCTTTATAGGTTACACCTTCCACATCTTGATTACTACCAATTATATTATAGGTTCCTGGAAGTTGGTTAATTGTCATTTTTAGAAATTGTGTTTTTTGGATAGCTTTCTTTATTTGCCAATACAGAAATTAGCAAAAATATTACCTAGTAAATCATCACTAGTGATTTCACCAGTAATTTCGCCAAAATGGTACAGCGCTTGTCTAATATCTATTGCTAATAAATCTCCTGACAAGCCCGATTCTAGGCCATATTTTACTTTCTGAATTTCTTCAAAAGCTTTTAACAGTGAGTCATAGTGTCTTGTATTTGTCACAATTGTTTCGTTATTACGAAGCGCACCTGTATTTACAAAACCAATCAATTTCTCTTTTAACTCCTCTACTCCTATACCAGATTTAGCGGATAGTAAATGGACATTTTCAAACTGAAGCTTTAGTCGATCTAATTCTTCCGAATTTAAAGTATCAACTTTATTGGCAATAATCAAAAGTGGCTTTAATGGAAATCTATTTTTAATTTTTTCGATTTCTACCTTTAATCTTTTACTTTCTGTTTTAAACTCTTCAGCAGAAAATAGAAGCACAACCACTTGGGCTTGTTCCATTTTTTCAAAGGTTTTCTTTATCCCAATACTTTCAACAACATCCTTAGTTTCTCTAATTCCTGCAGTATCAATAAATCTAAAGCCTATACCATCAATAACTAACTCGTCTTCAATAGTATCTCTAGTTGTACCAGCAATATCGCTTACAATTGCTCTTTCTTCATTTAAAAGTGCATTTAAAAGGGTTGACTTTCCTACATTTGGTTCTCCTACAATAGCAACAGGAATACCGTTTTTAATAACATTTCCTACAGCAAAACTGTCTATCAATCGTTTTAAAACAAAGGTGATTTTTTCAACTAAAGCTTGAAACTGCGTACGATCTGCAAACTCCACATCCTCTTCTGCAAAATCTAATTCTAATTCTATTAACGAAGCAAAATTCATTAATTCTGCTCTTAATTTAGCTATTTCGCTAGAAAAACCACCACGCATTTGTTGCATCGCAATTTGATGTGACGCTTCATTATCACTAGAAATTAAATCTGCCACAGCTTCTGCTTGACTTAAATCTAATTTCCCATTTAAAAATGAACGTAAAGTAAACTCTCCAGCATTAGCCATTCTACAACCATTTCTTAAAAACAATTGAATAATTTCTTGCTGAATATAAATAGAACCATGACAAGACACCTCTACAACGTCTTCACCTGTATACGAGTTTGGATTTTTAAAAACCGAAACCAAAACTTGATCTATAGTACGCTTGTCATCAACAATATGCCCTAAATGTATGGTATGTGTTTTTTGGTTTAAAAGTGTTTTATTACTTTTTACAGACTCAAAACAGCGGTCTGCAATAGCTATAGCATCCTTACCAGATAACCTAATAATGGCTACTGCTCCTGCTCCTGAAGCGGTTGCTAATGCTACAATTGTATCGTTATAAATCATAATGCAAAAATAGACATAAAATATTCAATTTATATATTTTATATTTGTAAGAAATATTTAAATCATGAAACCATACATACTACTTTTACTAGTTGCAACATTAAGTTTTTCTTGTAAACAAGAACCTTCAAAACCACTTGTTTTTGGTACCGAAATTGGTGATTATGCTCCAACATTTACATCCAAAACTCCTGAAGGCAAAGACCTATCTTTAAATAATGTTGACGCTAAAGTAATTGTATTGGATTTTTGGGCTAGCTGGTGTGGTCCTTGCAGACGCGAAAACCCAAATGTAGTTAGAATGTACAATCAATACCACGACAAAGGTTTAGAAATTGTTGGAATATCTCTAGATAAAAAAGGACAAGAAGACCGTTGGTTAAAAGCAATTGCACAAGACCAATTAACCTGGAAACACGTCTCTAGTTTAGAGGGATGGCAAGAACCAATCGCTGTAGCATATGGTGTAAGATCTATTCCTGCTACATACATTTTAGATGGTGATGGAAAAATTATTGCTAAAAACTTACGCGGAAAAGCTTTAGAAGATAAGATTGCAGAAATTTTAACTAACTAAATTTTACCTAATTTTTGCATAACAAATAATACTACAATTGGTATGGCTAAAACCAACACCATTGTCAAGTCAGTCTGTAACAACCAAGGTGCAATAATAAGCGTTGTAACGTAACCTCCTACAGCACCTCCAAAATGGGCATCGTGACCAATGTTACCTATCTGTTTTTTCATTCCGTAAATAGAATACAATAAATATCCTATACCAAAAACCCAACCTGGAATTATAAAATTAATTTCCATCCAAGGATCAAACAAAATAGCAGAATAAATAACACCCATTACTGCTCCACTAGCTCCAACTGCACTGTAATGGTAATTGTCTTTATTAAACACTAAAGACAGTAAACTTCCTGCTACTAAACTAACTAAATAGATGATTATAAATTTAGTTTCGCCAATCCTAGCAATGACCAACCAAGCAAAAAAGTAAAGCGTAATCATGTTAAACAGCAAGTGCTGTGGATTAACATGTAAAAATCCAGAACTAAATATTCTAAACTGTTCACCTCTTTTTATAGCACCAACATTAAATTTATATTTTTCAAAAAAACTATAATCTTCAAACCCTTTGTAAGAGATAATAACATTAGCTGCAATTATTATTATAGTTATTAAATTTAAATTACCCATTGTCTAGTTTAACTTTATATCAAATATAGCATATATTTGCTCTCGCAAAATTAACAAGTATTCATGCAATTATTAGCTTATATTTTAATTTATCCTTTTTTATGGTTAATTTCTATACTTCCGTTTAGGCTTTTATATGCATTTTCTGATGGTTTATATTTTTTAATCTATTACATCATTGGCTACAGAAAAAAAACGGTTAAAGAGAATTTAAACCTAGTTTTCCCTGATAAGTCTGAGGACGAAATTAAAGAAATAAGAAAAAAATTCTATCATCACTTATGTGATATGGTTGTAGAGGCTATTAAGTCTTTAACTATTACAGAAAAGCAAATGATGAAACGCATGACTTTTCCTAACATTGAAGAAGTTAATCAATACAGTATATCTAATAAAAGTATTGTGTTAATGTGTGCGCACTATGGAAGTTGGGAATGGATTTTTATATTACAAAACCATGTAAATCACAAAGGTTATGCAGTATATAAAAAGTTAGAAAATAAATATTTTGACAAACTAGTTAAACGTATTAGAGCCAAATATAATTCTCATTTAATTACCACCAAAGAAACCTTTAGCACCTTATTACGTGCAAAAAATAATGGTGAATTAACTATTAATGGTTTTGTATCTGACCAAAGCCCAAAACCTTGGAAAGCTCACCATTGGTTAGAATTTATGGGTATTAACGTACCTGCTCATACAGGAGCCGAACTTTTAGCTAAGCAATTGGATATGGCTGTTGTATATTTTGCTGTAAAACGAATTAAAAGAGGTTACTACCAAACCACTTTTACAACTCTAGCTGAAAACCCAAACGACTTTAAAGACTACGAGATTACTGATGCTTTTTTTAAATTAGTAGAAAAACAAATACACGAAGCACCTCAATATTATTTATGGACACATAAACGATGGAAACATCGTGATAAAACTCCTGAGGATTTTAAATAAAAAAAACACTCACAATTTTTAAAGTTGTGAGTGTTTTTTTTAACGACAAACTGATTAATTTTAGTAAATCTTATTCGTTTTTTAATTAAAGCTGAAACCAATCATTGACTCTTACATCGTTTTTAGGCACAAACGTTTTATGGATAAACTCGTTATTTGCTTTATTGTATTCATAGTCTTTAGCCCATTCTTCATGGTTTTCTGCTAAAGCTATTAAACTTTCGCACACATAATCTATTTCATTACAGGTTGTTGTTGGGTGTATTGACATACGTATCCAACCTGGTTTACGAATTAAATCACCTAATGATATCTCATTTACCAAACTATGTGATTGCTCTTGGTCTACATGTAATAAATAATGGCCATAAGTACCTGCACAACTACAACCACCACGTGTTTGAATTCCGAATTTGTCGTTTAATAATTTTACGCCTAAATTAAAATGTAAATTATCGATGTAAAAGGAAACCACTCCTAATCGTTTTTTTTGATCTCCTGCTAATATTTTAATATTATCTACATGATCCAAGTTAGAAAATACTTGGTTTAGCAACTCATGCTCTCTATCTAACATATTTTTTACTCCCATTTGCTCCTTTAACTTTATGGCCAAAGCAGTCTTTATAGTTTGTAAAAAACCTGGAGTACCACCATCTTCTCGATCTTCTATATTGTCAATATATTTATGTTCTCCCCAAGGATTTGTCCAACTAACAGTACCTCCTCCTGGACAATCAGGTATCATGTTTTTATATAGTTTTTTATTAAAAACTAAAACACCAGAAGTACCAGGACCTCCTAAAAATTTGTGAGGCGAAAAGAATATAGCATCTAAAGCTTCGTCTTCATCTTCTGGATGCATATTAATATTTACGTAAGGTGCAGAACATGCAAAATCCACAAAGCATACACCTCCATTTTTATGCATTAATTTTGCAATTTGATGGTAAGGCGTCTCAATTCCTGTGACATTACTTCCTCCTATTACTGAAGCTATTTTAAGTGGATAATCTTTATATTGTTCTAATAATATTTCAAGATTACTCAAGCTAAATAACCCATCTTCTCCTGCAGGAATAACCTCCACTTTAGCCATAGTTTCTAACCAAGATGTGTGGTTAGAGTGATGCTCCATATGTGTTACAAATACCACAGGACGAATCTCGTCAGGAATAGTTGTAAATCTTTTTAAGTTTTCTGGAATTTTTAATCCTAAAATACGCTGAAACTTATTGACTACACTTGTCATTCCGTTTCCTGCTACAATTAAAACGTCGTCTGCATTAGTATTAACGTGTCCTTTAATAATCTGCCTAGCTTTATGATAGGCGTTTGTCATGGCTGTTCCAGAGACAGTAGTTTCGGTATGTGTATTAGCTACAAAAGGTCCAAATTGATTTAATAGTTTATCTTCAATTGGTCTATATAAACGTCCAGAAGCTGTCCAATCTGTATAGACCATTTTTTGTAATCCATAAGGCGATTCAAACTCTTGATTTATACCTACAATATGCTGTCTAAATTTAGAAAAATAAGCTTCTAATTCTGATTTCTCTGTTCTTTGGGCTTTTGTAACGTGCATAACTAACTACTTGTTAAATAAAAATACTAAATATTAGCAATTTCCTTGATTTCTGAAATAATTTTATCTGCTAGACTATCTGCTTCTGTTTGGCTTTTAGCTTCTGTATAAATTCTAATAATTGGCTCTGTGTTACTTTTTCGTAAGTGTGCCCAACTTTCTGCAAAGTCTATTTTAACACCATCAATGGTTGTTAAATTTTCATTGCTGTATTTATCTTCCATTGCTTTTAAAATAGCATCAACATCCAAAGTTGGCGTTAATTCTATTTTTTTCTTACTCATAAAATAGCTTGTGTAAGTTTTTCTAAGTTCACTAACACTTAATTTTCTTTCGGCTAACAAACTTAAAAATAAAGCAACACCAACTAATGCATCACGTCCATAATGTGAATCTGGATATATAATTCCGCCATTACCTTCTCCTCCAATAACTGCATTATTTTTTTTCATTAAAGTAACTACATTAACCTCTCCAACTGCAGAAGCTTCATATGTACCTCCATGTTTTTCAGTCACATCACGCAACGCTCTGGTTGAGCTCATATTGCTTACCGTATTACCTGGATTTTGACTTAAAACCCAGTCAGCACATGCAACTAAAGTGTACTCTTCACCAAACATTTCGCCATTTTCATCCATAAAAGCTAAGCGATCAACATCTGGATCGACAACAATTCCAAAATCGGCATTATGCTTTTTAACTTCATTAGATAAATCTCCTAAATGCTCTTTTAAAGGTTCTGGATTATGCGGAAAATGACCTGTTGGATCACAATATAATTTTACTGCCTCAACACCTAAACGCTCCAACAATAAAGGTATTGCAATTCCTCCTGTACTATTTACACCATCCACAACTACTTTAAAATTTGCGTTTTCTATTGCTTTTTGGTTTACATATTCCAATTCTAAAACCTCATCAATATGTATGTCTATATAAGCATCATTTTTAGTAATCTCTCCTAAATCATCAACTTCAGCAAAAGTCATGCTATCAGACTCTGCAATCTCTAAAATTTTCTGTCCTTCTGCACCATCTAAAAATTCACCTTTAGCATTTAATAATTTTAAAGCATTCCATTGTTTTGGATTATGACTGGCAGTCAATATTATCCCACCATCTGCATGTTCCATTGGCACAGCAATCTCAACTGTTGGTGTTGTTGATAAACCTAAGTCCACAACTTGAATACCTAATCCTACTAATGTATTCATTACCAAGTTTTGAATCATGTCTCCAGATAAACGTGCGTCACGACCAACGACCACTTTATAATCCTTTTTGTCGCGTTGTTGTTTTAGCCAAGTACCATAAGCTGATGCAAATTTTACTGCATCTATTGGTGTTAAATTATCACCAACTGATCCTCCAATTGTTCCTCTAATTCCTGATATAGATTTTATAAGTGTCATTCTCTAAATTTGTTTTTTAATTTTAAAAAATAGGTTTCAAAATATTTATAAGACAGATGTGCCATTATAATAGTAAATGCAAAAGTTAACATATAAATTAAAACTATTGTTAACCAGTCATTAAAAATTGTATCTATTTGTAGCTTCAAAAATAAGAAAACTACAGCGTTTAATGCGATTACATGAAACATATATAATCCATAAGATATTTGCCCCAAGTAATTGAGTGATTTATTTTGGATGTTAACACCTAGATTATTATACGCTATCGTGTGGATAAACATCCCAAATAACACCATAGTTATTAGGTTAAATATATAAGTGTCTGTTGAATGAAATATATCTGTTACAAAATACACCAATACCAAAACGCCTATTATTATTGGGTAAATCTTATTATTTTTAAAAAACTGAAGCTTCTTTTTTTCTTCTAAAACTGCTACAATTCCGCCAAAAAACAAAAAGAAAAAAACCATTTTAAAACTTTTAAGAACACTAAAAAGGCTTAAATGAAATATTAAAAAGTACAAACCCGTTAGTCCTATTAAAAATTGTAAAACCCTATTTTTATTTACCAAAAATAAAGCTGGAGCAACTATAATATAAAATTGCTCCTCAATACCAATAGACCACAACACCTCCAAAATACCTCCAGGCATGTAAAGCTTAGCAAATACATTGGGTAAAAAAAACATGGACATTAATAAACCATCCCATAAAGGATAATTATTTGCAAATGGTATTTCTAATTCTGGTAAAATAATCCAATAAAACACAAAACCAAAAATGACTACCAAATAATACAACGGAAATATCCGTAATACACGACGCATGTAAAATTTACGTATAGAAAAAGCATCGCGCTGTTTACTACTATAAATAGTTTTAATTATTAAAAAACCACTTAATACAAAAAACATATATACTGCTTCTACTCCTCGATTAAATATAGGTGCATCCAAAAAGTACGGAAGTCCTTGATTACGACACAATTGTGGTAAATGAAAAAACACAACCAATGTGGCTAACACAAACCGTAATACATCTAAATTGGGTAATCGCTTCAAATTATAAAATTTACAGGGTAAAAATACATATATTTATAAGATGAATTTTCTAGCACACATTTATCTTTCCGGAAACGACAAAATGATTACCATTGGTAACTTTATAGCAGATGGTATAAGAGGAAAAAAATATAAAGATTACCCACAAGACATCCAAATTGGCATTTTATTACATAGACAAATCGACACTTTTACTGATGCACATCCTACAGTAAGAAAAAGCACAAAACGACTACACAAAAATTATGGACATTATTCTGGTGTGATAGTCGATATTTTATACGACCATTATTTAGCAAAAAACTGGCCAAAATACTCAGACGTGCCTTTAGCAGACTATGTAGATGACTTTTACGATACGCTTGAAAATAATTTTGAAATCTTACCTTCCCGAATTCAAAAAATGATGCCTCATCTTTTAGCAGACAATTGGCTGCTAAGCTATGCGTCCATTGAGGGAATAACAAAAGTATTGGAAGGCATGAATAGACGTACTAAAAACCGTTCTAAAATGAATTTAGCTGTCAATGAATTAGAAGAATTTTACAACGAATTTGAAACAGAATTTACTAGCTTTTTTGATGAGCTTATCACTTTTACCAAACAAACATTAAAGACTTTACAAACTAAGGACCAATGAAAAATTTAGCCATACTTTTTGTAATTTGTATTACTTTTTTTAGTTGTAAAAACAACAACAAACGTGGATTAATTACCAAACAGGCTATGGTTGTTTCAGCAAGAGAAGAAGCATCTAAAATTGGAACTGCTATTTTAAAACAAGGTGGAAATGTCTTTGACGCCATGATAGCTACAGATTTAGCATTAGCTGTTTGCTACCCTTATGCTGGCAATATTGGTGGTGGTGGTTTTATGGTTTATCGGTTGGAGGATGGTAGGATTGGCGCATTGGATTATCGCGAAAAGGCACCAAAGCTAGCAACCAAAAATATGTATTTAGACAGTTTAGGAAATGTTATTCCTAATCTAAGTACTCAAGGTGGACTTGCTGTTGGTGTGCCTGGTACAATCGCAGGATTATTTGAAGTGCACGAAAAATTTGGTTCTTTACCTATACAAGACATTATGCAGCCTGTCATTGATTTAGCAAATCGTGGTTTTGTGGTCTCACAAAAAGATCAAGCTGTATTAGAAGAAAAAAAAGAAGCTTTTTTAGCAGTCAATAAAAGCGAAATATTATTCACAAAAAATTGGATAGCAAAAGACACCATTAAACAACCAAACTTAGCAAAAACACTTGAAGCCATAATGATAAATGGTCGTGACGAATTTTATAAAGGTAAAACCGCTAAAAAATTAGCAAGCTTTATACAAGCTAATGGTGGCGTAATTACGGTTGACGACTTAGCAAGTTATCAAGCCATATGGCGTAAACCTATTACATTTGAATACGATAATTTAAATATTATATCCATGTCACCTCCTTCAAGTGGTGGTATCTGTTTAGCTCAAATACTAAAGCAAATTGAAGATTTTAATTTAGATGAATTTGGGCACAATAGTCTTAAAAGTATTCAGGTTATTACCGAAGCTGAGCGACGTGCGTACGCAGACCGTAGTTTTTATTTAGGAGATCCAGATTTTGTTACAATACCTCATGACCAATTGTTAAGTGATGCTTACCTAAAAAACAGAATGGCTGACTTCACCTTTGAAAAAGCGACACCTTCTAGTACCATTTCTCATGGAAAAGTTGATATTATTGAAAGTGATGAGACCACGCACTACTCCATCGTTGATCAATTTGGTAATGCTATAGCTGTGACAACCACCTTAAATTCTGGTTATGGTTCAAAATTATATAGTCCAGAATTAGGGTTTTTCTTTAATAACGAGATGGATGATTTTTCCAGCAAACCTGGAACGCCTAACGTGTATGGATTAATTGGTGCAGAAGCTAATAGCATCTTACCAGAAAAGCGTATGTTAAGCTCTATGACGCCAACGATTGTAGAAAAAAACGACAAACTATATATGACTTTAGGGACTCCTGGAGGATCCACAATAATAACATCTGTAATGCAAACTATTTTAAACGTGCATGAATATGATATGACCATGCAAGAAGCTGTAAATGCTCCCAGATTTCATCATCAATGGTTACCTGACCAAATTAGAATGGAACCTAACTCTTTCTCAAAAGATCTAGTCCTTCAATTACAGCAAAAAGGCTATTCCATTACCGAAAAAAATGCTGACGTTATTGGTAAAGTAGATGGCATCTTAGTTTTAGATAATGGTCAATTAGAAGGTGGTGCAGATAAGCGTGGTGATGACACTGCTATTGGATTTTAAACAGTCTACTAAATTTAAAACAAAATAATTTTTACAAAATGAAACTTAAAAAAGTACTAAAAATAATAGCTGGTGTAATCATCTTTTTTACATTACCAAGTTTGCTGTTTTTTGGATTTGTTTACTTTAAATATAACGAAGATTTACCTATTGGTAATCAAACAGAAAAAGCTGATATTTTAGCACATAAAATGCTAATATCTTTAAACGCTGACGCGTACAAAGCTACTAATAATTTAGAATGGACCTTTAGCCAAAAACACCACTACAAATGGAATAAAAAAGAGAATAGCTGTGAAGTCTATTGGAAAAAAAACAAGGTAATATTAGACCTTAACAATCCGTCTAAAAGTCAAGTTTTTATAAACAAGCAAGACGTTAATACTAAAGAGAAGGAAGCACTTATCCAAACAGCAACAGACTACTTTAACAACGATTCCTTTTGGTTAGTTGCACCATATAAAGTATTTGACCATGGTACGTCTAGAAGCATTGTTAAGCATAATGGTAAAGATGCTTTAATGGTGACTTACTCTAAAGGAGGCTCTACTCCTGGAGATTCTTATTTATGGATTTTAGATGACAATTATAAACCTACAAAATTTAAAATGTGGGTTGATATTTTACCTATTGGAGGTTTGGAAGCCACATGGAGTGATTGGAAAACAACCGAGTCTAAAGCAGAGTTACCTACCAACCATCAATTATTATTTTTTGGTTTTGATATAGGAGACGTTAAAGGCACTAAATAACATAAGCAGTAGTTATCCTTTGACTAACATTAAAACGATAACTACTGACTACCAAAAATTAAAAGCAAGTTTTGCTACTTACTTTTTTGACCTACAAATTGCTGTTCTTTAGACTTAAATAACACATTAAAAGTGGTTAAGCTTCCATAAATTCGGGTTATGTATTGTTGTATATCCACTTTCTCTGATGGTTCTAGATTCTAGAGTTAACTTTTTGTTCCATCACTCTCAATCGGTCTCTAACCATAGTAATTTTATGAAAAAAGTCTTCAATTTTTATTACTTTACTTTTTAAGTTACTGTCAGCTGGTTTTAATTCTAAGATGCCTCCTTTCCACTTGTCGCCAATTGACACAATTTCCGAGACATCGCTATATTTTTTAAGTATTCTAACCAAGCTACTTTCTACATCAAAAAGACTAATAGTGTCTACCTCATTTTCTGCAGCTTCAATAACTTCAAAATCATCATTTAAAGCAATGGTTTCTAATCCATTTTCAATAAAAGTAACCCAATAATTTTTACTATCAATGTTAGTTACCACTCCTTTTCCGTGTTCTGGATGGTTAATTCTAGAGCCTATTCCTAATATTTCCATTATCGTTTTTTTTATAATTTCAAAAATAGTGATAATTAATAAAATCCTAACAAACACTATTTCTAAAAGAAATACAAAATGCGTATCTTTACAGCTTTGTCTATTTCTGGGCAAAAACACTTAAATGCTATGAGTAATTTTGAAGAAAACATAGAGGTTAAAGGTGCCAGAGCACATAACCTTAAAAATATTGATGTGACCATTCCTCGCGAAAAACTAGTTGTGATTACTGGTTTATCTGGTAGTGGTAAATCGTCATTAGCATTTGACACCATTTATGCTGAAGGACAACGTCGTTATATCGAAACGTTTTCTGCTTACGCGAGACAATTTTTAGGTAGTTTAGAGCGTCCTGATGTTGATAAAATTGATGGATTATCTCCTGTAATTGCTATTGAGCAAAAAACAACTAGTAAATCTCCAAGATCAACGGTTGGAACTATTACTGAGATTTATGATTTTTTACGTCTTTTATATGCTAGAGGTAGTGATGCTTACAGCTATAATACAGGCGAAAAAATGGTAAGCTACAGTGATGAGCAGATTAAAGAATTAATCACCGAAAGCTATAAAGGCAAGCGTATAAACATTTTAGCTCCTGTGGTACGTTCTAGAAAAGGACATTATCGCGAGTTATTTGAGCAAATTGCTAAACAAGGCTTTGTAAAAGTGCGTACTGATGGCGAAATCAAGGATTTAGTTAAAGGTATGAAGTTGGATCGTTACAAAAACCATGACATTGAAATTGTAATTGATAGACTTAAAATTGATGATGGTGTTGATAATGACAAACGTTTAACCGAAAGTATTAATACAGCCATGTATCATGGTGATGATGTGTTGATGGTTATTGACCAAGACACTCAGGAAGCACGCTATTTTAGTCGTAGTTTAATGTGTCCAACTTCTGGTGTTTCTTACCCAAATCCAGAACCTAATAATTTTTCGTTTAACTCGCCTAAAGGTGCTTGCGATAATTGTAATGGGATTGGAACATTATATCAGGTTAACGAAAAAAAGATTGTTCCAGACGATACTTTATCCATAAAAGGAGGTGCTTTGGCGCCTCATGGTCCTGAAAAAAAGAGCTGGATTTTTAAACAATTTGAAACCATTGCAGAACGCTATAATTTTAAATTAAGCGATCCATATAAATCAATACCACAAGAAGCTAAACAAGTAATTATGTTTGGTGGTAATGAAAAATTTTCGGTTGAAAGTAAAACTTTAGGCATAACCAGAGACTATAAAATAGACTTTGAAGGTGTTGCTAACTTTATTGAAAATCAATACAAAAATGCTGAATCAACTTCTTTAAAACGTTGGGCTAAAGACTATATGGACAAAATTGAATGTCCTGTCTGTGAAGGTGCTAGACTAAAAAAAGAGTCGTTATACTTTAAAGTAAATGGTAAAAATATTGCCGAATTAGCTAATCAAGATATAAGTGAATTAGCTAAATGGTTTAAAACATTACCTCAGTATTTGACTGAAAAACAAGTCAAAATTGCTGAAGAAATTATAAAAGAAATTAGTGCCAGACTTCAGTTTTTATTAGATGTTGGTTTAGACTACTTGTCTTTAAACCGAAGCTCTAAATCGTTATCTGGTGGAGAAGCACAACGTATTAGATTAGCAACGCAAATTGGATCACAATTAGTTGGTGTACTGTATATATTAGATGAACCCAGTATTGGGTTACACCAACGTGATAACGAAAAACTAATTAATAGCTTAGTGTCTTTACGTGATATTGGTAACTCTGTTATTGTTGTAGAGCATGATAAAGACATGATTGAGCGTGCAGACCATGTTATAGATATTGGTCCAAGAGCTGGTAAACATGGAGGAGAAATTATTAGTCAAGGGACACCTAAACAGCTATTAAAAGAAAAAACACTTACTGCAGAATATTTAAATGGTAAAAGAGAAATTGAAATACCAAAAAAACGACGCGAAGGGAATGGACACTTTTTAGAGCTTAAAGGCTGTACAGGAAACAATTTAAAAAATGTGTCAGTTAAATTTCCATTAGCTAAAATGATTGGTGTGACAGGTGTCTCTGGTAGCGGAAAATCTACTTTAATTAACGAGACACTCTACCCTATTTTAAATGCACATTATTTTAATGGTGTAAAAAAACCAATGCCTTATAAAAGCATAAAAGGTTTAGAGCATATAGATAAAGTTATTGATATTAATCAATCGCCAATTGGTCGTACACCAAGAAGTAATCCTGCAACTTACACCAAAACATTTGACGAAATCCGTAGCCTTTTTGCTAAAATACCAGAAGCCATGATACGTGGTTATAAACCTGGACGTTTTAGCTTTAATGTTGCAGGAGGACGTTGCGAAACCTGTAAAGGTGGTGGTTTACGTGTTATTGAAATGAATTTTTTACCTGATGTGTATGTCGAGTGTGAAACTTGTCAAGGTAAACGTTTTAATCGCGAAACTTTAGAGATTAGATATAAAGGAAAAAGCATAAGTGATGTTTTAGACATGACCATTAATGAAGGGGTTGACTTTTTTGAAAACATTCCTAAAATTCATAAAAAACTAAAAACAATTAAAGATGTTGGATTAGGTTACATTACCTTGGGACAACAAAGCACAACGCTATCTGGTGGAGAAGCACAACGTATAAAATTGGCTACAGAGTTAAGTAAACGCGACACTGGTAACACCTTTTATATATTAGACGAACCAACTACAGGTCTTCATTTTGAAGATATTAGAGTGTTAATGATTGTATTAAACAAATTAGCAGACAAAGGAAACACAGTGTTAATTATAGAACATAATTTAGATGTCATTAAAACCGTAGATCATATTATTGATATTGGATATGAAGGCGGTAAAGGTGGTGGACAAGTTATTGTAGAAGGTACTCCAGAAGTAGTTGCTAAGCATAAAAAGAGCTACACAGCTAAATTTTTAAAGAAAGAATTAAAATAATATTGGGAATGAATTACATTTACAATAGACCAATATTTAAACACTAATAAATAGAAAATAAACAGTTATATAATGAGAGAAGAAAAACATCCAAAAGGTTGGAATGAGAAAAAAACAAATGATTCTTGGGCGATTTTTAAAATCATGGGAGAATTTGTAAATGGTTTTGAAAAGATGAGCGCCATAGGACCTTCTGTTTCAATCTTTGGTTCAGCACGTACTAAGCCTGACCATAAATATTACAAATTAGCAGAAAATATAGCTTCAAAAATAGTCGATGCTGGATATGGTGTAATTACAGGTGGTGGACCTGGTATAATGGAAGCTGGTAATAAAGGTGCACATTTAGCAGGTGGTACATCTGTTGGATTAAATATTGAATTACCGTTTGAGCAACATGACAACCCATATATCGATTCTGATAAAAGTTTAGACTTTGACTACTTTTTTGTTAGAAAAGTAATGTTTGTTAAATACAGCCAAGGATTTGTAGTAATGCCTGGTGGATTTGGAACTTTAGACGAATTGTTTGAAGCCATTACGTTAATACAAACTAATAAAATTGAAAAATTCCCAATTATACTTGTAGGTACTGACTTTTGGGAAGGTTTAATGGGATGGGTTAAAACTACCCTTTTAGATAGTTTTGCAAATATTAGCGAAGGTGACTTAGATTTAATACATTTAGTCGATTCTGCTGAAGAGGTTGTAGATATTTTAGACAACTTCTATAAGGATTATGGATTAAGTCCTAATTTCTAAAACAGTTAATGATAAAAAAAACATTATACTTATTAATACTACTTAGTTTTTCAGGTGTCTATGCACAAGACACCTTTAAAACTATGTTTTATAATTTATTAAACTTTCCGCTTCAAGAGCCTGCTAGTGATCGCTTAGACGAGCTAGACATTATATTATCCAATTATCAGCCAGATCTTTTTATGGTTTGTGAGCTTAATAATAGCTCTGGAGCAAATGCTATTTTAAACATGATGCAACAAAGCATTAATGTCAATTATCAAATGGCTAATTTTGTACTTAACTCTAGTGATAATAATTTAGGAGACCAAAACGATTTACAAAACTTAATTTATTTTGACAGTTCTAAGTTTAGTTTAGAAGGACAAAATCAAGTCACTACAATTTACCGAGACTTTAATCATTATCAATTAAAGTTAAACACACTTACTCAGGACACAGACCCAATATATTTAAACGTGATTGTGTGTCACTTAAAAGCATCAAGTGGTACTGCAAATCAGCAATTACGTTTTCAAATGGCTCAGGATTTAACAACTTACTTATCCACTTTTTCAAGTAATGATTATTTTTTATTAGCAGGAGATTTTAATGTGTACACAAATTCCGAACCTGCTTTTCAAGAGTTTATCAATCCTACAAACAATATCACCTTTATAGATCCAGCAAACAGGATGGGTAGTTGGCACAATAACCAAAGTTATGTAGATGTTTTTACACAGTCTACAAGGACAGCAACAGGACTTGGTGGTACTACAGGAGGTTTTGATGACAGGTTTGACTTTATACTAACTAGTACTTCTTTAACTAATAATCCGGAATTACAATTTACACCAAATAGTTATCAAGTATATGGTAACAATAACAACCCAAATTGCTGGAATAGCGCAATAAATAGTAGCGATTGTTCTGGTGTTTTGTTTTCAGAAAGTATTAGAGAGTCTTTACACAATTTTAGCGACCATCTTCCCGTTACTTTAAATATTGAAACCAATCAAAACTTTTTAAACGTACCTGATGTGGTAGTTAAAAAACCAGTTTTCGAGATCATTGGATCCAATATGGTTTCAAGTTTATTAAATTTAAAAATTAACGCATCGCTTAAAAACGACAATAACCTAAAGATTTACAACACGTTAGGTCAAGTTGTAAAAACAATTTTTATAAACGACAAAACTATTAACGTTGATATTTCGTATTTATCAAACGGAATATATTACATTTCACTTAACAATATTAATGTTCAACCTTTAAAGTTTGTAAAAGTCAATTGAAGCTAAACTATTATATTTTTATTTGTTTTATACTATTTAGTATTTCGGCTTTAAGCCAAAATACTATTGACATTGAGGCTGTTTTTGATACTAAAAAAAATAGCATAAACGTAACGCAAATTATACAATATAAAAATAATAGTAATACGGTTTTAGACACCATCTATTTAAACGATTGGAGTCATAGCTATTCTTCAAAAACCACTCCACTTGCCGAGCGTTTTGCAGATGAGTTTAAAACAACGTTTCATTTTGCAAATAATGAAGATCGTGGTTTTACTGCATTAACTAGTATTAAACAATCTAATCAAACCACGTTTTTTGAACGTTTAGCTAAACACCCAGATGTTATTAAGGTAGCTCTTAACACACCTTTACAACCCAATCAATCTTATAATATTACACTTACCTATATTGTTCAAATACCTCATAATAAATTTACAAGATATGGTGTCAATGACTTTGGTGATTACAACCTACGCTTTTGGTATATTACGCCTGCTGTGTTTGATGGATCTTGGCATTACTACAGTAATAAAGATTTAGAAGATTTATTTGTAGAACCTGCAAATATTACCCTTAAACTTACCTATCCAAATAATTTTACGCCAATATCTGAATTAAATATTTTAAATAATGAAGTTGGAACTGTTACAACCACTACTTTTAAAGGTGAAAATAGAATAAACTCTAAATTATCTCTAGTACAAAACAACGATTACAAGACAGTTGAGACAGATTTTTTTAATATTGAATCAAATATTGATACTGAAAATCTAGAACCTACTGAAGTGGCATTAGCATCCGATCGAGTTGCACAATTTATTACCAAAAACCTAGGTGATTATCCACATGAAAAAGTATTATTAACTTGGATTGATTACAAAAAAGACCCTATTTACGGTCTTAATTTACTTCCTGATTTTGTAAGACCTTTTGAGGACACGTTTCAATATGAATTAAAATTACTTAAAACCACATTAAAGGTATATTTAGAAAACACTTTGTTAATAAACCCAAGAAAAGAACAGTGGTTACTAGATGGTATTCAGGTGTATTATTTAATGAAATACGTCGAAAACTTTTATCCTAACCAAAAAATATTAGGAAAACTAGCTAATGTCTGGGGAGTAAGAGCGTTTCATGCAGCAGACTTAAATTTTAATGACCAATATTCGTTTTTGTACATGCACATGGCACGTACAAATATTGACCAACCTATTGGTATGGCTAAGGACTCGTTATTAAAATTCAACAAAAACATTTCTAACAAATACAAAGCAGCAATTGGATTAAATTACTTGGATGATTACATAGGTGACTCCGTAGTCTCTAAAACTTTAAGTGATTTTGTTAAACAATCTAAATTAAAACGTACAACACCAGCAGATTTTGAAACTATAATTAGATCTAAAACTCCTAAAAATATTGATTGGTTTTTTGAAGACTATGTTAGCACAAGTAAAAAGATAGATTTTAAAATCAAAAAGATAAAAAAATCAGAGGACTCTATTAAAATTACTCTTAAAAACCTAAGGGATAATAAAATGCCTGTTTCGCTTTTTACTTTAGAAAACGATAGTATTACCTCTAAGTTTTGGATTGATGGTTTTAATGGTAATAAAACCATTACAATAGCAAATAAAGACGTGGACCAATTAGCGTTAAATTATGATAATATCATCCCAGAATTTAACCAACGTAACAATTTTAAAAAGTTAAATGGCTTTTTTCTAACCAATAAACCTTTACAATTTAGATTATTTAAAGACATTGAAGACCCAAACTATAACCAAGTCTTTTTTATGCCAGAGTTTGACTATAATTTTTATGATGGACTATCTCCTGGTTTAAAACTATACAATAAGACCCTTTTAAGTAAACGCTTTCTATACAAATTAAGTCCTAAATATGGATTTAAAAGTAATCAAGTTGTTGGTAGTGCCTCCTTGATTTATAATGCTAGACCAGAAGGTACAGACAATTTTAGAACACGCTATGGATTATCTGGTAACTATTACAATTATGCACCAAACTTAAGCTACACCTCTTTTACACCTTTTATTGATTATAATTTTAGAAACCATAAAGATTTAAGAGACAATAAACGTGAGTTTTTATCTTTTAGATATATAAATATAAATAGAGAAGTTGATCCAACAGGAGAATTTGAAACTGATGGAGAACCAAAATACTCTGTTTTTAATGCTAAATATGGTCTTGTAGACAATAATTTAAAAGACTACGCGTCATTATTTACAGATCTACAAGTAGCTAAAAACTTTGGTAAAATATCTGCTACGTTAGAGTTTAGAAACCTAAACGAACGCAATAAACAGTTTAATTTACGCGTTTTTTCTGGTTTGTTTTTATACAATGATACGTATCAAGATTCTGACTTTTTTAGTTTTGCTTTAGACAGACCCACAGACTATTTATTTGACTATAATTATTTAGGTCGAAGCGAACAAACTGGAGTATTAAGTCAACAAATTATAATAGCCGAAGGTGGATTTAAATCAAAACTATCTCAGCCTTTTGCCAACCAATGGATGACAACCGTTAACACAAGCGCAACACTTTGGAGATATATTATGCTTTATGGTGATGCTGGAGTTATAAAAAATCAAAATTTTAGTCCAGAATTTGTTTATGATTCTGGTATTAGATTAAATCTTGTCGAAGATTATTTTGAGCTATACTTTCCGGTCTACTCTAACTTAGGTTGGGAAATAGGACAACCTAATTATGACGAAAAAATTAGGTTTATAGTTACCCTATCTCCAAAAACTTTATTAGGTCTATTTACTAGACGTTGGTATTAATAAATTCTTAGCAGATTAGTCTTTTTTGCGATTAATTTATTAAATAACCCTGCTTAATGCTTAATTATTGAATAATTCACATTTTTTTAAGATTTTTTGATATTGCTAAACCGACAATTTTTGATTAAATTTGTTTCAAATAATTCCTTACACATGCAAACAAAAGTTAACAATAAAAAAGACTTGTCTTTTGAAGATTTTAAAACTGAAGTTCTTAAAGATTACCACATCGCTGTAACCAGTCGTGAATGTAGTCTATTAGGACGTCGTGAAGTGTTAACCGGAAAAGCTAAATTTGGAATATTTGGTGACGGTAAAGAAGTCCCTCAATTAGCTATGGCTAAAGCTTTTCAAAACGGAGATTTTAGATCAGGTTACTATCGTGATCAAACCTTTATGATGGCTATTGGCGAGCTAACAATTCAGCAGTTTTTTGCTGGATTATATGCCAATACAGATTTATCGCAAGAACCTATGTCTGCAGGAAGACAAATGGGTGGACATTTTGCAACGCATAGTGTGGATGAAAACGGAAATTGGAAAAATCTAACTCAGCAAAAAAACTCAAGTTCTGACATCTCACCTACAGCAGGTCAAATGCCAAGATTATTAGGTTTAGCGCAAGCATCAAAAATTTACAGAAATGTTAAAGGTATTGATACGACCAATTTTTCTGTAAATGGTAATGAAATTGCTTGGGGAACTATAGGAAACGCAAGTACAAGTGAAGGTTTGTTTTTTGAAACTATTAATGCTGCTGGTGTATTACAAGTACCAATGGTAATAAGCGTTTGGGATGATGAATACGGAATCTCTGTACATGCAAGACACCAAACAACAAAAGAAAATATTTCTGAAATCTTAAAAGGATTTCAACGTGATAAAGACAATAATGGTTATGAAATCCTAAGAGTTAAAGGTTGGGATTATGCTAATTTAATAGCGACCTATGAAGAAGCTGCAAAAATAGCAAGAGAAGAACACGTACCTGTTTTAATTCATGTTAACGAGCTTACACAACCACAAGGTCACTCGACCTCAGGATCGCATGAGCGTTACAAAGATAAAGACCGTTTAGAGTGGGAAGCTAATAACGATTGTAATCTTAAAATGCGTGCTTGGTTAATAGAAAACAACATTGCAACTGACGAAGAATTACAAACCATTGAAAAAAACATTAAAAAGCAAGTTAGAGATGCTAAAAAAGCTGCATGGACTAATTATTTAAAACCTGCTTTGACAGAAAAAGAAGATTTAGTAGCGCTATTAAAAAATGTTGCTAACGCTAGTTCTAATAAAGTGTTTATTGAAAAAATTGCAAACGATTTAAGTGCTATTGGAGAGCCTAACAGAAAAGACTCTGTATCTGCTGCTAGAAAAGCGTTGCGTTATGTTATTGCTGAAAATTCTTCAGAAAAACAACAATTATTAGACTGGATTGACACCTTTTTTACCAAGGTACAACCCTTGTATAGTTCTGATTTACATAACGAAAGTTCAACTTCTGCGATTCATATAAAAGAAATTAAACCAACTTACGACAGTAAAACTGAAGATGTTGATGGACGTGTTATTTTAAGAGAAAACTTTGATGCTATCTTTAATACATATCCTGAAACTTTAGTATTTGGAGAAGATGCTGGTAACATTGGAGATGTTAATCAAGGATTAGAAGGTTTACAAGAAAAATATGGCGAATTACGCGTTGCTGATGTTGGTATTAGAGAAGCGACCATTTTAGGCCAAGGTATTGGTATGGCTATGCGTGGTTTACGTCCAATTGCCGAAATTCAGTATTTAGATTATATCCTATATGCTTTACAAATAATTAGCGATGATTTAGCAACCTTGCGTTACAGAACAAAAGGTCGTCAAAAAGCACCATTAATTATTCGTACTCGTGGACATAGACTAGAAGGTATTTGGCATTCAGGTTCGCAAATGGGTGGCGTTTTAAATCTAGTTAGAGGGATTCATGTATTGGTACCAAGAGACATGACCAAAGCTGCAGGTTTTTACAATACACTTTTAAAAAGTGACGAGCCTGCCTTAATTGTAGAGTGTCTTAACGGTTATAGATTAAAAGAGAAATTACCATCTAATATTGGAGAGTTTACAACACCTATTGGAGTTGTTGAAACTATCAAGGAAGGTGCAGATATTACTTTAGTATCTTATGGATCAACTTTAAGAATTGTTCAACAAGCTGGCAAAGAACTAGCTGAAGTTGGTATTGATGCAGAAATTATTGACATACAATCTTTACTACCTTTTGATATTAATCACGACATTGTAAACAGTGTCAAAAAGACCAACCGCTTAATGGTTATAGATGAGGACGTTCCTGGTGGAGCATCCGCATATATATTAGATCAAATAATTAACACTCAAAATGCATATAAGCATTTAGATAGCCAACCTAAAACATTAGCTGCTAAACCACATAGACCAGCTTATGGTACAGATGGAGATTACTTCTCTAAACCTTCAACAGAAGATGTTTTTGAAGCAGTTTATGCGGTTATGCACGAGTCTAATCCTAGTCGTTTTCCTAAGTTAAGATAATTGGTCAAACGCTATATACTAAATAAAAAAGCTCATCTATAAAATTAGATGAGCTTTTTACTTATATATTAGTTACCATTTACGATTTTAGAAAATCAATTAAAATAGTATTTAATTGGTCCTTATGGGTAATATTTAAACCATGAGGTGCACCTTTAATGACTTTAAACACATTATCTGTAATACCTTTTGCTGCTTGATTAGCAGACGTTTCAATTGGGACAGTGTTATCACTATCACCATGTACAATTAAAGTTGGCACATTTACATTTTTTAATTCATCTCTAAAATCTGTATGCATCCATGCTTTAGCAGTTTCGATTGTGGCTCTTGGCGAAGCGTGTGAAGCTACAACAAAATCATAGTCTAATTGTGCTTGACTAACCTTGTCTTTATTGTCTTCAAAATTATAAAATCCTTTAGAAAATTCTTTTAAAAACCCTACTCTGTCTTCTTCTAAAGCATCTTGAATACCTTGTAAATCCCTTTCAGAGACACCATCTGGATTATCCTCTTTTTGCTTAACTAAAGGTATAATACTACTTATTAAAGCTGCTTTGGCAATTTTATCTGTGCCAAAATCTGTACAATATCTTACAACTTCTCCTCCTCCCATTGAAAATCCTACAACAATCACATCTTCAAGATCTAACTGAGCAATAATTTGTTCTAAATCGCTAGCTAATGCAGAATAGTCGTATCCATTCCAAGGTGTACTACTTATTCCGAAGCCTCTCCTATCGTAGGAAATGCATCTATAACCTGATTCTACGATTTTCCACACTTGATGTTCCCATGATTTTCTACTTAATGGCCAACCATGAATTAAAATGACTGGTTGTCCGCTTCCATAATCTTCATAAAAAATATCTACGGTTTCTGCTGTGTTTTTGTTTGTAATAAATGGCATATCAATTTCTTTTTTTTTGGTTTACTTAAAGATAAAATATCAATGACTAAACAGTGTTAAACCAGACTTAAAGTATTATTAACAAGTCGTTAAATTGCAAAAAATAAAATATATAAATGAAATTATGCAGACAATAGGCATTAGCTAGAGTAAATGACTCCTTTTTTTATACCTTTAAAATCTATTTAAAAATTATGATAGAACAAACCGATTTAACAACACGCGATTGGCTAGCTATTGAGCGTACCAAATTAGCCAACGAACGTACTTTTTTGGCTTATTTTAGAACTTTTTTAGTTATTTTAGGTACAGGAATTACTATACTTAAATTAGATTTACTAGCAGATTTAAAAACGTATGGTATCATATTAATAGCAATAGCTCCTATTATTTTAATAATAGGTATTGTACGCCTGTATGTAGTCAAACGCACTATAAAAAAACACTATAGAATTTAAATGAAAGCTGTATCTGTTGTTACGATCCGAAAAGAGTTAAAACATAAAACCAACGAAGAATTGGCAGAACTATGTTTAAGATTATCACGTTTTAAAAAAGAAAACAAAGAGCTGCTTACCTATTTATTATTTGAAGCAGATAGTGAAGCTGGTTATATTGAAACCGTCAAAGCTGAAATAGACGAACAATTTGAACTAATAAATACAGATAGCTTTTTTTATATAAAAAAGAGTGTTAGAAAGATTTTACGAAACACGAAAAAATATATTAGATACTCGCTTAATAAAGAAACTGAAGTTGAATTACTGCTGTACTTTTGCAAAAAGTTAAAAACAATGAAACCGTCTATTTCTAGAAACACAACCTTAACTAATCTGTATGACCGAAACATTGAGGCGATTACTAAAAAAATATTAGCATTACATGAAGATTTACAATACGATTATACTACTGAATTAGAAGATATGTAGTTTAAAATTAAAACATAAAAAAAGCCAACCTTAACGGTTGGCTTTTATATTCAATCTGTAAATAGATTATGCAGTTTGCATATTGTGTTTACCCTCGTAAACTTCTTCTATTAATTTTTTATTAAAAGCTGGCAAATCGTTTGGATTACGACTTGTGACTAATCCTTCATCTACCACTACTTCGCTATCTTCCCACATGGCTCCTGCATTTACTAAATCTCTTTTAATAGAGCTAAATGATGTTACTTTACGTCCTTGCAATACACCTGCTTCAGCTAACAACCAAGGTGCATGGCAAATAGCTGCTACTGGTTTTTTATTAGCAAAAAACGATTTAATAAATCTAATTGCATCTTCATTTCTTCTTAAAGTATCAGGATTAATGACTCCTCCTGGTAATACTAGTGCATTATAATCGTCTTGAGACACTTGATCTAAGGTCTTATCTACTTCATAACTGTTACTCCAGTTTCCGTCTGCCCAACCTTTTATTTGTCCTGATTTTTCAGAGACGATATGTACATCTGCTCCTGCTTCTTTTAAAGCATTCATTGGTTCTTTTAATTCACTTTCTTCAAATCCATTGGTTGCTAAAATTGCAACTTTCTTTCTCTCTAAGTTTTCCATTTTATTTTTTGGTTTTTGTTATTAATAATTCGATTTACCTCTAAAGTACTATAATTAATAGCCTTAGACGAATTACAAAACCTGTTTAACTTCGATTTAATATCAAGTGTTAAATAATAATATGGAAGTGTTAAAACCCATTTAGCTTCGTTAAAAAAATTAACTATTTGGGTTCTATAATTAAATATATTGCAGTACTATCTCCAACATTTAGTACTTGATGCTGGCTAATTTCAGATTTAGACCAAGTCACTCCTGTTTTTACAGGAATAGTACGTGTACCTGTAGCATCTGTTATTTGAAAAGTGCTTCCTGCTAAGGTATAACCAAAATGTGGTTTATGATAGTGCTTCTCATGACCAACATTAGGTGGAAACGTACATTTTAATATGCGCTGTTTTTTTGTGTCTTGTAATACTTTGCACACTTTATGTCCTTCCCAACCTGCTGCTAATGGATCTGGAAGTGTTTGTACAGTCTTACAAGAAAAGCTTAAAAGCACTATTGCGATTATATAATATGGTTTCATGATGTTTTTTAAAGTTTTAAATAAATGTTAGTACATAATCTTAACTAACATCTCTTTAAGCAAATCACCTTGTGGCACAGCATTACTATCAACACCTTTACTTTTACCATCAAACTCGCGTAAAATAGCAATAACTTGACTAACTTTTCGCATTGGATAATTGCGTGAAGCCTCTATATATTCGTTTACAAAATATGGGTTAACACGCAATGCAGAGGCTACACTTCGAGGGTTTTTATCAGACATTCCATGTAAATGCAATAATTGAGAAAAAAAGCTAAACAATAAAGATACAGTTAAGACCATTGGATTATCCTTTGGGTTTTCTGCAAAATAATGGACAATTTTAAAAGCCTGAGCAGTATTTTTTGCACCAATAGCTTTACGTAACTCAAAGTTATTATAGTCTTTACTAATACCTATATTTTCTTCGATATGGTCAGGAGTAATCTGTGTGTCTCTTGGTAAGACTATTTGTAGTTTGTTTAACTCATTACTTAATTTACTCAAATCTGTACCTAAAAACTCCACTAACATTTGTGATGCTTTTGGAGTTATAGAATAGCCTTTTGGTGACAACACACGACTTATCCAATCTGGTACTTGGTTTTCGTAAAGCTTTTTACTTTCAAAAACTTGACCTGACTTTTTAATAGCTTTGTAAACCGCTTTACGTTTGTCTACAGATTTGTATTTATAACAAATAACTAAAACCGTTGTAGGTTGTGGGTTTTTGGCATAATCTGCTAATTGATCAATTGTCCTAGATAAATCTTGAGCTTCTTTAACAATCACCACTTGACGATCTGCCATCATAGGGTAACGCTTAGCATTACTTACAATATCGTCCACGCTAATATCACGACCATATAACACCATTTGGTTAAAGCCTCGCTCCTCTTCCGTTAAAACGGTTTTTTCGATGTAATCTGAGATTTTATCAATGTAATAAGCCTCCTCACCCATTAATAAATAGATAGGTTTAAGCTGCTTATTTTTTATATCAGTAACTAACTGTTTGACTTCGTCCAAAGGAAAAAAATTTAAAAATTTGGTTTTTGACTTTTGAAGTTTAACTTTGAAAAAAACCGAATACCATTAAATGCAAGAGTTAAACTTTCCAAAGTTTGTGTTTCGATTCAAAAATAACGAAAATAAAGTATCTATTTTTGATGTTATACGTAAAAGATTTATGGTCTTACAACCTGAAGAATGGGTAAGACAACATTGTGTACATTACTTAATAGAAGTTAAAAAATATCCAATCTCTTTGATTAATGTCGAAAAAGAACTAAAAGTCAACGATTTAAAAAAGCGTTATGACATTGTTATTTTTAATACTGACGGAAGCATACATTTAATTGTAGAATGTAAAGCGCCTAAAATAGAAATCAAACAAAACACTTTTGACCAAATAGCACGTTATAATTTGGCATTAAATGCAACCTATTTGATGGTAACAAATGGTATTAATCACTATTATTGCAGTATGGATTTTAAAGCAGAACAGTATCACTTTTTAAAAGACATACCAGATTATCAAGAACACTAGTTTTTGTTTAGTCTAAAGCATAAATAAAAAAACCAAAACGCCTTTAAAAAATTTGAAAATAGCAGTCGTTATATTAAACTGGAATGGAAGCGCATTGCTTGAGCAATTTTTACCATCTGTTATTGCATACTCTAAAGATGCAACCATTTATGTGGCTGATAATGCGTCAACTGATAATTCTGTAACATTTATTAAAACAAACTATCCTGAGGTTATAATTATTCAAAACTCAGAAAATGGAGGCTATGTAAAAGGCTATAATGATGCTTTACCTTTTGTTAAAGAAGATATTTATTGCTTATTAAATAGCGATATTGAAGTTACGCCTAATTGGTTAGTCCCTATTTTAAAAACATTTAAAGAGCAACCTGAAACAGCCATTATACAACCTAAAATTTTAGATTACAAAAGCAAAGAAAAGTTTGAATACGCTGGAGCTGCTGGAGGTTATATAGATAAATATGGCTATCCATATTGTAGAGGTCGTATTTTTAATACAATTGAAGTTGATACCAATCAGTACCAAAACGAAACCATTTTTTGGGCATCAGGTGCTTGCTTATTTATTAGACAATCTACATTTAAGGCTTTACAAGGATTTGACGAATCCTATTTTGCCCATATGGAAGAAATTGATTTATGTTGGAGAGCGTTTAACAAGGGTTATTTAACCAAATACATTAATAATAGTACTGTGTATCACGTTGGTGGAGCAACCTTAAACGCAAGTAGTCCAAAAAAAACCTATCTAAATTTTAGAAACAGTTTGTTTACTTTAACTAAAAACGCCAAAGGATATATTGCATTATTAATTTTTGTAAGATTAGTACTTGATGGTATTGCTGCCTTAAAATTTTTAATAGAATTTAAGCCTAACCATTTAATAGCAATTTTAAAAGCACATGTATCTTTTTACAAACATTTACCTAAGCTACTAAAAAAACGAAAAGCAATCTCGCAAAAAACTGGCTATTACCAGACAAAATCAATAGTTTACAACTATTTTGTTTTAAATAAAAAAACCTTTATCAAGTAAGTTTTTATTAAAAAAATAGAATAATTAAAAACTAAACGATATTTTATTTACGCTTTACTTATCCAAACAAAATGCTGATTATTAGCTGATTAAATATTTTAATTATTATATTAAATTTTAACCGTCAGTTTTAAACCTTATTTGCTTTTAGTTTTAGCAAAAGTTTTGTTAAAGCGTATTTTAACATTTTAATTATTTATACTTTTGGTGTGTATAAATTTAATTTATCATTTAAAAATTATGAAAAAAATCCTTTTATTTAGTGCAGGTGCACTACTATTATTAAGCTCTTGTGTGTCTAAAAAAGAATTTGCTGCATTAGAAGCAAAACAAAAAGAAACACAGGATTTATTAAACACAGCAACTGTTAAACTTAACTCTTGTTTAGCTGACGAAGCAGCATCTGCAGCGCGTTTAGCAGAATTACAAGCTCGTTTAGCAGACATGAAAGCAAATAATCTTGCATTGATTGAAAGCACAAAAGATATGACAATGTTAACCGCTCAAGGCGCTAAAAACGTTGAAAAATCTTTAGAAAGCTTAAAAGAAAAAGACTTAAGAATTACAAGATTACAAGATGCTTTAACTAAAAAAGATAGTGTAACACTAGCTTTAGTAACTAGTTTAAAGAAAGAAGTTGGATTAAACGATCCAGACATCGAAATCAATGTTGAAAAAAGCGTTGTTTTTATCTCTTTATCAGACAAGTTATTATTTAAGAGTGGAAGCTATAACATTACAACTAGAGCTAATGAAATCTTAGGAAAAGTAGCAACAGTTATTAATGGAAAGCCAAACTTTGAAGCAATGGTAGAAGGTCATACAGATAACGTACCATACAACAAAGGTGGTGTATTAGTTGACAACTGGGATTTAAGTGTTAAGCGTAGTACAGCTATTGTTAGAGCTTTACAAGACTTAGGTGTTAAACCTCAACAATTAATTGCAGCTGGACGTGGTGATCATTTACCTTTAGTATCAAATGATACGGCAGAAAACAGAGCAATCAACAGAAGAACTAAGATTTACATCTTACCTAAGATTGATCAGTTTTACGAAATGATTGAAACTGAAATGAAAAGTTTATCTAAAGAGAACTAATTCTTTTTATTAGAATAAAAAAGCCCAACCTTTCGGTTGGGCTTTTTTTGTTTAAAATCTTATCGTTTAAAAATCATGAGTTTGAAAATCGATAGTATTAAAAGAGTTAATAGTCTGAATTATTAAAAATATGCTCTAAAAAATCTCAATACTACCTTTTCCTTCCCTTATTATTTCAGGTTGTTCACCTGACAAATCAATAATTGTTGATCCTTGGTTACCTCCATAACCACCATCAATAACTAAATCTACTAGGTTATCCCATTTTTCTAAAATCAATTCAGGATCTGTGGTATACTCTAAAATTGTGTCATCATCTCTGATTGATGTGGACACAATTGGATTACCTAATGCCTTAACAATCTCTAATGCGATAGCGTTATTTGGCACTCTTATACCTACCTCCTTTTTCTTTTTAAAAGCTGCTGGCAACGTTTTGGATCCTGGTAAAATAAAAGTGTATGGTCCTGGCAAAGCACGTTTTAATATTTTAAAAGTTGTACTATCAATTTGCTTTACATAATCTGATAAATTACTAAGGTCATGACAAATAAAAGAAAAATTAGCTTTTTCTAACTTTACACCTTTAATCCTAGCGATACGCTCTAAAGCTTTTGAGTTAGTAATATCGCAGCCTAAACCATATACCGTATCTGTGGGATAAATAATAAGACCTCCTTTTTTAAGGATGTTTACTACCTTTTTAATTTCCTTAGGATTTGGATTTTCTTCATAAATTCTGATAAAGTCTGCCATAATAAATTTTTTAAATATTATCCTATAAGCTCTAATTTTGCAAAACGTAGTAAAAGCTTTTTCTTTCCTCCAAATTCAAAATCAATTTCAGCTTTAACATCTCCACCTTTACCTTCGATACTTAAAACATCACCTCTACCAAATTTTAAATGTTTAACGCGATTACCTACTGCTAAATCTCCATCAAACAGATTTGCTTCTGCTGAAGGCTTAACTTCTGAAGCCTTTTTAAGTTTTTTAGGAGCGCTAATTTCAAAATTTACTGGCTTAGATTTGTCTTTCTTCTTCAATTTAGGTTGCATTGGTTTTTTAAATCTTACTTTATTAGGTGGTGTATCGCCAAAGATATCTGCAGACAGCATTGGATTAATGCGACGCTCTTCTATTGGTGTTATAATGTCTAAAAATTGATCGTCAATTTCTTCAATAAATCTACTTGGTTCTGAGTCTACTAATTTTCCCCAACGATAACGCGATAACGCATAGGTTAGATATGCTTTTTTCTCTGCTCTGGTTAAAGCTACATAGAATAAACGACGCTCTTCTTCAAGCTCGCTTCTTGTATTCATACTCATTGCACTTGGAAACAAGTCTTCTTCCAAACCAACGATAAAGACATTACTAAACTCTAATCCTTTTGAAGAGTGAATAGTCATTAACGCTACATGATCTGGATCTCCTTTGTCTCCATCAAGATCGGTTGCTAATGCGATATCTTCTAAAAACTCGGCTAAATCATCTTTAGAGTCTGCAATTTCCATTTGTCCTTCGACAAAATCCTTTATACCATTTAATAATTCTTCGACATTCTCTAAACGCGTGACACCTTCTGGAGTATTGTCTTTATTAAACTCTTTTATTAAACCACTAGTTTTAGTTACATACTCTGCTAAATCAAAAGCATTTGCTGTTTGATTCATTACCTGATAACTTTTAATAAGCGTGACAAAGTCTTTTAGCTTATTTTTTGTACCTCCATTTATATTTATATCTGTACTATCAATGTTTTCCAATAATCCAAAAATAGTTTTACCAGACTCATTAGCTGCAACCATTAATCTATCTATGGTTGTTTGACCAATACCACGTGCAGGATAATTGATAACACGTTTTAAGGCCTCTTCATCAGATGGATTTAAAATCAAACGTAAATATGCTGTAACATCTTTAATTTCTTTTCTTTGATAAAAAGACAAACCACCATATATACGATACGGAATACTTCTTTTACGCAAAGCTTCCTCCATTGCACGTGATTGTGAATTGGTACGATATAAAATCGCAAAATCACTATTTGGCACATGGTCTGTCATTTTTGTCTCCCAAATGGCACTAGCCACAAAACGACCTTCGTCACCATCTGTTAAACTGCGATGCACTTGCACTTTAGGTCCATCCACATTTGCAGTCCAAACTATTTTATCTAATTTAGTTTGGTTATGCTCTATTACAGAGTTTGCTGCTCCTACTATATTTTTTGTAGAACGGTAATTTTGTTCTAATCGGTACATTTTTACATCTTCATAATCCTTTTGGAAATTTAAGATGTTACTAATGTTTGCTCCTCTAAAGGCGTAAATACTTTGTGCATCATCACCTACCACACAAATGTTTTGAAAACGATCTGCTAAAGCACGTACAATTAAATATTGACTGTGGTTTGTATCTTGGTACTCATCCACTAATATATATCTAAACTTATCTTGATATTGCGCTAAAACTGAAGGAAAACGCGTTAACAGCTCGTTAGTACGAAGTAATAAATCATCAAAATCCATTGCTCCTGCTTTAAAGCAACGCTCCACATAAGCTTGATAGATTTCTCCCATTTTTGGACGCCTAGCCATAGCATCAGCTTCCATTAATTCTGGATTATTAAAATATGCCTTGACTGTAATTAAACTATTTTTGTAAGAAGAAATCCTGCTGTATACCTGCTTGGTTTTATACAAGTCTTTGTCTAAACCCATTTCTCTAATTATACTACCCATTAATTTTTGAGAATCTTGAGTATCATAAATAGTAAAATTACTTGGATAACCTAAATGGTGACCTTCAAAACGTAATATTTTTGCAAAAACCGAGTGAAAAGTTCCCATCCACAAGTTTTTAGCCTCACTTGCACCTACAATTTCGGCTATTCTGCCTTTCATTTCTTTGGCTGCTTTGTTTGTAAAGGTTAATGCTAAGATGTTGAAAGAGTCTACACCTTGATTCATTAAATAGGCTATTCTATAGGTTAGCACACGTGTTTTTCCAGAACCTGCACCTGCGATAATTATCATAGGTCCTTCTTTTTGAACTGTTGGCGCGTATTGTGCTTCGTTTAACTGACTTAAATATTTCTCCAATTTTTATTCTTTTTTAAAAAAGCAAAATTAACCAAACCCTCTGTTTTTACTCTAAAGATTTGTTATTAATTATAAACAATCAATCATCTTTTTTACCGTCACCTGCCATAGCAGAGATTAAACCTGCTTGAGCATTTTTCCAAACAAAATTAAATATTGATTTAGTATTGTCGCGTTCTACTGTTTTAGTATTGCTGTTTCTAAAGTTATCTTTAGCGTCTTTGCTATCCTTTGAAACAAAAATGTTTATTATTTTGGATAGTATTTTATTTTTTTCGTTACCGTTTTCTTTAAGTAAAATAATATCAAAATTAGTGTACTTTGTTTTTAAATCCACATTAGAGGTTGTAGCATTTCCATCTATTGTAAACAGTGTTTGCATTAAATTACCTTCTAATTTTAAATTTAAATTAGGTTGCATAAATTGGTTTAAATGGTCTGCTTGTAAGTCTCCTAAATTTGCTTTAAAAACAAAGCCATCATTAGGATCATTAACATCAAACGACCAATCCACCTTAAGTGGTGTACTTTGCATAAAGTTACAATCTATTTTAATTTCTGTTTTTTTAGGATTTAATTTAGTGTTACTTATGTGGTCTAAGCTTGCATTAAAGTCACTAAAAGTAAGCTGACCTGCTGTTTTATCTTGATTAACTTTTTCTTGGTAAACAATTTTACCTTCCACAATATTTATATGTTTAATATCTAATTTAACATTAAGCGACCTTAGCATTGTACTATATAGGTCTTTTTGTGTTAAGTCGTCCGCAACTAACTTATCTCTGTAAATTGTTAAATCAGGTTTTGTAAAGGTAATTTTATCTGTGCTAAATCCCGATAATTTGGTATTATCAAACTTAAAATCATAATTTTCAATACGTATTTCTGGAGTTGCTAATTCAAAGTGATCACGCTCTGTGGTGATCACGTTTGATAATGCCACCTTATCATATTTTGTTTTTAAACTAAATCCAGATAAAGTCATTATAGTATTATCTATTTTTAATTTATCAACACTTAAGTTTTCAAATTTGCTTATCTGATATTTTAAATTATTAGTGCTTAAAGTGCTATATTTAAAATCGAAAAGCTTTGAAGACGCTAAATTATTATCAACAATAATCTGTGACATTGTAAAATCAAGATTGTTTGTGCTTAATAAAACGGAATCATTTTTGACATTAAAAACCTCAACTGAAGCCTTATTAACGCTAAGATTTTTAATGTAAATTGTTTTTTTTATGTTTTTAAAAACAGACGCACTGCCTTGATCTGTATCAGCCAATGGGTTGTGGTAATAAGTTACTTTTGGAGTATCAAAATTTAAGTGATCAAACTTTAAATTGTCATTAAATAAATAGTTCCAATAACTAAAATCTTTAATAGATAAACTACTTAATTTAACCTGAGCATTAATTTGATTTGTCGTTTTTCCTTTGACTGTTAGCAAAGGGGATTTTAAGGTAATATTACCCTGTAAAAGACTAACATCTAAATCGTCATACAATAAAGATATATGCTCTGGTAAATTAACGATATAGTTTTTAAGTTTATTTTTAGCTATAGTATTTGCTATTACTAACGATAGTATTACCAAACCTATAAAGGCAACAAATCCAATTACTATTTTTTTTCTTTTTATGCTCATACTATAAAGATAAAACTAACAATCTTAAGTACCTCAATTTTTAAAAATCTTTAAGAAAACTTAATTGATTAAACTATCAGTTAATTAGACAAACACTTCAAAGATTACTCATAAATCAAAAAAATATTATGATTTATTTGTAAGATAAATAGTAACTAAAAATAGAGATATTCGTTACTTTTGAAAAAAACCGATTTTAAAACATGGATACATTAACAAACCTGATTTCAAACATTTCTTGGTGGCTTTGGATTATAATAGTATTAGTTATAATAGCTATTAGAGACATTGTTCAAAAAAAGCATACGATAAGTCATAATTTTCCAATTGTTGGACATTTTAGGTATATGTTAGAAAAAATTGGACCAGAATTAAGACAATATCTTGTAGCTAATAACCGAGAGGAGCTTCCTTTTAATCGTATTGAACGTGGTTGGATTTATGCGTCTGCAAAAAAAGAAAATAACTACGAAGGTTTTGGTACAGACAGAGATATATACGCACATCAACATATATTTATTAATAACGCAATGATGCCTTATAAGGTAGAAGCTAATCATCCACACGCAGCAGACATGTCGTTTTTACCTTGTGCTAAAGTTATGGGCGAATATAATAAACGTAAAAAACCTTTTAGACCAGGTTCTGTCATTAATGTATCTGCGATGAGTTTTGGCTCGCTTTCCGCGAAAGCGGTTGAATCTTTAAACAAAGGTGTAAAAATTGCTGGAGCTTACCATAATACTGGAGAAGGTGGTTTGTCTCCTTACCACAGTCATGGTGGAGACGTTGTGTTTCATTTTGGCACAGGATACTTTGGTGTACGTGCTGCGGATGGTGGATTCTCCATGGATAAAATGGTAAAATTAGTCGAAGACAATCCTTTTATTAAAGCTATTGAAGTAAAATTATCACAAGGTGCTAAACCAGGAAAAGGTGGTGTTTTACCAGGTGCAAAAATCACACCTCAAATTGCTGAAATCAGAGGTGTTGAAGTTGGTAAAGATGTATTATCACCTCCTAACCACAAAGCGTTTAATAATGTCCCAGAATTAGTGGACTTTATAGAAGCTATTGCTGATAAAACTGGATTACCTGTTGGTATTAAAGCTGCTATTGGTAAATTAGAACAATGGGAAGAATTAGCTGATATCATGGTAAAAACTGGTAAAGGTCCAGATTTTATTACTGTTGATGGTGGCGAAGGTGGTACAGGTGCTGCTCCACCAAGTTTTGCAGATCATGTTAGCTTACCTTGGGTTTATGGTTTTGGAGATTTATATAAATTGTTTCAAAGTAAAGGATTAAGCGAGCGTATTGTATTTATTGGTAGTGGTAAATTAGGTTTTCCTGCTAAAGCTGCTATGGCATTTGCTATGGGAGCAGATTGTATAAATGTTGCTAGAGAAGCCATGATGAGTATTGGTTGTATCCAAGCACAAGTTTGTCATACCAATACCTGTCCAAGTGGTGTCGCAACACAAAATAAGTGGTTGCAAAACGGAATTGATCCAACGTTAAAATCAGAACGTTTAGCACAATATTTTAAAACCTTTAGAAAAGAATTTATCGAAATCACTCATGCTGCAGGTTATGAGCATCCATGCCAATTTAAAATGACAGATATTGAAGTTAATGTGGATGACCACAACTTATCTAAAGAGCTAGACAGCACATATGGTTACAAAAAAACTGTGGTTCCGTTTAACGGAATACAAAGCTTAAAAGACTGTCGTTATCTAGGCGGAAAGGCTTAAAATGCTTTAAAGGGGTTTCAATCGAAACCTCTTTTTTTTTATTTCTATTTAAAACGCCATACAAACAAGTAGCACTTCTTACTATTACATTATCAGTTTACTTGTACAATAGTTTAAAACATATTAAGTTTGTTACTTAACTAAAATTTATCCCATGGAACAACAGCTTTTAAACTTACTAATGTATACAGTCCCTTCTATAATTACAGGAGCAATTGCCTATCTGTTTTTTAGAGAACATATGCAAAACGAAGAAGAGCGTCGTAAATTTAATATTGTTAAAACCTTAAGTAAAGAGTCTTTACCTGTTAGATTACAGGCTTATGAGCGTATCACACTGTTTTTAGAACGTATCTCTCCAAACAAACTTTTGTTACGTGTGGCACCTGTATCTTCAGACAAGCAAGCTTACGAGGATTTATTGATAAAAAACATCGAACAAGAATTTGAACATAACCTATCACAACAAATCTATTTAAGCAATGACTGTTGGACTATTGTAAATGCATCAAAAAGTGCAACCATACAATTAATAAGAAAAGCAGGAATGAGTGATAAAATAGACTCTGCAAGCAAGCTTAGAGAAACCATTTTAAGCGAAATGATTGACAAGCCTGCACCAAGTAATGCTGGTTTACATTATATTAAAAAGGAAGTTGGAGAAATCTGGTAACCAATTTAAAAATAAAAAAAAGCCTTATCAATTGATAAGGCTTTTTTTTATGCGTAATTATTAATTTACTATTTAAGGTATTGGCACTGTAGAGCTATACTCATCATGATTATCATATTTACCTTGCGCGTATAAATACCCTTGCAACCACCACTCTTCCATTAATTTTTTATTAAAAATCAATGAGTTTTCTGTTAACTTAGTTGGTGTGTAGTATAAGTTTAACTTTACATTTCTGTGTTTTGCTGCTAGTTTACCAATTGCAATATCTCCCTTTTCTACTTGATCCAATAAGTGACCAAACAAGTTTATCATTAACGAGAACGGGTTTTTACCCAACACCTTATTGTATTCTAAGTTTTCACTTTCTAAAACAATAGCATCAACTTCTGTTGCACCACGTAAAATAGCTTCCCTAATTGGTATTACACAACCTAAGCCACCATCTGCATACTCAAAACCATCTTTTATAGCCAATGACATAAACGGTATATAATTACAGGATATCCAAACCCACTCGCAAAACTCCTCGTAGCTGTAATCGTTAATAGACTTATATTCTACTCTGTTTTTAGATAGGTTTGTAACCGTAACAACCACATCTTCTTTAGTGGCTTTGATAATATCATATTCGGCTTTAGTAAAATGCTCCTTGATATGTTTTTTTAAGTTTTTACTTTCGCCAAAGGTTCGTTTTCTTTTTATAAATTGTAAAGCAGTATTAAAATAGTTAATCGATACATATTCTCTGTCTCCTTTTTTCTTAATCACAAATGGATTTATACTAAAAATAGAATTCTGATTAACATGCGTGTAAATATCATAAAGCTTTCCAATGTTTCCGGTCGCTAAATGCGGAATCAACAAACTTCCAGTAGACGTACCCAAAAACATATCGTACTTTTTACCTTCCTGCTCTATTAAATGTTGCGCAACGCCACCTGCAAATGCACCTTTACTTCCTCCTCCAGATATAACTAATGCTTTCAAATTATTGTTTTTGGTTATCCTGCAAATTACTAATTATAGATTTATATTTTTCATTTTCAGATAACAATTCTAAAAGTTGTTTAGCAAAACTTTTAAATCTCCAATTATAATGTTTTGAAGCCTCTATTAAATTAACCAAAGCTTTTTCATTAAACAAACCTAAACTAGCCAAAGTATCAAATGCGTTTTGCCTTAATGTAAAACTGTTTTTAGAATCTGTGTATTGCACTAATTCATTATAAAAAGCTTCAGTATTATTAGACTCATAATCAGGAGTCGCAATAGCTAGCGCTAACCATAATACTCTAACATTATAATTATTAAAACCGTAAACCTTTTTAGTTTGGTCTAAATACAGGTTTCGCTTTCGCGGAAAATTAGCCCAGAGGTTATACAGTGCAGCCTCAATAGTTGTATAGGATTTATCTTGTAACAAAGATTCGTACTCCGATTGTAATGCCAACGGAATTTTGCGAACATGTTGTGCAATAGCTTGCCTTACTTTAACCGAATTTTCAAAATCCTTAGCCTGAATCTTATTTGGCATTTGACTAACCACCTTAATCTTAGCGTTATCAAATAAATAAGATGTTAAATAGTCCGAACATTTAGAAGAATACGCCTCACAATCAATTTGCAAATATCCATTTACAGCATCCGAAACCGATTTTAATTCCTCAATCATAACATCATATGGCAATAGCTTAGACTTTAACCAAAGATCAACAAAGTCTGTCAAATCCTGTCCCGAAGCTTTTTCAACTTCAACAATAAAATTTTCAGTCTCCACATTTTTAAAAGCATACGTATTCAAATAACTTTTAACAGCTTTTTTAAATGCCTTATCACCTACTCGCTCACGTAACATATGTAAAACCCAAGCACCTTTTTTATAAAACGTCGTGCTACTAGATTTTGGATCCAATAACATCGTACCTTCTCCTGCTTTTTGCTGCTCCATTAGCTCCTCTGCGTACTCATAAAGTCGCCAATAGTAATAATCATCTCCAAATACATCACGCTCTGCTAATAATGCGTAATACGTCGCAAATCCCTCTTGTAACCAATGGTGCGTTCCAGAGGTTTCTGTTACTAAATCTCCAAACCATTGATGTGCTAGCTCATGTGCATTAACATTAACGTAATTTTTATCCACAAAACTAATGTCATCAATCATAAAGTCATCACTAAAAATGGTACAACTAGTATTTTCCATACCAGAATACAAAAAGTCTTTAACTGGTACTTGTTTATAATTTTGCCAAGGATAAGACACACCAATTTCGTCTTCTAAAAAATCAAACATTTGTTTGGTGTAACGGTAGGTAGGTTCTACTTTTAACGAATCTTCAGGATAGTAATATAGTTCGATTGGTATTCCGCTTTTAGATGTGATAACGCGTGTATCATATTTTCCAATTGCTAATGCTACAAGATAACTTGACATAGGTTTTTGCATGTCATAATGCCAAGTAATAGTTGAATCGTTGACTTTTTTTTCAACTAACAAACCGTTAGCAATAACCTGATAATCCTTATGATATGTGATTGATAAATCAAATTCAATTTTATCATTCATATCATCAATACTTGGCAGCCAATGACTGGTATATTTACCTTGACCTTGCGTCCAGATTTGATTTGAATCTTCTTTTTCTGTAAAGTAGAGTGCTTTTTTAGGCTTTACTGTGTACTCGATATTTAACTCATGATACGTATTAGCTTTAAAAGTTGGTTTATATACAATTTGTTTTCCGTTATACTCAAAATCAAGATCATAATGATCATCATAAAAATTAATGATTTCCATATTTACAGCGTCAATAAATAAAGAATCAAAAGGCTTCAAGACTTTATAAATATACTTAGCTTTCCCTTTAACCGTATTGTCTTTTTCAAAACCGACCTCAGCTTTTATAGATATAAAATCGATAAATTCAGTTTGTTGCGCTTTCGCGGAAAGACATAAAAACGTAATAAATAGCACTAAAAGATATCTCATAAATAGATTTAAACAAGGATTAGACCAAAATACAATTTTTTGTGATGTGTTAACTCCTCTTTCTTTTGATTTCCTTAAAGGGAAAACAAAATTCATTCTCCTTTTTATAACTCGATACATAATAAAATTGGCATAAAACTAAGCACAACTCGTAAGTTCGAGTGCCTTGACGCAGGAAAGGTGTATCGAGAACCACAATCTACTCTTAAAGCTTCTCGATACAATTTGCTCGTGCCTCACAAATCACTCGAAGTGACGATACGCAATAAAACTCGCAAACCAATTAACACTACGTCAGTTCGAGTGCTTCGACCTTAGGAGAAGCGTATCGAGAACCAAACCTTACTCTTTATGCTTCTCGATACAATTTGCTCGTGCCTCACAAAACACTCGAAGTGACGATACGTGATAATAATAGCATAATACTAAGCACAACTCCTCAGTTCGAGTGCCTTGACGCAGGAAAGGTGTATCGAGAACCACAATCTACTCTTAAAGCTTCTCGATACAATTTACTCGTACCTTACAAATCACTCGAAGTGACGATGCGCAATAAAACTCGCAAACCAATTAACACTACGTCAGTTCGAATGCTTCGACCTTAGGAGAAGTGTATCGAGAACCAAACCTTACTCTTGAAGCTTCTCGATACAATTTGCTCGTGCCTCACAAATCACTCGAAGTGACGATGCGCAATAACTGTAACACACAAAGCAAATCAATTTAACTTTCACTTTAAATCAAAATAGATTAATTTCGTTGTCTATGAGTACTAACTTACAAACTCCAATAGATTACCTAAAAGGCGTCGGACCAAATCGTGCAGATTTGTTGCGCAAGGAGTTGGGTATTCATACCTATCAGGATTTAATAAATCTGTTTCCAAATAGATATTTGGATCGTACAAAATATTACAAAATCAACCAATTATTACCCAATGCAGCAGAGGTGCAAATTGTTGGAAAAATTGTAAAATTTGAAGAGATTGCTCAGAAAAGAGGCAAGCGATTAGTTGCCACTTTTAAGGACGAAACTGGCACCATGGAATTGGTTTGGTTTAGAGGTCAAAAATGGATTAAGGAAGGTTTAAAATTAAATGCAACTTACGTCATTTTTGGAAAAACAAACCTGTTTGCAAATAAGTATAATATGCCTCATCCTGACATCGAATTATTGTCAGAACACGAAGCTAATTTACGAAGTGCAATGCAAGCTATTTATCCTTCAACTGAGAAATTAGCAAACCGAGGAATTAGCAATCGCGTGATGACAAAAATCATGCAAAATTTATTCCTTGAAACCAAGGGTAGATTTGTTGAAACTTTGTCCGAAAAACTGCTCTCAGAAAACAAATTAATTTCTAAATCTGAAGCCCTTTTAAATGTTCATTTTCCGAAGGATCAAAACGCACTTTCTAAAGCCGAATTTAGACTAAAATTTGAAGAGTTATTTTACATACAATTACAATTAATTCTCAAAAATTTAATTCATAAAACTAAAATAAAAGGGTTTCCATTTACAACCGTCGGAACACATTTTAATACGTTTTTCAAAAACCATTTACCGTTTGAATTAACCAATGCACAAAAACGAGTACTTAAAGAAATTAGGTCAGATTTAGGTAGCAATGCCCAAATGAATCGTCTTTTACAAGGCGATGTTGGCTCTGGAAAGACTATTGTCGCCTTAATGTCAATGTTAATGGCACTTGACAACGGTTTTCAAGCTTGCTTAATGGCACCTACTGAAATTTTGTCAGTACAGCACTATAATGGATTAATTGAACTATGCAATGATTTAGAAATCAGTATTAAACAACTTACAGGTTCAAGTAAAACTTCAGAAAGAAGAGAAATACATAAAATGTTAGAAAATGGCGAATTAGACATACTAATTGGCACACATGCAGTTTTGGAAGACAAGGTTAAATTTAAAAATTTAGGACTAGCAATTATTGACGAGCAACATCGATTTGGAGTTAAGCAACGTGCTAAGCTTTGGAAAAAAAACACCCTTCCTCCTCACGTTTTGGTCATGACCGCAACTCCAATTCCGAGGACTTTAGCGATGTCAGTTTATGGTGATTTAGACATCTCCATAATTGACGAATTACCTCCTGGAAGACAACCCATAAAAACAGTCCATAGGTACGACTCAAACAGGCTAAAAGTTTTCCGTTTTATTCGTGACGAAATTGCTAAAAAAAGACAGGTCTATATCGTCTATCCTTTGATCCAAGAAAACGCCCAAATGGACTACAAAGATTTGATGGATGGATACGAAAGTTTGACGCGAGATTTCCCGATGCCAGAGTATCAAATTTCCATCGTTCATGGCAAAATGAAACCTGCAGATAAGGAGTTTGAAATGCAACGTTTTGTTAAAGGAGAAACACAAATTATGGTTGCAACTACAGTTATAGAAGTTGGGGTAAATGTACCCAATGCTTCGGTCATGATAATTGAAAGTGCAGAGCGTTTTGGACTGTCACAATTACACCAATTAAGAGGTCGTGTTGGACGTGGTGCAGAGCAAAGTTATTGCATATTAATGACCAGTCATAAATTGTCCGAAAATAGTAAAACTCGCATCCAAACCATGACTAGTACAAATGATGGTTTTGAGATTGCAGAAGTGGATTTAAGACTTCGTGGACCAGGAGATATTATGGGTACACAACAAAGCGGAATCTTAAATTTACGCATCGCAGATATTGTAAAAGATAACGACATTTTACAACACGCGCGTTATTGGGCAAAAGACCTTTTAACAAAAGACCCAAGTTTAAGTAGTCCAGAAAATGCAATTATATTAGAAACTTACCGACAAATGAGTAAGTATAAAAACATTTGGAATTACATTAGCTAAAACATGACTAAACAAGACACTGACGTACTTATTATTGGAGCAGGATTAACTGGCTTGACACTAGCCTTTTTACTTAAGGACCTTAATATTAAAACAACTATTTTAGAAGCTAATACGCGTATTGGTGGACGTATTATTACTAAACGCAATATCAATCAGGCTCCAATAGATTTAGGCGCAACATGGCTTGTCCCACAACAAACCAATGTCTTACAATTACTTAAAACACTTAATATTGACGTCTTTGAGCAATTTTACGGATCCACAGCTATTTACCAACCAGATCCAAACAAACAACCGCAACTGGTGTCTTTACCCAATAATGATTCAGTAAGTTATCGCATCAAAAACGGAACACAAACCTTAATTGAAACGCTTGCAAAACAATTAAAAAATACAAGTGTTATTACTGAGACAAGCGTTCTTTCAATTCAGCTTAAAGCTAATTTACTAGAAGTACAAACCAACAATCAAACCTATGTATCTAAGTTTGTAATATCCACTTTACCTCCTGCTCTGTTTAATCAAAACATTGGCGTAACTCCTAAATTACCTGACGTTTTTACAAACGTTTTAGCCAACACACATACTTGGATGCATAACTCAATCAGAGCTGGTTTTACTTATAAAACCCCTTTTTGGAAACATCTACAAAGCAGCGGAACTATTTATGCCAATTCAGGACCTTTGCAAGAGTTTTACGACCATTCTAATGCTGAGCAATCAGTTTATGCTTTAAGCGGCTTTATGAGCTCTAATTTAAGCGATTTAAGCAAAGAGGAACGCAAACAACTTGCTTTAGAGCAATTACAAAGTTATTATGGCGATCAAGCAGTAGATTATCTAAGTTACGAAGAGTGTGTATGGAAAGACGAAAAACATACAACGACTACTGACAACAACTTTTTAATGCCACAACAAAATAATGGACATCCAGTGTTTAAAAATGGGTTATTAGGTAATAAACTTTTTATTGCTGGAGCAGAAACCAGCCCTGTGTTTTCTGGTAAAATGGAAGCTGCTGTTAGTAGTGCAATACATGTTTTTAATTCGCTTAAAGCGGAAATTAATAGCTATTGAATTACTTCTCGATACAATTTGCTCATGCTTCACAAATCACTCGAAGTGACGTAATGCAACAGAATCTAATTTGGTATTAACCAAATGAAAAGACATTACTTTAATAGTATAAAATATAATTATCTTTGCGCAACGTTAATAAGCACAAAGCCAAAACCTAAAAGCGCACTACAATTATGCTACACCTAAAACTAGAAACCGATCCACGTTGGGTTACCATTGCAGAATCTAATTTAGAAGAAATACTTACAGACCACGCTTGGTGTGAGCAAAAAGCAGCCACTAACGCGATTACTATTATTACCCATAACTCAGAAAAAGTAGACTTAGTAACAGAACTTTTAGAATTAGCTAAAGAAGAATTGGAACATTTCCAGATGGTACATGAAATTATAAAAAAACGAGGTTATACTTTAGGTCGTGAGCGCAAAGACCATTATGTAAATGAGCTTTATAAATTTATGAATAAAGGCGGAAGCAGACTACAGTCTATGGTTGATCGCTTACTGTTTTCTGCTATGATTGAAGCGCGTAGTTGCGAGCGTTTTAAACTATTATCAGAACGCATAAACGACGAAGAACTATCTAAGTTTTACTATGACTTGATGGTCAGCGAAGCAGGACATTATACGACATTTATCACTTTTGCAAGAAAATATGGTCAAGACATTGATGTTGACAAACGCTGGAAAGAATTGATTGAGTTTGAAGGCGAACTAATTAAAAGCTACGGGAAAAGCGAAAGCATACATGGCTAATTAAAACTGATCAGCTTTATTGTAAAATCTTCTAAAAGCAAAAAAAAATAAACAGCAATAGCAATTTTAAATATACGTGAAAAATTAATGAAAACTAAACTACATATATTTAAAATCGTTGCTAAACACTTAAGTTTCACTAAGGCTGCAGAGCAACTCTATTTATCCCAACCTGCAATTTCAAAAGCCATAAAAAACTTAGAGCAAGACTACAAAACTACTCTATTTATTAGAAAAAGAAATTCGATTGAACTTACTGCTGAAGGTAAATCCTTTTTAATTTATGCTAATAAAATATTGACTATTTATTCCGAAATGGATGAACGATTTCTTCTTAAAAAAGAAAACATTCCCGACTTTATCCAGTTTGGAGTTAGCACCACAATTTCTAATTACATCATACCCAAAACGATAGCTAAATTTAGGGCACAATACCCAGAAACCAAATTTAATATCATCAGTAATAATTCTGAAACCATAGAAAATTTAATTCTAAATGAAGATATCGACTTTGGAATCACCGAAGGAAGTAGCGCTAATCCCAAATTACATTTTGAAAAGTTTATAAAAGATGAAATTGTACTAGTTACAAATGCTAAAAACTATAGTTTCCCGAAAGGTAGTATTGATATAAACACGTTACAAGACTTACCTATGATTGAACGTGAAACTGGATCAGGAACAAAAGAAATTATCGATGCTTTTTTATTAAAAAATAATATTGGTAAGCTAAATAGTGTCGTATCCTTTAATAGTACTGAAGCTATTAAAAGTTATTTATTAAACTCTGATCATTACGCCTTGTTATCGATACACTCCATTACAGAGGATTTAAAAAATAATAAACTTAAAATTATAGATATTAAAGATTTGGATATTCAACGCTGGTTTTACTTTGTAAAAAGGACAGGATACCTATCTCATACTTTTGATTACTTTAAAAAAATAATACGTTTTAATTATAACTTTTAGTTATATCTAATAACTTTTTACATTGCTATAAAGTTATTATCTACACCTATTTTTGTATCACACAAATCTGTTTGATATGAAAAATGTATTATCCAAAATAGTTTACTTTACATTAATAACTTTATGTCTATTGGGATTTATAAACAGTCCATTAGCGTTGATATTAGGTTTTTTATTTGCTATTATATTTAAGAACCCTTTTAAGCAACATAGCCATAAATTTATACACTATCTTTTAAAACTATCTGTTATAGGATTAGGTTTTGGCATGTATCTATTTGAAACGTTAGAGACTAGTAAAACCAGCTTTAACTTGACACTTTACACCATTACACTAACCATAGTTTTAGGTATAATATTGACAAAAATTTTAAAAATAGATTTAAAACTTGGTCACCTTATTACTTCTGGAACAGCCATTTGTGGAGGTAGTGCTATTGCTGCAATTGCGCCAATTATAAAAGCAAAAAGCAATACGATTAGTCTTGCTTTAGGCATTGTGTTTTTACTAAACGCTGTGGCTTTGTTTGTGTTTCCAACGATAGGACATTTTTTAAACTTGACACAAGAACAATTTGGGTTATGGTGTGCTGTTGCTATACACGATACAAGCTCTGTAGTTGGAGCTGCTTTAAATTATGGAGAGGAAGCTTTAAGAATCGCGACTACAGTAAAACTATCTAGAACGCTTTGGATTATTCCGTTGTCCTTTTTTTCGATGTTATTTTTTAAAACCAATCAAGGAAAACTAAAAATTCCTTACTTTATTATTTTATTTATACTTGCAATAATTATAAATAGCTATCAAATACTACCACCTTTCATTACTACCTTTATTGTGTCACTATCAAAACGTCTTTTACTTGTAACATTATTTATAGTAGGCTCAACAATTTCTATTAAAGAGCTTAAAGCTACTGGTTTAAAACCTATCACACTAGCGGTTGTTTTATGGATATTTATTTCGTTATTTTCTTTATGGTATATTTTAAAATAGACCTATTAAACCAAAAGTTTTATTCGGTTAGCAACATATCCATAAAGGCGTTAAACTCAGTTTTAAACTCTGTGTATTTGTCTCCTGTTGCTGGACCATTAAAACCTGTATGTATTTTACGCACTTTACCAGTTTTATCTATAAATATTGACGTTGGATAACTTAATACGTGGTTTAACATAGGGAGTTTGTCGTTAGCAGCAGTTTTACTCGTTGATCCGGTTTGCGCTAATAATATTGGGTAGTTAATATCTAACCTATCCTTTAATCGGTTTATAAAACTATAGGCTTTAGCTTCGGTTTTAGCATATTCAAACGCTAATGCGACAAACTGAATGTCTTTATCTTTATTTGCATTATAATATTGTGTATAAAATTTACTTTCGTCTAAACAATTTGGACACCATGTACCCATAATCTGTACAACCACAACTTTGTTTTTAAAGCGATCATCTTTTAAAGATACTTGTTTACCGTCTGTATCTGGAAAGCTAAATGCTAAGGTGTCATACCCTTCTTTTAAATAAGTTAAATTATTAGCACTAGCTAATTGGTAGTTATCATTACGTTTAGCTGTAAATGGCTCTTTCCAGTGATTACCAGAGTAAAACTGTCCATTAATTGTACTATCTGTAACGGTTCCGGTAAACAAAAAGGCATGTGCACCATCAAACGTTGATAATTGTAATTGATTACCATCAACAATCCCTTCTAGATAACGATAATCTCCAGTTTCGGTCAAAAAAGTACCTGTTACAATATTATCGTTTTGTTTAAAAACCCCTTTAGCGACGTACTTATCAGCTTCGGTATTTGGACTAAAAACAGTTTCCCATTCTCCTGTAATATTAGTTTCCGCTTTAGCGTTATTATCAAATCTACTTTCATTTTTTGATGCTGTAAAAGCTTGTTGACGTCCTTTTTCTTCAACAACAAAACGACCATTTAGGGTTTGGTCTTTAATTTTTGCAATTAATAATCCTTCAAACACTGGCAATTTAATGTAAACCGAATCATTTTTATATTCAATCTCATCCACTGTAATAACCTCTTCTGCGTTGTAAATCTCTAATGCATTAGCATCTTTTACGTTAAAGATAAACGGAAGTTTTTTAGTGTCATTTACTTTTAATTCGCCTCGATATGTACCAAAAGTTAAAAACTCGGTATCATTATTTTGACAAGATAACACACTAAAAAGTACTAGGATAACTAAAAGTTGACGCATGATTTAAATGTTTTTTTACAATATTATTCGAAATAACAACAAAATACTTACAAATAAAAAGACATTGCGTTAACAATGTCTTTTTAAAATATAAAATATTATAACTATTACTCTTCAGCAGTTTCCACTTTTTCAAGTTCTACTAACTTTTCTTTATTATTTTGAATTCTAGTTTTAGTTCTTTCAATTGCATTTTCATGCTTTTTTAGCTTTTCCTCTATTCTTTTAAAAGTAGCTTCACGTTTGCTAACTTCCTCATCCGTAATAGTTCCTTCTGCTTTTTGCTGCTCTAATTGCGCTTTAGCAGCAGCTAATCTGTCTTGACCTTTAGTTACTAATTGGTCGCTAGCATCTATTTTATTATCATATGACGTCATTCTAGATCTAACAGCTTCAATACGCTCTGCTTTATAGGCTTCTTTATCACCTTCAAACGCTTCACGTTTTGCTTTTAATTCTTCTCTTTTTTGTGCCATATCCATACGCTTAGCACTCATTTTTTCTTTCATTTCAGCTTTTAAAACTTCTTTCTCCTCACCAGTAGCATTTTCCATTTTAGCCTTCATGTCGGCTTTTTCTTCTAGCATTTCAGCCTTCATTTCGTCCTTTTTGGCATGCCTTTCTTTTAACTCGCCTTGCTTCTCCTTCAAATTGTCTTTATGCGCTTCTTTTTTGTCATTAATCTGCGCTTTCATTTGCTCCTTTTGGGCTTTCATTTCTGCTTTTTTCTGCTCTGTTTTTTTAACTAATTCAGATTCAGTAGCTATTTGCGCAGTAAGTGTTTGTTGACTACCTACTAAAAATAGTCCTGTACATACTAGTATTATTTTTAAATGCTTCATGTTATTATAGGTTTTCAAGTTCTTTCAATTCTTTTTCTAGTTCATCAGCCTCAAGCTCTAAATCGTTTACTAGACTATCTGTTTCAACTTCAATAGTTTCGATTTGCTCTGTCGCTTTTACTGCTGCATCGTCCTTTTTAGAATCTCTGCAAGAAGCAACTGAAAATAACACAACAAGTAATGCTATTTTAAAAATAGTTTTCATCTTTTAATGGTTTTAATGATTAATATCTATCTAATATACGGTAATAAAAGCCTAATTAGATTTTTAAGTATATGTCTTTTATTTAAATTACGGATAAAACGCCATGTTTTTTCGACATAAAACCATAACAATTTTCTGTATCTGCAATTTGTCCTAAAAAAATGCTTTAAAAATGAAATAAAAGCTGTTTTTTAAATCCTTAAAACTACTAAGTATTGTTATATTTGTGCACTTAATTAGTATACAAATGAAGATTTCTTACAACTGGATTAAACAATTTATAAAAATTGATTGGACTCCAGAACAAACTAGCGAATTACTTACAGATTTAGGTTTAGAAGTTGAAGGCTTAGACCTATACCAAAGCGTTAAAGGAGGTTTAGAAGGTGTTGTTGTTGGTGAGGTTTTAACTTGCGTACAACATAGCAATGCAGACAAACTAAAAGTAACTACTGTTAATATAGGGCAAGATCAACCTGTGCAAATTGTATGTGGTGCTCCTAACGTAGCTGCTGGACAAAAAGTACCTGTTGCAACTATAGGAACTACTTTATATACTGAAGAAGGTGAAGCTTGGACCATAAAAAAAGGTAAAATTAGAGGAGAGGAAAGTCACGGAATGATTTGTGCAGAGGACGAGTTAGGCTTAGGAAAATCTCATGACGGAATTTTAGTTTTACCAGAAGACACTGTCGTTGGCACACCTTGTGCTGATTTGTTTGAAGTAGAAAATGATCAAGTTTTTGAAATTGGATTAACACCTAATCGTGCAGATGCAATGAGCCACTTTGGAACTGCTCGTGATTTAAAAGCTGGATTACAACAAAAAGGAATAAATGTCGAATTAATTACACCTAGCGTTAGTGCATACCATGTAGATAGCAGAACACTTAAAATTGATGTTGACGTATTAAATAAAGAATTAGCACCAAGATATTGTGGTGTGACCATATCTGGTCTTAAGGTAGAAACCTCTCCAGAATGGTTACAAAACAGATTAAAAGCTATTGGTTTGTCACCTATTAATAACGTGGTAGATATTACAAACTACGTATTGCACGATTTAGGTCAACCATTACACGCTTTTGATGCTAGTAAAATTACCGGAAATAAAGTTGAAGTTAAAACATTACCAACAGGCACTAAATTTACCACTTTAGATGGCGTAGAGCGTGAATTACATGAAGATGATTTAATGATTTGTAATGCCGAAAAACCTATGTGTATCGCAGGAGTTTTTGGAGGTATAGATAGTGGAGTTACAGAGCATACAACAAACATCTTTTTAGAAAGTGCTTACTTTAACCCTGTAAGTGTGCGTAAAACTGCAAAACGTCATGGATTAAACACAGATGCATCCTTTAGGTTTGAACGTGGTATTGATCCAAAAATAACAGAATATGCTTTAAAACGTGCTGCACTACTAATCCAAGAGATTGCTGGAGGAGAAATTACTAGTGATATTGCAGATATTTATCCTAATAAAATTGAAGACTTTCAGGTTAGATTAAGTTTTGATAAAGTAACCAAACTTATTGGTCAAGAAATACCTACCGAAACTATAAAATCAATCCTAACCTCTTTAGATATTAAAATTAATAGTGTAACAGAAACTGGATTAGGTCTAACTATACCTGCTTTTAGAAATGATGTTACACGTGAAGCTGACGTTATAGAAGAGATTTTAAGAGTCTATGGTTATAATAATATTGAGACTAGCTCTAAACTAAATGCCTCAATATCTAATGCTTCAAGATTTGAAGACTATAAACTACAAAACGTTGTTGGTAATCAATTAGCAGCTCAAGGCTGGTTTGAGATTATGGCAAACTCTTTAACAAGTGCAAACTATTTAAAACTAACAGAACAGTTAAAAGCAGAGGATAATGTAGAGATGCTAAACCCTTTAAGTCAAGATTTAGGAGTTATGCGTCAAACCTTACTTTTTTCTGGATTAGAAGCTTTAAGTCACAACATTAATAGACGTCAAACTAATTTAAAGTTTTTTGAATTTGGTAAAACCTATCACGACTATAATGGTACACGCGAAGAATATAAACACTTATCATTACTAGTTACTGGATTTAAAACCGAAGAAAACTGGTCAAATGCGCCACAAGTAAAAACCAACTTCTTTTACCTTAAAGGAGTTATTGCTAGTGTTTTAGAGCGTCTAGGAATTACACGCTACCAAGAAAGCGCTACGACAAATGATGTGTTTTCCGAAGGGTTGCAGCTTAGCATAGGACGTGATACCTTAGTAAACTTTGGTGTATTAAAATCTAAAATAGCTAAGCATTTTGATATAACTCAAGATGTATTTTATGCCGATTTTAATTGGGATACTATTATAGAGGTTGCTAAACGTAACAAAATTAAGTTTACAGCAATACCTAAATACCCAGAAGTAAGACGTGATTTTGCATTACTGTTAGATCAAAACGTAACCTTTGATAGCCTACAAGCAATCGCTAAAAAAACAGAAAAACAATTACTTAAAAAAGTAAATTTATTTGATGTTTACCAAGGTAAAAACTTACCAGAAGGTAAAAAAAGTTATGCTGTTAGCTTTACATTTATGGACGAGAGACAAACGCTTACGGATAAAGTAGTTGATAAAATAATGAACAAGCTACAAAACAATTTTGAAAAACAACTTGGTGCAGAGTTAAGATAATTATGGCTTCTATTTTTAAAAAGAATGTATCTTTTCTAATATCAGGACTAGTTTTTTTAGCTTATGCATTTTATAGACTGTATCAATTTTTTAATGAAGCTGCTTTTAATCTAGTAAAATTAATTATTGCATTGGTGTTTTTTGGTTATGGTGGATATGCAATTTACACTTACATAAAAAACACAAAAGACAAACAAGCGTAAACAGATCTAAATATGGAATCGTTAAAAAACAATAAACTTTATAATTTATTTACAGGACTATTATTAATAGGATTTGGGTGCTTTAGATTATACCAACATTTTAATGCTAATCCAACATTAAGCTCGTTTAGGCTAGCCATTGCTGTTGCTGCTATAGGTTATGGTATTTATGCACTATATAATTATACGCAATTAAAAAAACAAGACTAATTAGCTACCCATGAAACCTCAACCAAAAAATAATATTTTGAATTTAATTTTAGGCATAGTGTTTATTGCCTATGGTCTATTTAGAATTTACCAACACTTAAATGGAAATCTAACATCTAACACTATTAGATTAATAATAGCAATAGCCTTTATAGGATCAGGTGGTTACAGTTTATACAAGTATTTTACAATTAAAAATATAGAATAATTTAACAAAACTATAATTTTTAAAGACCTATAGACTTCCTTTATTTTTTTGTATATTTAAGTAACAACTTAAATTCAAAATTATGACAGACTATATAAAAATTTTTGAAGGTAACTTTATAATCGTACAATTAATAAAAACCAGATTAGAAGATATTGGAATAAATCCAATTATTAAAGACGAAAATGAATCTGGTCGACTAGGTGGTTTTGTACACGATATACCACGAGTACCTGAAGTATTTGTTCACGAATCTGAACTTAGTAAAGCACTATCCATTGTTGAAGCTGTAAAAGCAGAAACTAAAGCATAAAAAAAACCTCTTCTATTCTGTAAAGAATGAAGAGGTTTTTTTAGACTATTCAAATACGTTTGTATTATGCTTTTGGTAATAAAACCGAATCAACAACGTGTATTACTCCGTTTGATTGATTTACATCTGCAATAGTAACTTTGGCAGAGTTTCCGTTTTCATCTGTTACATAAACATCTTTTCCTTTTTTCCATGCAGTTAAAGTGCCACCAGATACAGTGTTAATAACCGCTTTACCATCTCCTTTTTCAATTAAGTTTAAAATTTCTTTAGCATTCCACTTTCCAGCAACAACGTGATATTTTAATACTGTTTGTAATTGCTCTTTATTTTCTGGTTTTAATAAGGTTTCAACTGTTCCCATTGGTAACTTGTCAAATGCTGCGTTTGTTGGTGCAAAAACCGTAAAAGGTCCTTCACTTTGTAAAACATCAACTAATTCTGCTGCCTTAACTGCTGCAACTAACGTTGTGTGATCTTTTGAGTTTACTGCATTCTCTACAATATTTTTTGATGGATACATCTCTGCTCCTCCAACCATTTTAGTGTCTTCTTTCATCATTTTTTTGTCTTGAGCTAAACCTAAATTTGCTACAAGCATTACACTAAGTCCTAATACGATTTTTGATAATTTTACTGTTTTCATAATTTTATTGTTTTGGTTTTTAAGTTCGGTCTATTTACGAGAGAACTTAAATGTCGGTTTTTAAATTTTTCTATTTAACACATGATTAACTAAAACTATTGATTCATAAATATGAAAAAAGACCAATAAAAAAAGCCTTCAGAGAGATCTGAAGGCTTTTAAAGATGTAAATAAAATTTTAAAATTACTAAGCGTACATTTGGTCTCTTAGTTCTTTTATTTTTTTGTCTTGCATATAATCATCAAACGTAGAATATCTATCAATTACTCCGTTTGGTGTTAATTCTACTACTCTATTAGCTACTGTTTGTGCAAACTCGTGGTCATGAGTTGTAAATAAAACAGTCCCTTTAAAGTTTTTAAGCGAATTATTAAACGCTGTAATACTCTCTAAATCCAAGTGGTTTGTTGGTTCGTCTAATTGTAATACGTTAGCTCTAGTCATCATCATTCTAGATAACATACAACGTACTTTTTCTCCTCCAGATAGTACATTACATTTTTTTAAGGCTTCTTCTCCACTAAAAATCATTTTCCCTAAAAACCCTCTAATATGTACCTCTTCACGTTCTTCTTCTGTTTGAGCCCATTGTCTTAGCCAATCGACTAAAGTCATGTCTGTACTTTCAAAAAACTTACTATTATCCAATGGAAGGTATGATTGTGTCGTTGTAACTCCCCAATCAAATTTACCTGCATCTGCTTTTAGATTGTTATTTAAAATTTCGTAAAACGCAGTAGTTGCTCTAGAATCTCTAGAAAATACGACTACTTTATCTCCTTTTTGTAGATTTAAATCTACATTTTTAAATAACACTTCATCATCAATTGATGCTGCTAAACCTTCGACATTTAAAATTTGATCACCAGCTTCTCTATCTCTGTCAAAAATTATGGCAGGATAACGACGACTGGTTCTTCTAATTTCATCTATATTAAGTTTATCAATCATTTTTTTTCTACTTGTAGCTTGCTTACTTTTTGCTACGTTAGCAGAAAAACGACGGATAAAATCTTCTAATTCTTTTTTCTTCTCTTCAGCTTTTTTGTTTTGCTGTGCATGTTGTCTTGCTGCTAATTGAGAGGATTCATACCAGAAGGTATAATTACCAGAAAAATGATTAATTTTTCCAAAGTCAATATCACTAATATGTGTACAAACCGCATCTAAAAAGTGTCTATCGTGAGAGACCACAATAACACAGTTATCATAATTAGCTAAAAAGTTTTCTAGCCAAGCAATGGTTTCGTAATCCAAATCATTGGTAGGCTCATCCATAATAAGGACATCAGGATTTCCAAAAAGTGCTTGCGCTAATAACACACGTACTTTTTGTTTTCCGTCCAAATCACCCATTAATGTGTAATGAAACTCTTCTTTTATACCTAGATTAGATAGCATTGCTGCAGCATCACTATCTGCATTCCAACCATTCATTTCTTCAAATTGCACTTGCAGCTCTCCTATTCTCTCAGCGTTTTCATCTGTATAGTCTGCATACAATGCGTCAATTTCTGTCTTTATTTTATAAAGGGCTTTATTACCTTTTAATATTGTTTCTAAAACAGTGTCTTCGTCATGTTTATTGTGGTCTTGTGTTAAAACCGACATACGTTTTCCTGCTTCTAAATGTACCTGACCCGAAGTCGGCTCCATCTGTCCAGAAATAATTTTTAAAAATGTAGATTTTCCAGCTCCATTGGCTCCTATAATACCATAACAATTTCCATTATTAAAAGTGGTACTAACTTCATCAAAAAGCACACGCTTACCGAATTGAACTGATAAATTTGATACTGATAACATATCTTGAATTTTAATTTTGTGCAAAAGTAGAAAATTAACATCAAATAGCCATATACATTCAGTCTTTAATAAGTTTTAACAACGCCTTAACACGAGAACTCTTTCGCAAAACATATTTTTGTTTGTAAAATTTTTTGCCCTTATTAATTACCATATGTATACAAGACTATTTATTTATCTTTTACTTTGCTCTAGCGTCATGTTTTCTTGTAAAAAAGATAAGAAGACATTAAAGGACAATACTGCATTTTTTGGAGGCGAAATTATTAACCCAAGCACCAATTATATTATCATTTTTAAATCTTCTGAGATTATTGATACGGTGTTTTTAGATAGTAATAATCGTTTTAAATATGTTTTTAATGACTTTGAGCCTGGACTATTTAGTTTTTACGATGGTAAAGAGTCTCAGTCCTTTTTAATACAGCCTCTAGATAGTATTATGGTAAGAGTTAATACTAAGGAATTTGATGAGTCTTTAGTTTTTAATGGTATTGGAGAAAAGGAAAACAATTACCTGATGGATTTGTTTTTAGAAACAGAACAACAAGAACAAGAAATTTTAAAAATAAGTCAATTAGAACCTAAAGCATTTGAAGCTAAGCTTTCAAAAATAAGAGAGGCTAAATTAGAAAAGCTTTCCAAATTTAATGACAAGCATAAAACTACTGAGCTTTTTGATGCTTATGCTAGAGCCAATATAGATTACAATTATTATTATAGTAAAGAAGCCTATCCGTTTATTAATTATAGCCAAAATGAAGAAGCTATTTTTAATAATCTACCAAGTGACTTTTTTGACTTTAGATCTGATATTGATTATAACAACAAGCTATTAAAAGATTACAGACCTTATGTATCCTTTTTAAGGTTTCATTTTAACAACATAGCCTTACAAGAGCACTTTAAACACTCTCAAGACGATACTTACAACAACCAATCTTTAGATTATAATTTAGATAAGCTATCATTAATAGAGCAAAAGGTATCTGACACCTTTATTAAAAACAGATTGTTATATTACAACATGATTAAGTTTATTAATGCTTCAAAAAGCGTAGATGATTATGATACGTTATTAAAATCGTTTCAAGCAAAAAGCACTAATAATGAACAAAAATTTAAAGCGACTAAGCTAGTCAACTCTTATAAACTTTTAAAACCAGGTCAAGTAATCCCTGATTTAATGGTGATTAATAAAAATGAAGAAACTAAACACTTAAAGGATATTATTACTAAACCATCCATCATTTACTTTTGGGATGCTAAAGATAGATATCACTTAAAAGTTTCTCATGAGCGTGCAAACGATCTTCAAAAAAAATACCCTGAGTTTGATATTATTGCTATTTCTATTAATAAAATAAGCAGCAGAGAGCAAGCAGAAATTTTACGACGTAATAACTTTAGCTTGACCAATGAGTATCATTTTGAAAATGTTGAGGATGCAATTGAACTTTTATCACTTAAACCCGTTAACAAAATATTTATAGTAGACAAAAATGCTATAATTGTTAACCCTAAAGCTAATATGTTTGATGTTATGATGGAAACTGAGTTACTAGGTTTAATTAATAAGTAAAATTATACATTACTAAATAAGTAATAAAAAACGCCTGCAATTAGCAGGCGTTTTTTTTATTTCAATTACTTATGATTAATCATTTTTGTGATCATCCTTAACCTCTTCATCCCTGTATTTACAACAATCATGTACAGAGCCATAAGCTTCGTCTGTTGCTTTAAAGTCTTTTGTATCATGACCTACAGCTAATACATTTTGCTCGATGGTTTTTAAACTTGTTTTATTTTCGTCAAAAATTAATTTTAACTCGTGCGTATCTACATCCCAAATAGCACTTTTAACACCTTTGGTTTTAAAACATGCTTTTTCGATTCTTGATTTGCACATCATGCAAACACCATCAACTTCTAAACTTTCTCTTTTGTTTTTGTCTTGTGCAAAACTTACTGTTGATGCAATCATTATTAATACTAATACTAGTTTTTTCATTTTATATTGGTTTTATTTTAATTTATATCTTAATCCTGCATAATACATACTACCAAATATTGGTCCATATACAAAGTTGGTATCAAAACTTGTTCTAAATGGATTGTCTGCACTAACTATAGGGTTATCCTGTCTTAAATTTGTAATGTTTTCTCCTCCTAAATATACTTCGAATTTTGGCGAAAACACTCTAGTTATTTGTGCGTTTAAAGTTCCGATTGACTTAGAATAATCGTCTATTTTATATTGAATAGGATTATTTAATGTTGAAGGAAACCTTTGCTCGCTTAACCAGTTATAGGTTAAATCAAACTTCCAGTTACTATTATTTTTAATTATGGTTTCATACGAAGCGTTAGCAAACAACCTATGTTTAGGTGTAAGTGGCTTAATTAACTTTCCTGATTTATACTGTGTTTTTACATCGTAGTATTTATAAGCAGTCCTTAAATTAAAATGCTCAAATACGTTATAGTTAAATTCGGCCTGAAAACTATTAGCATAGCTATCTCCTTCTAAATTATAAAAATTTACTTCTTGACTATTCTCTAAATCAACAACAACTTGATTTTGAAAATCTGTACGGTAAAAATCTAAAGTCACATCGGCTTGTCTTCCAAAAAGGTTAAACCCTTGTAAATAAGACACACCATAGTTCCATGCTATTTCTGGGTCTAAACCATAAATGGTTCCATTGGTATTTAAAATTGAAAATTCACGTGAAGAGGCAAATAAATTTTGATTTTCAGTAAATATATTAGCACTACGCTTACCTCTACCTACAGAGGCTCTGATTGCAGACTTACTCCAAGGTGAATATCGCATGTGTAATCTTGGTGTAATAAACTCGCCTAACAAATTATGAGTATCCACACGCAGGCCTGCTGTCATGGTAAAGTATTCTAAATCGTCAAACGAATATTCAAAAAACCCACCAAAAGAACGTTCAGTTCTTTCAAAATCTTGCTGAATAGCAAACTCATTGTAATCATCATAAGTGTAATTTATACCAGTTTTAATCTTGTGCCTAGAGTCGTCTATAATTGAGTTATAAATAATGTTAGAATATATGCTGGTATGCTCAATATTATATTCATTTAAACCAAAATAAGATTCTTGTTTATGATTACTAAAAGCAAATTGTACACCTAAACTTTGCCAAGGTATTTCTGGGTTTACATATCCTAACTTAGTAGAAATCTCATAGCGTTTTGTATCTATCTCGCTTCCCCAAGCATTAGTGGTTAGTTTATCTGTATCAGGATTAAAGTCAAGTTGACCTGACTGTTTACTATCATCCAAATACCTTAAATTAACAAATGTTACTAACCCTTTTTCTGGATTAGTATATTGCCAGCGATTCATAACATTTACCTGATTATATAAAGGCATGTCTAAAAATCCGTCGTTGTTTACATCATGTTTTTCTTGATGTGTATTACCATGCAAATACAAACCAGTACTAACTTTATCACTAATTTTAGTATTAAAATGCGTGTTTAATTCTAATCGTGTGCTACTTGCACCATATAAATTAACAAAAAATTTATTGTCTGTTGAAGGCTTCACTAACTCGGCATTAATCTGACCAGCAATACTTTCAAATCCATTAACCACACTTCCTGCGCCTTTAGTAATTTGAATACTTTCAACCCAAGTACCAGGAATAAAACTAAGACCAAAAGCTTGAGAAGCACCTCTAATTGCAGGAATATTTTCTGTAGCAATTAATATATAAGGACTAGAAAGACCTAGCATTTTTATTTGTTTGGTACCTGTAACAGCATCACTAAAATTGACATCAATGGATGGATTAGTTTCAAAGCTTTCCGACAGGTTACAACAAGCAGCTTTTAAAAGCTCGTCGCTACTTACCAATAGTGTGTTTTGAGCTTTTAAATAAGATCTTGAAGTCGCTACCTTTCTGGATTGCACAAAAACTTCATCAAGGTTGTTGGTAGGTTCTAACACATGTTTAATTGAATTTGAAGACGTTATAGTTAGTGTGTCAGATTTAAACCCAACATAACTTATTATCAAATCATTAGTACTCTCTACAAATGGCAAACTAAAATTACCATCAATATCTGTAGCTGTACCAACACTAGTTCCAGACCAAATTAGATTAGCACCAAATAAAGGTTGTTTTGCATCACCTTGACTAGCGTCATAAATGGTACCTGTTAAGTTGTCTTGTGCGATTAGCAGTATTGGAAAAAAGCTAAATAATATCAATAATTTTTTCATAACTAATTATAGATTTTAATTAACATCCAAACTGCCATTAGTATCATAATGGTGTTTTCTATAAAGGTCGCTTTGGTCATTGGTAGTTTAAGCGTTGTCCCTAAGCAAGCACATTGAATAGTTTTTTTATCTAGCAAAGTTTTAATTACACCAAACGTTGTGATACCTAAAATAACTATTGTGATAATTAAGGCTAACGGAATCTGAATTCTAGCAATAAATAACAAACCTAAAATCAGCTCGATAAATGGATAAACTAAACCATACTTAGGAATAGCCTTAGCTAATGGGTCGTACATTTTAAAACTTTCAGGAAACCCTTTTAAGTCTAAGAATTTAAAAAAACTAAATACAAAATAAAATAAGCCCATAAAATCTAACATAAAGTTAGACAATTCCCAAGCTTTAAGATTTAGTAAAACAGCAACAGTTGTTATATAACCAAAGATTAAAAACAAGGGAAACAGTTGTCTTAATTGACTTTGATCATGTTGATCACTAGCAACAGAATCAAATAGGTTTTTAGAAGTATTTACTTCGCTTATTTGAAATTTATCTGATAGTACGTCTTGTAATTGTTTAATTGAAATATGTTCAGTCATGTCTATTTCAGCCTTAGATTGCTCTAAATTAACTGAAACATCTACAACTGCTTTTAAAGATTGTAAAGACTTCTCTACCGAAGCTTTACAACCATTACAGGTCATACCTGTAACTGTATAAATATGTGTCATTATAAATATGATTTAATAAAATTAACTTTAAATAATTTCCGCGTAAGCGAAATAATTAAAGCCTTTTATCAAATAACAAATACGTCATGAAGTACCTGGTAATCTATAACCAAGTTGGGTGGAGAATAATTTTTATGCGGAATGATTTGTTTTGGAAGACTTTCAAACAGATGAAAGTAAGTAAAAACAAAAGAGGTTATCAAAAATTGATTAGCAACATCTAAATCGTTAAAACTATTTAACTTTAGTTTGTCTTGACCTTTAATAATTTTTACAACATCCTTACAACATGATTTTTTTAAAACCACGTTTTTGTCAGTATCCACAGGAGTACCGCATTTTTTTGCTTTGGTAAAAACAGCAACATCTACTAAATGATCTCCGCAGTAATGACTTTCAACAGTAAAAGACAATGTTGACAACAACACCACTAATGCCATTAATGCAGATCCTATTTTATGTAACGCTTTTTTTATCACGACACAAAAGTACAAAATTGAATAATACAGTAGCATGGTTTTCAAAAGGTTTAACAACTATATTAAATTAGGACAATAATTTCGGCACAATTAATGTTAAGTTATATCTTTGACAAATAAATAACCTTTTTATGAAATTTAAATTAACAGTATTACTAGCACTTGTAACCTTTAGTTTTTTGCAAGCTCAAGATAATAAAGCTTTTAAAGCTGGAGAAAAATTAACTTTTGCTGCCTCTTACAATATGTCTGGAATATTAACAGATATAGCAGAAGTTAAGATGGAAACTAGCGAAATGAAGACTAGTAGCGCAACTTTATTACATTTAAAATGTACTGCCACTACCTATAGTGATTTTGATAGTTATTTTAAAATTAGAGATTTATATGAAAGCTATGTAAACCCTAGAACAGTTACTCCGTATTTATATAACAGAGAGATTAATGAAGGTGGTTATTACAAATTTGTGAAGTATAAGTACAACCATAAAGCTAATCTTGTAGAAAGCTTAATTAGAAAAAAGACTAAAAAAACTAAAACAGGTTTTTGGGATCAAAATAATAATGTAAAAATAAATGGAAATACTAGAGATATTGTCTCTACGATTTATAAAATTAGAACATTAGATATTAATAAAGCTCCAATAGGTGCTTCAGACTCTTTTACAGTCTTATTTGATAATAAAATGACCAAACTTAGCTTTACTTTGCTAGCTAAAGAAACTATTAATACTGCTATTGGTAAAAAAGAATGTTATAAACTAGCCATTAGCGTTGCTGGTAACAACTTTTTAAAAGGAAATAATGCCAATTTACTTTGGTTAACTGCTGACGACAACAAAATACCTGTGTATGCTAAATTTAAAATAGCAGTTGGAAGTGGTGAGTTAAAAATAAAATCTGCGACTGGATTAAAAAACTAATAACATGAGAAAAATAAGTATAATATTAGGATTAATTTTTGCTGTATTGGCTGTAATTCTTTCAGTTTTACCACTATATAAATTATCGTTTATTCCAGCTATCCTTGCTCTTTCTTTTGGACTATTAGCATTTTTTAAATCCAAGAAAAATCAAGAACCGACACATGTCATACAAGTTGTTTTTTTAATAACTATAATTGCTCTAGCACTTGCAACCTATAAATCTATTTTTAGTGTTAAAGAAGTCGGAGACACTAAAGAGTTGAAAGAACTTGAACAACAAAGACAAGAAGAAGCTAAAGAAGAATTAGAAGATTTAATCATTATTGATTAAGTAAAAACATTAGATTAATTCCATTTGATTTAAAATGTTAAATGAATATAAATCCAGCTAATAAAAACACTAATAATTAAATATTATCCACTTACATATTAAGTGTAAAATATACCGCTAGCCTGTAATCAAAAAAGCCTATTCCATTAATTTTTAGAAAAACTGACATTTGCAAAATAAGCAAGTCAACTTTGTAAAACCTGACGATTTATAGTTTCCTAATTATATCTTAAAATCAAGGTAAACTTAATATTAAGTTAATTTTTCTTGTATTTTTGAAGGTATAACTACTTAAATCATTTATTATTAATGAAATCAACATTCTCAATCGCCACATTAAGTTTATTATTTGTGGCCTGTGGAAGCTCTCAAAAAGGCAGCGAAACAAGCACTAAAATTGTAGATCCTGTTGTCTACGGACAAACAATCACACAAGAAGACCTAAAAACATCATTGTACACTTTTGCATCTGATGAATTTGAAGGTAGAGAAACTGGTGCTGAAGGACAGAAAAAAGCAATCAACTTTTTAAAAGAACATTACATTAAATATGGTGTTCCGGCTGCAAAAAGCGATGGAAACTATTTTCAAGATGTACCGTTAAAGGTGCAATCTAAGCCAGATGTTGCATTAACTATTAATGAAAAGTCATTAAAAAATTTAGAAGATTTTGTTTCTATCAACCCAATGGAAACAAGTAAATTAAAAGCTACTGAAATTGTAAATTTAGGTTACGGTATAGAAGATGATAAATTTTCTAACTACGACAACATAGACATAAAAGGTAAAGTTGTCTTTTTTGTAAGCGGAGAACCTAAAAACAGTGATGGTACATATGTAATATCAGGAACTAAAGAGTCTTCAAATTGGTCTAATTTTAGACAAGAATTTGCATTAAAACGTGATTTAGCTGAAAAAAAAGGAGCAAAAGCTGTTTTATATTATAATCCAGAAGTCTTTGCTATGGCTGCACTACGTTTTGGAGCTTCTAGTGGTAGAATGACTTTAGCTGGCAATGATAAAGACATGTTTTACTTTTTAGTCAATACTGAAACGACTAAAGCTATTTTTAATGAAGATGTAAGAACATTTGATGCTTCATTTAAAAATAAGTTAGTTAAAGCTAACTTAGATTTAGACTTTACTAATAACTCTCAAGATTTATCTTCTGAGAATGTTGCTGCTATAATTAGAGGTACGGAAAAACCAGATGAGTATATTGTGGTTTCTGCTCACTTAGACCACGAAGGTGTAAAAGATGGAGAAGTTTATAATGGTGCAGATGATGATGGTTCAGGTACTGTAGCTATCTTAGAAATTGCAGAAGCTTTTGCTAAAGCTAAAAAAGATGGACATGGTCCAAAACGATCTATAGTATTTTTAAATGTAACTGGTGAAGAAAAAGGCTTATTAGGAAGTCAGCATTATACAGATAACGATCCTATTTTTCCATTAGCCAACACTGTTGCTAATTTAAATATAGATATGATTGGTCGTGTTGACCCTAAACGTAAAACAGGAGACCGTAATTACATCTACTTAATTGGTAGTGATAAATTAAGCACAGAGCTTCATGAGATCTCTGAAGAGATGAATACAAAGTATGCTAAGGTAGAATTAGATTATACTTATAATGATGATAATGATCCTAACAGATTTTACTACAGATCTGATCATTATAATTTTGCTAAAAATAATATTCCAGTTATATTTTATTTTAACGGAACGCACGATGATTACCACAGACCAAGTGATACGCCAGATAAGATAGAATACGATCTATTAGAAAACAGAACCCGATTAGTATTTTATACTGCTTGGGAACTAGCCAATAGACCATCAAGAATTATAGTTGATAAAGCTGAATAACAACATAAAAAAGTCCTGTAAAATTACAGGACTTTTTTTTATCTATTATATTTTGAAGTTATTAATTATAAAAGTCTAAACACATTTACTTTTATTTAAAATAAAAAGCACAAAAAAAGCTTCTCTATATTTAGAGAAGCTTTTTGCTTTTGGGTGGAAGACCGGGTTCGAACCGGCGACTTTCGGTACCACAAACCGACGCTCTAACCAGCTGAGCTACAACCACCATTTGTGCACATTTAATAATGCGTGTGCAAAGGTAATTTATTTAGTAGTTATTCCAAACCTTTTTTTTAAAATTTTTTCACTTTAAATCAAATAAACTTTCCACAGCGACGTAACGCTCTACATTATAGCCTTCTGCGTAATCAACATTTATTAGTCTTCCTAAATCATTTGCTCTATATTTTACGCTATCTGTAAAGTTTTTGCTAGAAATAGGTGTTTCTGGTTCTTTACTATTAGGATCAAAAAACTGAGTTTTATAGGCTAATACACTTTTCATCTTAACATCCATGTAATCTGAGACGTCTACAACAAAATCTGGTTCTATATTTTTCCATTGTATGTAATGGTAAACTTGCTTTGGTCTCCATTGTTTTTGAGGCATACCATCAACTATAGTTTCAATTTTAATTAAACCACTTAAAAAACAAGCGTCACTAACTAACTTACTCCCTTTTCCATGATCAATGTGTCTATCATCAATTGCATTGCATAATATAATCTCTGGTTGATACTTTCGTATCATTTTTATAATTTCTAGTTGGTGGTGTTTGTCGTTAACAAAAAAACCATCTGCAAAACCCAGATTTTCTCGGTAAGCTACTCCTAATATATTTTTAGCCTCTTCTGCTTCTTCCTTTCTGGTCAACTCTGTACCACGTGTTCCTAACTCTCCTTTAGTTAAGTCAACGATAGCTACAGTTTTACCGTTAGCGACCTCTTTTGCTATTGTAGCTCCTGCGCCTAACTCTACATCATCTGGATGTGCACCAAATGCTAGTATATCTACTTTCATAAATTAATTTTTATTCCAATCTTCTTTTTGTTGTTCATCTAAAAATGTCCAAGCAACAATTCTACTTTTTTTGTTTCCAATATTCATTCCAATTGTTAAAACAGCTGTAGCACCTAACTTTTTAAGTGATTGGTTTATTGTTTTTACATTATCCTTGTTAGACACTAAACTTGTGTACCAAAAACTTGCAGTTTTTAATAAAGAGCTTTCGTATAAATAATTATGCAAAAAAGCTTTTTCTCCACCTTTGTACCATAATTCATGTGCTTGTCCAGCAAAGTTTCTGACCATTTGGTCTGTGGGCTTTCCAAGTCCTTTTAGTTTACTTGTTGTAGCCTTTAATGCATCAGCTTCATTTTTAAAAAATGGAGGATTACACATGGTTACTGTTACCTTATCTGTTTCACTTAAAACACCTGTCAACACATGTGCGTCGTCATTTTGTTTTTTAAGTTTAATTTGGTCTTGTAAGTTATTTTTATCAATGATATTTTGAGCAGCTTTTAAGGCGTCATCATTACTATCCACACCTATATAACTCCAATCATACGCTGCATTACCTAATAAGGGATAAATACAGTTTGCACCTATACCAATGTCCATAACAGTTATATTTTCTGTTAATTTAGAACGCTCTAATAAATCTGAAATGTGATGTATGTAATCTACACGTCCAGGAATTGGAGGACACAAAAAGTGATCAGGAAAATCCCAAAATACTACATCATAATGAGATTTTAATAATGCTGCATTTAAAGCCTTTACTGCTTTAGGGTTAGCAAAATCAATAGTTTTTTTGTTATTGGCATTTGTAAAAATGAAAGGCTCTAAGTCCGTGTAAACTAATGATAGCTGATCAAAATCGTAATCGTCGGTATGTTTGTTTTTTTTATGCAAAATATTTTTATTGAAAATGTTATGAGTTGATTATTTTATGGTTGCTTCCACTGCTTGTTTTATATCTGCTTTTAAATCTTTAGCCTCTTCTATTCCTAAAGAAAAACGAATAAGTCCGTCTGATATACCAATTTCTAAACGCTGTTCTGGTGTTAATAACGAGTGTGATGTTTGTGTTGGAGATAACATTGTGCTTTCTATACCTGCTAAACTCATAGAAGCTTTAATTAACTGTAATTGCTTCATGAATTGATCAGAATTTATACTATCTATAAGTTCAAAAGACAACATAGCTCCAAAACCCTTCATTTGAGATTTTGCTAACTTATGTTCTGGGTGACTTTTTAAACCAGGATAATACACTTGTTTAACAAATGTTTGTTTATCTAACCATTTTGCTAATTTGTTAGCATTTTTAGTTTGTGCTTTTACACGTAAACCCATAGTTTTCATGCTACGCTCCAGCATCCAAACCGTAAAATCGCTTAAACTACCTCCATAATTTTTAGATACATTCCAGATTTTATCTAAATGATCTTTACTTCCTGCTACTGCTCCTGCACAAATATCACTATGACCTCCAAAATATTTAGTTGCCGAGTGCATTACTAAATCAATACCAAAATCTATTGGATTTTGATTTACTGGACTTGCAAACGTATTGTCTATACTTGTTACAATGCTTTTTTGTTTACCTAAATTGGCAATTGCTTTAATGTCTGTTATGGTAAGCAAGGGATTTGAAGGTGTTTCGATATGAATCAACTTGGTATTTGGTTGTATTGCTGCTTCAAAGTCTTCAACTTTATAACCATTTGTAAAAGTGAACTCTATATTTAATTTAGGAAATTCTTCTCTAATAAAATTAGATGTTCCTCCATATAAGGTATTTTGAACCACAATATGATCTCCTGATTTTAAAAACGCTAAAAACATATGGCTAATAGCTGCCATACCAGAACCAAATATCATAGCAGTTTCTGTATGTTCTAAAGCTGCAATTTTTTTGGCCAAATATTCTTGATTGGGAGTATTAAAATACCTTGGGTAGCGTTTAACATCTACATCCATAAATTGATAAGAAGATGATAAATAAATTGGAGATATTGCGCCTTTAAATTGCTCATCTGGCACTTCACCAACATGTGTACAAATGGTATTTATACCTTGATTTTCTAATTTCATTTTGTTAACACTTTAAGACTACTAAATTACTGATTTTAAAATTGACTATATAATACTAGGCTTACTAATATTAAAACTTAATAAGTAGCTTTAACTAGTCTTTAACTAAAACCTACCCTTTTTTTTGTATCTTATTGATTATGATAGCACAAGACAAAGAAGCACACGAAGACATTTTAAAACAATCTATTAAACATTTAAAGTTTTTAGGGTATGAAAATATTAAAGCGGATTTAGATGGATATGAATCGCCTAAATCTTTTATTAAAAAGAAAAACAGCTTAGTTATCACACCTGACATTACAGCTTATAAGCGTACGAAAAAATATTTTTTTGAATTAGGCTTAAAAAGCGAAAAACCAAAACAATTAAAAACAAAATGGCGACTTTTAGACGTAGTTACCAGAATGAAAGACCATCGTTTTAAAATTATTACAACTAAAGGACATTATAGTTTTACGAATAAAATATTAAGTGATTTAAATATTGAAAAATCTTTAATCAAATTATAAAAAAAAGAGCCAATTAATATTGGCTCTTTTTTATTTATTATTTATTTGACTATTTACAATAGCTTTAAGTTTTTCCTTTCTTGTGGCTTCCTCCTTTTTCTTTTTATTAATTTTTTTAGCCATTAACTTAGAGTGTTTGGCTTTGTTTTTTGTGTTTTTTTGACCTTTAGGCTTAGGCATATCTTATTTTTTTGAAGCTTTTAAAAGCGCATTTTGCTCTTCCATTAAATCGGATAATCTTGATAACAACTCGATATCCTTAGGTGTTTTAACTGTTTTATTTTTGGTGTCGTGTGATTTATCCTTTAACCTATTCATAGCTTTAACAACAATAAATACCGTTAAACCAACAATTAAAAAGTCTAATACAACCTCAAACAATTCGCCATAATATATAGCTACTTCTTGACTAGTAACCACACCATCATTGCTTACAATCTCATTTCTTAAAATATAGCGCTTATTCTGAAAATTTAAACCATCAGTTAATAATGATAATGGTGGTAAAAAAACTTTTTTAACTAAAACATCAATTACTTTATTGAAGGATGCACCTATAATTATACCTATAGCCATATCCATCATGTTGCCTTTTACAGCAAATTCTTTAAACTCTCTTAAAAATTTCATCTATAAACTTTATTTAATCCTTAGTTGTTTTATTGTAAGCTCTAATCATAACTAAAGCCCATGCAAAGACACAAAAAAATACGATAATAGAAAACCAAAATACAATACTATTTCCTTCCATTGTTTACAAGTTTTACATATATCATTACACCTAAAAGAGTTGGTGCCCATAAACCAATAAAAATACCATGTAGTTGCTCTCCTTTTAAAAATAAATACTCGGCAATCAATATAATTGCTAGACACAAAATAAGTAGTAATATGTTACTTAAGCCAAAGTTTTTAATGTAGTTCATTAATGTGATTTATAATTTTTAACAAGTTAATAAAATATTAAAGTGAAAACAAAAAGAATAACTCACAACTAAAAATTAAACACTTTAAACGATGTAAAAGTGTATTTTGTCGATAAAAAAAACTAAATTAACAGTTTTAAAATACATTTAAACGAATAAATACGCATTTAATAGTTGTTTTTTAACGATATAACTATATTGGTCTAAGAATTTAACCTATTAACTGATTAATATCCCTTATTATGAAAAAAATCGCCCTACTAACCCTACTTTTAATTACAAGTTACACTTTTGCTAACACCAGAAATACAACGAAAAACGTAAACTCAATACAAATCATTAGATTAGACTACAATGCGCCAAATGGAGCCTCAAGAGAACTTGTATTAGCCTTTACGTCAGACAATGCTGCTACGGATGGTGTTGATTATGGTTACGATGCTGCTGTATATTCTCCTTTTACTAATGATTTAAATTGGTTAATAGACTCCAATAGATATGTAATCCAAGGTGTAGGGCAATTTCAAAATACTAGTCAATATCTTTTTGGATTATACAATGAAGTATCTGGAGAAGCAAGTATTACCTTATCTAGCTTAGAAAACTTTAATACAGATATTAATGTATACATATATGACGCTTTGCTTAATACTTATACTAATATTAACGACACGCCTTTTACTGGTATTATTGACGCTGGAGATTACACAGACCGTTTTTACATTGCATTTGAAGAACCTGAAATATTAGATATAGACACCAATAATGAAGATATTATCATTGATAGTTTTAATGCTTTAGGAAATAATGAAAATCCTCCAAAACCTGACAACAACGCAACTACAAAAAGCATAAATCTTAGCTACGATGCAAATACTAACCAATTAAATTTGAAATTTGAAAATAACGCGAAAGTCAAAAATATTACTGTTTATAATTATAAGGGAATAGCTTTAAAAACCATAGAAAAGGCAAACAACAACAAAATAAATATTCCGCTAAACACAAATGACAAAAACTTAATACTACACATTACTACAGACACTGAAGTTATAGTTAAGCAAATAGCACTAAATTCTAATTAAGTATAATGCTCAATTTAAAATACAAAAAAAAAGACTCACTAATTATAGTGAGTCTTTTTTTTGTAATGATATATACTGTTTATTTTTTATAATACTTAGCATACTTCCTGTATGAAAACACTCCTAAAATAGCGACACCTACAAGCGCTATTCCTATAAATTTGAAGCTTACTATTTGATCTCCACTTGCATAACTATGTAAGCCTGACAAGTAAAAATTAACTCCAAAATAGGTCATTAAAATGCTTCCAAAAGTTATAATGGACATTAAGTTGAAAAACCATCTACCACGTAATCCTGGCACTAAACGCATATGGATTACAAATGCATAAAGCATAATACTAATAAGTGCCCAAGTTTCTTTAGGGTCCCAACCCCAATATCTTCCCCAACTTTCATTAGCCCATTGTCCACCAAGAAAATTACCTATAGTTAGCATGACCAAACCAACAGTTAAAGCCATTTCATTAATAATAGTTAGTTCTTTTATATTTAAATCCATTTTAGATTTATTGTCCTTATTAGTTAACAACATTAAAACTAATGACACAATACCTAAAATCATACCTAATGTAAATGGACCATAACTAGCAACAATAACTGCTACATGTATCATTAGCCAATAACTATTTAATACAGGCTGTAGGTTAGCAATTGCTGGATCCATCCAATTCCAGTGTGCAATCATTAATATCATTGCTGTTACAAATGCTGTAGATGCCAAGGTTAAATCACTTTTTCTTCCAAAAGCCAGTCCAAAAAACATAGTTGCCCAAGCAACATATATCATAGACTCATAAGCATCACTCCAAGGTGCATGACCAGAGATGTACCATCTAGCAATTAAGCCTAAAGTATGGATAACAAATAGTCCTAATATGATAAATTTAAATATGGTAACACTTTTAGCTAACCACTTATTGCTACTTTTAAAGATTTGCCAAATAAGTAAGATAAATAGCAATGTTCCTGCATACATATACCAACTAAATAGTTTTTTAAACACATCGTATTGGTTATATAAAATTTCTGCATTTATCTTATCCTCACTTAACATTACGCTTGTTCCAACTTTTCGTTGAGAGGTTTTAAATGCTTCTAATAATTTTTCAGATTTAGTAAAGTCTCCTGTTTTTTTAGCTTCATTTAAAGTATATAAATACCAATCAAAACCAGAACCTATAAAACTACCATAGGTACTATCTTTAATTTTTTGATTGTAGCCATCATTTTTATATTCAAAAGGAGAAATCCATGTATTGTTTTCATCGTCTGGTACTGGAAATATCTTAAGAGAACGTCCTTCAATAGCATTACTTAATAAATTAATACGCTGATTGGTTTCAATAAACTCTTTTTGTACTCCTGTTTGAGATTTTACTGCAGATGCTTCTTCTAAATACGAATCTAATTTATATTGAAAATTATCGTCAAAAAAGTCTAATAATGCAGCATATTTTTGGTCTTTATCTAATCCAATAATCCCTCTAATAGAATCCGCTTTTTTAGGTGCTAAGTATATAATTGGAACATTATACCATAACATTGGACTTTCTAGGATGCTTAAAAAGACTTGATCTGATGATAAACCCTCATAACCTTCATGCTTAGTTAATTTTCTAACTAACTCTGACGCATACGTATCAATAGGCATCATACGACCATCAAGATCCTGAATAACTAATCTTCCAAATTTTTTAGCATGTGCTTCTGGAGCTACATTTACTTTTAAAATAGAATCTATTTGAGCTTTACTAGGTCTTTGCTTCTCTGTAACTGTATTGGATTGGTGACCATGTCCATCGTTTTCAGTATGCTCTTGATCTTGTGCAAATCCAAATACGCTTAAACTTAAAAATGCAATGGTTAGCATTTTAGTTTTTTTCTTCTTAATTTTTTCTAAGCCATTTTGCAAATCTCTAAATCTAGTGTGATTAGCAAACAAGATAGCCATCATACCAAAGTATAGTAAAAAGTATCCTGCATAAGTAACCCAAGTACCCCAAAAATCATGATTTACAGATAGTATTGTTCCTTTTAAATCTTTATCAAAATCGGCTTGAAAAAAACGATATCCTCTGTGGTCTAAAATATTATTCATGTAAATATGAAAATCAAAATCACCTTGCTCCTTGTCTATTACAGTCACTTTACTTTCGTAAGAAGAATAATTATTTTCTGTACCAGGATATTTTTCTGCAATAAAATCATTTAGTTTAACTTCAAAAGGTAATTCTAAAACTTTAGAACCATATTTTAACGCAATATCCAAACCTCCTACTTTTACTTGTTTAAAACGGTTGTTAGACCATTGACTACCTAGCAACTTAACCTCTTTAGTTTCTCCATTAGCAGACACATTTAATACTACTGCATTTTCATCTTGCTTTAAAAAACTAGCTTTTTTTACAATATCAAAAGTTCCTTTTACAACTGGTTTAGGAAACACTAATTGCATATCTCCAATAACATATCTAGAACGTAAAACTAAGGGTTGTATACTGTCCTTAACTAATTGACCCTGTTGCATGGTTGCCATAGTTAAATATTCTCCTTCAAATGGAGATTGTATCATTAAACCATTTTCTGTAGTGGTAATATTAACTGCTCCATCTGTAGGTTTATCTAAAGCGACTAATAAATTATGGATATTTTCTACCGTTCCTTGTTTTAAAAAATGATTATGTGGTCCACTACCTCTAGCTTCTACTATTTTTAGATAACTTTCACCAGCGTCATCAGGTACCACATCTTCTTCAGCACCCAAAAAATATTCAGTTAATTCAAATTCAACAGGTGTATTATTATATTGTGCAGTATAATTAAAGCTATTTTCCATTCTTCCAGAAAAATCTACCTCAGCTTCAACTGGTAAACGCTGTGGCACGCCATCAATCATATAATCACCATCAATGTATGCTGTAATGTATGTTTTTTGAGATAAAAAACCACTTTCGGTCTCTCCTTCTCTAATAGCAATCATACCTTCAAATCCAAAATATCTTGTAATACCTGCACCTAGTATAATTAAGATAAAAGCTAAGTGTAATATTAAGGTTGCCCATTTTTCTTTACGTAACAATCTAAATCTAAAAATATTACCAACAAAATTGATAATAAAAAACACCATAATAGCTTCAAACCACCAAGCGTTATAGATTAAATTTCGTGTATAAGGAGTTGGAGAAGTGTCCATGTTTCTGTCTAAAATTGTACCAACTGCCATAGCGACAGCAAATACAATAAATAATACAGAAGTTAATCGTGTTGAAAACAAGATTTTGGCGATTCTATTTTGCATAATAATAGGCCTTTTTTAGCTCGTGCAAAGATAATCGTTTTTGTTGGTTTTAAATCCTCAAAAAAATCTAAATCTTGTGTTAAAATTACTGTTTTAGGTTTTGTCTTGCCTCAAAAATTTTTAAATACATAAATGTACCCATCTTTCTAGCGCGACGTTTTGCATTATCCGCAATTTCACCTTCAAAAAATTGATCAATCGTCGCGTACCATAAATTTAACCACAATCCAAAATGTAGTTCGGTAATAGTATGGTTTACTGCCTTATCTACTTTTTCATGAGCTTCTAATGGGTTGCCTACATATTTATGCTCTAATTTTTTACCTATAAATAAACTAGTCTCCCAAAAGGTAGTCAAGTGGTCTAAATGGGAGTCCCAATCCGTAATAAGCGCATTAAAAATAGGACCTAAAGTAGTATCTGCTCTAACTTTTATATAAAATTGATCTACTAAAAGTTTAACATCGTCTCTGCTAGTAATTTCTTTTTGTTTCATGATAAACAAAGATACCTTTTTGTCCTTTCAAATCTTTATTTTCTTAGTATTTTAGCACCATGATTAAAATAGTTTTGCTTGGCGCAGGAAATGTAGCCACACACCTATATAAAGGGTTTAAAAACGCTTCAAATATTGAGGTTGTACAATGGTACAATAGAAGTAAAAAAGCTATTGACGCTTATAAAAACGAAGTAAATATTACAGATAACATCGCAAATTTAGTAGATGCAGACGTCTATTTAATTGCTGTTAGCGATGATGCTATTGAAGCCTTAAGTACATCCTTACCTTTTGATAAAAGATTAGTGGTACATACTTCTGGAAGCGCTAGCTTGTATGATATTGACATGAAACATTACAGAGGTGTTTTTTATCCTTTACAAACATTTAGCAAAGGGGTTGATTTGGATTTTGCTACAGTACCAATCTGCATTGAAACACTTCGAAAAAAAGATTTTAAAATATTAGAAACCCTAGGTCAAAGCTTAGGTTGTATAACCTACAAAGTTAACCCTAAACAAAGACCTGCTTTACATTTGGCTGCTGTATTTGTTAATAATTTTACTAATCAAATTTACAGAATTGCACATGAAATCACCGAAAAACATGGTGCTGAATTTGACATTTTAAAACCATTAATTACAGAGACTGCCAGAAAAGTACAAGAAGTGTCACCTTACATGGCACAAACAGGACCTGCAAAACGTAATGATAAAAAAACAATAAAAAGACATTTAAAATTATTAGATAATCCACATCAAGAGGACATCTATAAATTAATGACAGAATCGATAAAAAAAACCCATGGACGATAAAAGTTACAAAGAATACCTACACCAAATCACTACATTTATTTTTGACGTAGATGGTGTTTTAACTAACGGAATGATTACTATCACGACATCAGGCGAAATGATAAGACATATGAATGTTAAGGATGGTTACGCCATGAAGCAAGCGTTAAACCATGGCTATAATGTCTGTATTATTTCTGGTGGTACTAACGAAGGTGTACGCACACGATTAAATCATTTAGGTATAAAAGATGTCTATTTAGGTGCACATCAAAAAATAGTGCAATTTGAAGCCTATTTAAACGACAACCAGATAAAAGCAGAAAACGTGTTATATATGGGAGACGACATTCCGGACGTACCTGTTTTAAAATTAGTAGGTATGCCTAGTTGCCCACAAGATGCTGTTCCAGAAGTTAAACGCGTATCAAAATATATCTCTCATAAATTAGGAGGTGAAGGTTGTGTACGTGACGTGATTGAGCAAGTTATGAAGGTACAAAACAAATGGGATAGTGATTTTGACGCACAAACCTTTTAACACCTATTGAAACGTAATAAAAGGAGACATAATACGGGTTTTGGATATATTGGTTCTGGTAACCAAGCATCCGTATTTAATCAACATCCAAAAGCTTTGTTTTCCAACATAAAAAAACAATTAAACACAGCAAGTCATAAACAATTTGAAACGGACTTTACTGCAACATTACTTTCTGAAGCAGAGAAACGACAGATTAAAAATAAAATTAGAAAACAGGCCAAACAAAAAAATATAATTGTTGTTTTTTTGACCACTTTCTTCTTAATTTTGATTGTTGTTTTAGCAATCGCAATGCTAAAAGGACTATTATCTTAAACAACCTGAAAATTAACACATTGAAACTACTTCAACTTATTCGATTTAAAAATTTACTACTAATTGCTTTAGTACAAATATTAATTAAATACGCTATGTTTCCGGCTTTTGGCGTCAATACCACTTTAACTGCTTTTGAGTTTGCTTTATTAGTAATATCTACATTAACTATAGCTGCTGGTGGCTACATTATAAATGATATTTATGATGTCGAAGCAGACAGTATTAACAAACCAAACAAATTAATTATTGGTAAGCACATACCAGAAGACAAAGCCTACATGTATTATATGGGCTTTACCGTTATTGGTGTTATTTTAGGCTTTTACTTATCTAATGTTATTAACCATAGTACGTTTTTTGCAATCTTTGTCATTATTGCAGCACTACTTTACATCTACGCTACTTTTTTACAACAAATTGTATTAGTAGGTAACATTATTATTAGCGTATTGGTAGGATTAAGCTTGGTCATTGTTGGTATATTCGAGTTACTTCCTGCCATAAATACTCAAAATCAATTTATACAATCCTCAATGTTTGAGGTATTATTTGATTATGCAGTTTTTGCTTTTATAATCTCGTTAGCCAGAGAGATAGTTAAAGATATTCAAGATGTAGATGGTGATTATAAAATGCAATTTAAAACCCTACCTATTGTATTAGGCAAAAATCGTGCACGTTACATAGCATTTGGATTAACTGTATTTTTAATCTTATTACTTATTTACTATTTAGCTAATTACCTTTACATGAGGCAAGTTGCGGTTGCCTATTTTATTATCGCTGTAATTGGTCCTTTGGTTTATATAAGTATCAAGTTATTTTCGGCAGAAACTAAAGCACAATTCAAAACAATAAGCAATCTACTTAAATTAGTTATGCTTAGCGGAATGCTATCCATGATTGTTTACTTATTTATATTAAAATAAATTATGCTAAAGGAAAAACTTAAAGACAGACACATCATACTAGCTTCAGGATCTCCAAGAAGACAACAGTTTTTTAGGGATTTAGGTTTAGACTTTGAAGTCCGTTTAAAAAAAACTAAAGAAGTCTATCCGAATCATTTATTGCATTATCAAATAAGCGATTATCTAGCCGAATTAAAATCGCTTCCTTTTATGGAAGAACTAAAAGATCATGAAATACTAGTAACCAGTGACACTATTGTTTGGCACAAAAGTAAAGCGTTAGGCAAACCAAAATCTAGCGACGAAGCTTTTGAAATGCTTAGCTCACTAAGTGATGAGACGCATGAGGTTATTACTTCGGTTTGTATACGCACAAAAAAATTCCAAAAAACAGTCAACGCTACAACTAAAGTTACTTTTAAAGCCTTTACAGAAGAAGAGCTTTGGCATTACATTAAAACCTATGCACCATTAGACAAAGCTGGTGCCTATGGTATCCAAGAATGGATTGGACAAATAGGTGTAACAAGCATACAAGGCTCGTTTTTTAATGTGGTTGGTATGCCAACACATCTTGTTTACGAAACGTTAAATACTATTGCAGAGGAGTTTTAGAGTTGTATTTTTATAGCTAAATAATTAGCTATGCAATTTTTAAAATCATCCTTATTTATATTTAGTGCTTTCTTAATTTTAGGTTGTAAAGAGCAACCTAAAACAGATACAAAAACAACTTATAATCAAGTTGAATCCGTTGCAAAAAAAGCAAAATTACCAGCCTTTAAAACTAACAAACAGTTTAACGACTATTGGTATTCTGGACAAGCCGAAATTACATCTTACCAACTAGAGCAATCTAGATATGGCGAAATTAGAAAAGGAACAGCTGTTCTTGTTTTTGTAACCGAACCTTTTTTAGAAAACGACCAAGTAAAAGCAGACCAAAGCAATCCATCAAACATAAATGTGTTAAAGCTAAATGCTACTAAAAAATTTAATACAGGGATTTATCCATACAGCATTATGCAAAGCACGTTTTACCCTGTTTCAAATAACCAACACGCTTTAAAAGTTAGTGCTTCAGTACAAGAATGGTGTGGACACGTCTACACACAACTTAATAATCGCGAGCAATTTCAAGTAACCTCTCACTCCTATTTTCAGGGAGAAGCAGATCAAAACTTCAACTTAGAAAAAAACAGTTTAGAAAACCAACTTTGGACGCAACTACGCATTGATCCAACTAGTTTACCTACCGGAAAAATCAATATTATACCAAGTTTAGAATATACAAGACTTAATCACACACCTTTAAAAGCCTATAACGCTTTCGCGGAAAACAAGCCAGGACAATACACGCTTACCATTAAAGATTTAGACCGTAAGCTAACAATAAATTACAATCCAAATTTTCCATTCGATATACAAAGTTGGGAAGAAGTGCAAAATGGAAATCTAACTAAAGCAACTAAAATAAAAACACTACAATCGGACTATTGGAACAAAAAAAGTAACACCGATTTAGAGTTAAGAAAAACACTAGGGTTAGAATAAAACCTATCTTTACCAATTAATAAAATTTACATATGTTTTTAGACAATATTCTATCCGAGTTAATCACCTCGTCAGTAGTATTAGTCATCTTTCTTATTATCAGATATGTCCTTAAAATTTTTATAAAAAAAATAGGTCAACAAAGTGGTATTAATGATGCTAGAATCGGACTAATTTCTCGATATACAACAGTCACTCTATTTTTAATATTCATATTATTTATAGCTTATATTTTTGGAGCAGAATTTAAAGACCTTGCTGTTATTTTTTCATCTGTATTTGCAGTTATAGGTATTGCACTATTTGCTATTTGGTCTATTTTAAGTAATATAACTTCAGGAATAATCATGTTTTTTTCATTTCCATATAAAGTTGGAGATAAAATTAAAATACATGATAAAGACGCTCCTATTGAAGCTATTATAGAAGATATTAGAGCATTTCAGTTACATTTAAGACAGGACAATGGAGATTTAGTTACCTATCCAAACAACTTAATTCTACAAAAAGCAGTAACTTTAGTACAAAAGGATGCAATCGAAGATTTCGGAGATATGCATTAATCGTAACTTATGGCTAAAAAAGGACAAAAAAAACGCACTCAAAACTACAAAAAGCACTTAGGTCAAGTTCCTGGAGCTTTAGTTTATACTGGAAATAAAGAAGACAAAGTATTACATTTAAATGCTTTTGATTATAGCGAAGACAGTTATAAAGAGGCGGATTTAAATACCGTCGAGGAAGCCTTTAATTTTAAAGATTCTGAAACTGTTACATGGTTTAATCTTAATGGTCTTAATTTTACTGATCAAATTGAAAAAATCGGACAACATTACAAGCTTCACCCTTTAATTTTAGAAGACATTGTTAACACCTCCCAACGTCCTAAAATTGACGAGTACAAAGATTACTTTTTTATAGTCTTAAAAATGATGTATTACGATGCAGACGAAAAACTTGTCTCTGAACAAGTCAGTATTGTCATGGGTAAAAATTATGTATTAACTTTTCAAGAAGCAGAAGGCGATGTATTTGATAGTCTTAGAGATCGAATTAGACATAAAAAAGGTCGTGTTCGCGAAGAAGGTTCAGACTATTTAATGTATGCCTTAATGGATGCAATTGTTGACCATTACTATGCTATTATAGAGATTATGGGTAACAAAATTGAAGACCTTGAGGACGATTTATTTACAGGCTTAACCCAAGAGAAAATTTCGCAACAAATACAAAATCTTAAGCGTGAAATTTTAAAACTACGACGTGCTATTTTTCCGCTTCGCGAAATAATAAATCGAGTAGAAAAAAGTGACAACCCTTTAATTGAAGAAAAAACTACACATTATTTTAGGGATGTTTACGACCATATTATTCAGGTGACAGAAAATATAGACATTTACCGAGAAATGATTTGGAGTTTAATGGACATGTACATGACAACCATTAGTAATAAAATGAATGAGGTCATGAAAGTACTAACCATTATTGCGACCATTTTTATTCCGTTAACCTTTATTGCTGGAATCTATGGGATGAATTTTACTAACATGCCAGAACTACAGTATAAATATGGATATTACATTGTTTGGATAGTCATGCTTGTTGTTTTAATAGGGATGCTTGTTTATTTTAAACGTAAAAAATGGCTGTAATTGGTAACTGTTAATTAAAGTTAAAGAAATCTAAAAATACTGCATTCCCTTAATGACTTGTTTATATTTGAAACAGTTTCAAATTTGAAAAAACAATCATGCAAAAATTATTGGCTTCGGTCCTATTTTTACTGTGCTTTTCCTTTTCTACACAGGCTCAACAACCAGAAAAATTAAACGCTTCAGAAATTCATCAAGCAGTCAAAAAGCTTAACTTTTTAGGTTCAGTTTTATATCTGGCTGCACATCCAGATGACGAGAACACTCGATTAATATCTTACATGTCTAACCATGTAAAAGCACGTACAGCCTACCTATCGCTAACTAGAGGTGATGGTGGACAAAATCTAATTGGACCAGAACTTAGAGAACTTTTAGGTGTTATCCGTACGCAAGAGTTACTTGCTGCAAGACGCACTGATGGTGGCGAGCAACGTTTTACAAGAGCTAATGACTTTGGATACTCTAAACATCCAGACGAAACATTAGCTATTTGGAACAAAAACGAAGTCCTAAGTGATGTTGTTTTAGCTATCAGACAATTTAAACCAGATATTATAATTAACCGTTTTGACCACAGAAGTCCAGGTACAACTCATGGTCATCACACAAGTTCTGCTATGTTAAGCGTTGAAGCTTTTGATCTGGCTAACGATAAAAATGCATATCCTGATCAAGTTAAAAAATACGGAACATGGCAACCAAAACGTGAGTTTTTTAATACCTCTTGGTGGTTTTATGGTAGCGAAGAAAAATTTGAAGAAGCAGACAAAACCAATCTATTAAACTTTGATATTGGTGTTTATTATCCTGCTTTAGGCGTATCTAACAACGAAATTGCTGCACTTGCTAGTAGCCAACATTTATGTCAAGGTTTTGGTCGTTTATCCCAAAGAGGTAGTCAAACGGAATATATCGAATTAATAAAAGGCGATTTACCTAAAGACAAATCCAATATATTTGATGGTATTAATACGACTTGGACAAGAGTAAAAGGTGGAGAAAAAATTGAAACTATTTTAAAAAATGTAGAATCTAATTTTAATTTTGAAAATCCTGCAGCGCATTTAGATCAATTATTACAAGCTAGACAATTAATTTTAGCGATTGATAGTCCACAATGGAAAGATCAAAAAATTAACGAAATTAATAAAATTATAGAAGCTTGTGCTGGTTTATATTTAGAAGCTTCAGCCAACACACCAACAGCGTCAACAGGTCAAATTATTGATATTGATATTGAAGCCTTAAACCGAAGCAATGCCACTATTAAATTAGACAGTTATACTATTTCAAACAATAACTCTAATAGCTTTTACGGAAAATTATTAAAAGCAAACGATAAACAAGAGCTTAAAGAAAAAATAACAGTTGCTAATACATTACAACCTACAGGACCATATTGGTTAAATCAAAAAGGGAGTTTAGGAATGTATAAAGTTGAAGACAAAAGTCTAATTGGTAAACCGGAAACACCACGTGCTATTGCCATAGATTTTAATCTAAACATCAATGGATTTCCGTTTACGGTTACTAAAGATTTAGTATATCGTTACTCAAAACCTGATAAAGGTGAATTGTATAGACCATTTGAAATTATTCCTGAAGCTTCGGCTAAAATCAATCAAAAGGTTATTATTTTTGAAAATGACCAACAAAAAGAAATCCCTGTAACCGTTCAAGCTGGAAAAGATAATTTAGAAGGTTACATTACCATTGCGCATCCTAATGGTTGGTCTGTATTTCCAGAAAAGCAAAAAATAACTATAGCTAATAAAGGACAAGAACAAACTTTTATATTTACTATCATTCCGCCTAAAAACCAAAGCGAAGGTTTAATTAGTCCAATAGTTACCATTGGTGACAAGACTTACACCAAGGAATTAGTAGAAATTAACTACGAGCATATTCCGTTTCAAACGGTATTACTTCCTAGCGAAAGCAAAATAGTGCGATTAGATATTAAAAAACGTGGCGAAAACATAGCCTATATTGAAGGTGCAGGAGACGTAGTACCAGAAAGTTTAAAACAAATTGGCTACAACGTTATGATTTTGCAACCAGAAGAAATTACTCCAGAACGACTTAGTGCTTTTGATGCAGTTGTGGTTGGTATTAGAGCGTATAACATTGTCGAATCCCTAAAATTTAAACAAGATATTTTATTTGATTTTGTTGAAAAAGGAGGAAACATGATTGTACAATACAACACCAATCGTGGTATTAAAGTAGATAATATTGCACCTTTTAATTTACAATTATCACGAGATAGAGTTACAGATGAAAATGCAGAAGTAACCTTCTTAGCTCCAAACCACGAGTTACTTAATTTTCCTAACAAGATAACCACTAAAGATTTTGAAGGTTGGACGCAAGAACGTGGATTGTATTTTCCTGACCAATGGTCATCAGACTTCACTCCTATCCTATCCATGCACGATAAAGACGAAACTGCTAAAACAGGAAGTCTTTTAGTTGCCAAACATGGTAAAGGACACTATATATACACTGGATTAAGCTTTTTTAGAGAATTCCCTGTTGGTGTATCTGGTGCTTACAGATTATTTGCCAATATGCTAAGTATAGGAAAACAAAATATTACTAATGATAACGGATTAAAAAACTAAATCATGCAAGACCAACCTAAGTACCAATGGAAACCGTTATATACAATTCTTTTAGTTGCAAATGCGCTATATATTATTGCATTTTACTTAATAACTAAACTGTTTTAAATTATGCAAAGTTTAGATTGGATTGTCTTAATTGGAACATTGTTAACCATTGTTATTTACGGAACGTATCAAACCAGAGGTAGTAAAAACGTACAAGATTTTTTAAAAGGTGGAAGTACCAGCAAATGGTGGACCATAGGATTATCTGTAATGGCTACTCAAGCTAGTGCTATAACCTTTTTAAGTACGCCTGGACAAGCATTTCATTCTGGAATGGGTTTTGTGCAGTTTTATTTTGGATTACCAATAGCCATGATTGTAATCTGCATGGTTTTTATACCATTATATCACAGACTTAAAGTATATACAGCATACGAGTTTTTAGAAAACCGATTTGACCGTAAAACACGTACGCTAACAGCAGTACTATTTTTAATCCAACGTGGTCTAGCTGCAGGAATAACCATTTTTGCTCCTGCAATTATACTCTCTGCAGTTTTAGGATGGAACCTTCTTTTACTAAATATTATTATAGGTGTATTAGTTATAATCTACACGGTTTCGGGAGGTACAAAAGCAGTTAATGTGACTCAAAAACATCAAATGGTGGTCATTTTTACAGGAATGGTAATTGCTTTCATTTTAATATTAAACCAATTACCTGATGATATTACTTTTAAAAAAGCTCTAGATATTGCTGGAGCAAGCGGTAAAATGGAGGTGTTAGATTTTTCTTTCGATTTAAATAATAGATATACAGTTTGGAGTGGATTAATTGGTGGTACGTTTTTAATGCTATCGTATTTTGGTACTGACCAAAGTCAAGTGCAACGTTATTTGTCTGGTAAATCTGTAAAAGAAATGCGTTTAGGATTAATTTTTAACGGATTACTAAAAGTACCAATGCAGTTTTTTATTCTGCTAGTAGGTGTAATGGTATTTGTATTTTACCAATTTAACGATGCTCCTATAAATTTTAATCCCACTGCAACAGAAGTTGTTTTAAATTCAAAATATGCAAATGAGTATGCTGCGTTGCAATTAGAGCAGAAAGAAATTTTTGATTTAAAAAAAGCAACCATTACTGAGTTTGCAAACGCTGATGGAAAAGTTAACCAAGACCTTATAGCTAGCTATAATGCAAAAAGCGACACAATAAGAGCGCATGCTAGAGATTTAATTAAAAAAGCTGGAGAAGCCGAAGGTTTAAAAGTTGAAAGTAATGACAAGGATTATGTCTTTATACACTTTATACTTAATAATTTACCTAAAGGATTGATTGGTTTATTATTAGCTGTTATTTTAAGTGCAGCCATGTCTAGTACAGCATCAGAGCTTAACGCTTTAGCTAGTACAACTACAATCGATTTGTATAAACATAGAGTTGGTTCAAAAACTGACCAAGAAATGGTTAAGGCATCAAGAGGTTTTACATTACTTTGGGGAATCATGGCAATTGGTGTCGCATGCGTCGCCAATCTAGCAGAAAACCTAATACAATTAGTAAATATTATAGGATCAATATTTTATGGTAACGTCCTTGGTATATTTTTATTAGCGTTTTTCTTTAAGCAAATTAAAGCTAATGCTGTTTTTGTAGCTGCTTTAATTACACAAGTTTTAGTTATTGGTTTATTCTTTTTAAATGAATATGAAATAATTAATCTACCTTTTTTGTGGTTAAACTTTGTAGGATGTGCAATAGTTATGGTCATTGCCTTTATTATTCAATCTTTATTTAAAACGCCTGATATAAAAAGGACTTAGTCTGTAATTAATAATCATAGTTTTTTGTTTGGAATTGCTTAATTACTAAAACTACAACCATAACAAAACAGCTTAATCATGTTATTCAAGCAAGATTTAAGTTAAAGAATTTCATCTATCTTTGCATTCAATAAAGCAAAACCATGAGAATTGATATTATAACTGTCCTACCAGAATTACTTAAAAGTCCATTTGAAGCTTCTATTTTAAAGCGTGCAATTGAGGCTAATTTGGTTGAAGTACATTTTCATAATTTAAGAGACTACACCACAGATAATTACAAGTCCATTGATGACACCCAATTTGGTGGTGGAGCTGGTATGGTCATGATGGTTGAACCTATAGACAAATGCATTTCTAAATTAAAAGAAGCACGTAATTATGACGAGGTTATATACATGACGCCTGATGGCGAAACCTTAAACCAAAGCATAGCTAACCAAGTCTCTTTAAAAGAAAACATTATCATACTTTGTGGACATTATAAAGGTGTAGACCAACGCGTAAGAGATTTATTTATCACCAAAGAAATATCTATAGGAGACTATGTGCTATCTGGAGGAGAATTAGGTGCAGCAGTATTATGTGACGCAGTAATTAGATTAATTCCTGGTGTTTTAGGTAATGAAACCTCTGCATTAACAGACAGTTTTCAGGATAATTTATTGGCTCCTCCAATATATACTAAACCTCGTAATTACAAGGGTCTTGAAGTCCCTGAAGTGTTATTAAGTGGTCATGCAGCTAATATAGAAAGATGGAGAGAAGACCAAGCCTACCAACGTACTAAAGACAGACGACCAGATTTATTAGACAAATAGACAACATGTTTTACGTGTATCTAAAAAAACAGACAAACTTTTTACATTTTTACTTTCTGTTTTTTACTTTTTAACTATATTTGCACCCAATTTCGGATTAACCTCTGGCGAGATACGTGAATGTTACTCTGAATCAATCATTTAAAATTAAATAAAGATGGAATCTTTAATAAAATTTGTTCAAGACGAGTTTGTAACAACAAAGGACTTTCCTGAATTTTCAGCTGGAGACACAATTACTGTGTACTATGAAATTAGAGAAGGAGAAAAAGTACGTACTCAGTTTTTTAGAGGAGTAGTAATTCAAAAAAGAGGTAGCGGATCTTCTGAAACGTTTACAATTAGAAAAATGTCAGGAACTATTGGTGTAGAGCGTATCTTCCCAATTAACTTACCTGCATTACAAAAAGTTGAAATCAACAAAAAAGGTAAAGTACGTCGTGCTAGAATCTTTTACTTTAGAGGTCTTACTGGTAAGAAAGCTAGAATTAAAGAAGCAAGAAGAAAATAATTTCTTCAACCTTAGTTATATTAAAAAGCCTAACTTATTTAAGTTAGGCTTTTGTTGTTATTAACTTTTGTTAATAAGTACGGTTCATAACTAGTTGATATCTAAAGTCTTATTTTATTTAAAATCTAATAGATATTTTTTAATTTAGTAAAACAATTAATAACAATAGCAATATTGGTTTCAATTAAATGTTGAATTTGATTTAGTTTTATTTGTTTTTTGAGGTTTTGAAAATTGCAGGTGTAGTCGTGTAATTAAAAAACCATGATACTTTATAATTTAAGTTATGTTTATCAGAATTTAAAAAGTAAAGTTGAAAGTTTTAAGTAAAGTAACCTAGTGAAAGTAAAATTACTTGAACAAAACAATGTTTATTATATCTGATTGATATTAAATTATTAATTAAAAGGTAAACATCAAGAAAAACAATTTCTATGTGCATTAAGTAACAGGTCAATACATTTTGAAAGTTACAATTTAATGTACTATTGATTTAATATTAGCTTGAACTGAAAAAATGTAAAACGAAAGTTTTGGATTGATGTAATGAAAATTAGATAAGTCAGCAAAATATTATCTCAAAAAAGCCATAACAACAATAGTTTAGTCTATTATGTTATGGCTTTTGTTTTTTAATGATTTAAACTATATTTACTGTAAATAGTAAAAATGAATAGACCCTATATAGCAGATAAAACTTATAAAAATAAAGACTTCACTTTAACAGAATTACCAAAAGCAGAATATGATAATTGCACGTTTATAAACTGTAATTTTAATGCTTGCTACTTATCCTCTATTACATTTTTAGAATGTCAATTTATAGATTGTGACCTAAGTAATAGCAAAACATCAGACACAACCTTTAATGATGTAGCATTTAAAAACTGTAAGCTTTTAGGCGTTTTATTTAATGACTGTAACCAATTATTAATGTCTATAACTTTTAATAATTGTCAACTTAATTTTGCATCATTTTATAAGGTTAAATTAATTAATACAAAATTTACTAATTGTCAATTTGAAAAAACAGAATTCACAGAAGCTAATGTCTCAAAATCTGTTTTTGACAATTGTAACTTTAAATACGCTATCTTTTTTAATACTAACATAGAGCAAGCTAACTTTTTAACCTCTTACAACTACTCTATTCATCCTGAAAATAATAAAATTAAAGGTGCAAAATTTTCGAAAGACCAAATTCAGGGGTTATTAGATCACTATAAAATTCAGATTTCTTAAAATTTTATCTATATTTTATTAAATCCGCAATAAACTCACTCTCAATTTACTTTCCAACTAAATGGGTTGTTAAGTAAACGTTTTCGTTTTAAAAAACCTCCTATTTTTTGTATCTTCGTGAAGCTTAAAATTAAACTAATACACATTTACATTTATGTCAAATTCACCAAAAATTATATATACAATTACAGATGAAGCACCAGCTTTAGCAACGCGTTCATTTTTACCAATCGTTAAAGCATTTACAGCCTCTTCTGGAATTGGATTAGAAACTAAAGACATATCATTAGCAGCACGTATTTTAGCAGTTTTTCCTGATTTTTTAACGGAAGATCAACGTGTATCTGATGATTTAGCTTATTTAGGAGAATTAGCAAAAACTCCAGAAGCTAATATTATTAAATTACCAAACATTAGTGCTTCTGTACCACAACTTAAGGCTGCAATTAAAGAGCTGCAAGCTAAAGGTTTTGCTATACCTAATTACCCAGAAGAAGTAACTAATGATAAAGAAAAAGATGCTAAATCACGTTACGATAAAATTAAAGGTAGTGCTGTAAATCCAGTATTACGTGAAGGTAACTCTGATAGACGTGCACCAAAAGCTGTAAAAAATTACGCTAAGAAAAACCCACACTCAATGGGAGCTTGGTCAAAAGATTCAAAATCACATGTCGCAACTATGACTGAAGGTGATTTTGCACATAACGAAAAATCTGTAACATTAGATAATGCTACAACTATCAAAATTGTACACACAGATGCCTCTGGAAATGAAACCATTTTAAAAGATAATTTAGGATTATTAAAAGGTGAAATTATTGATGGAACTGTATTAAGTAAAAAAGCACTACTTACATTTTTAGAAGCACAAATTAAAGATGCTAAAGATAAAGGTGTATTGTTTTCTTTACACATGAAAGCAACAATGATGAAGGTCTCTGACCCAATTATTTTTGGTCATGCTGTTCGTGTATTTTTTAAAAACGTATTTGATAAACACAGTGCTACTTTTGAAAAAATTGGTGTAGATGTTAATAATGGATTTGGAAACTTATTAAGTAACCTAAACGAATTACCAGAGTCAGAACGCAATGCTATATTAGCAGATATTGATGCTGCCTATAAAGCAAATCCTGCTTTAGCTATGGTAGATAGTGATAAAGGCATTACAAACTTACATGTACCAAGTGATGTTATTATAGACGCATCAATGCCAGCAATGATTAGAAATTCTGGTCAAATGTGGAATGCAGATGGTAAATCTCAAGACACTAAAGCAGTAATTCCTGATAGTAGTTATGCTGGAATTTACACAGCAACTATTGACTTTTGTAGAGAAAACGGAGCATTTGACCCAACAACAATGGGAACAGTACCAAACGTTGGATTAATGGCTCAAAAAGCTGAAGAATACGGATCACATGACAAAACTTTTGAAATTGATGCAGATGGTAAAGTAGAGGTTATTGATACTGACGGAAATGTATTAATTTCTCACAACGTGGAAGCTGGAGACATTTGGAGAATGTGTCAAGTTAAAGATGCACCAATCCAAGACTGGGTTAAATTAGCGGTAACTCGTGCTAGAGCATCACAAACTCCTGCTGTTTTCTGGTTAGACGAAAATAGAGCACACGATGCAGAATTAATCAAAAAAGTAAATACTTATTTAAAAGATCACGATACAGAAGGTTTAGAACTTCATATTTTATCTCCAATTAAAGCAACACAGTTTACTTTAAAACGCGTAAAAGCTGGAGAAGATACAATCTCTGTTTCAGGAAATGTATTACGTGATTACTTAACAGATTTATTTCCTATTTTAGAATTGGGTACATCTGCAAAAATGTTGTCTATCGTACCATTAATGAATGGTGGAGGTTTATTTGAAACTGGTGCTGGAGGATCTGCTCCAAAACACGTACAACAATTTATTGAAGAAAATCACTTACGTTGGGATAGTTTAGGAGAATTTTTAGCTCTTGCAGTCTCTTTAGAGCATTTTAGCCAAGTTAATAATAATCCAAAAGCTAAAGTTTTAGGTGATGCACTAGATGATGCGACCGAGAAATTATTAGAAAACAAAAAAGGGCCTTCTAGAAAATCTGGAGAGATTGATAACAGAGGAAGCCACTTTTACTTAGCAATGTATTGGGCAGAAGCACTAGCAAACCAAGATAAGGATGCAGCATTAAAAGCACAATTTGCTCCAGTATCTTTAGCCTTTAAGGCAGAAGAAAAAGTAATAGTATCAGCATTAAGCGATATTCAAGGTGTTGCTGTAGATATTGAAGGTTACTATTCGCCAAACGAAGAATTAACAGCTAAAGCTATGCGACCAATTCAATTATTTAATGACTTGCTTAAAAGCATCTAAATAATAACTTTAATTATAAAAAAAAGCTTCCAAATGGAAGCTTTTTTTATTTTAACTAAAATTCACATTCAAAATGTTACCTATCTAACTATCATACTTTAAAATATTACAAACTATATTTAAATAAAGTTTAACACCTTAAAACAGAATATGTAAAGTTGCTTTTAGTTATTTTTACTAATCAAAATCAACCAATGAATTATATAAAAAATGGTATATTATTCTTGCTTTTAATTAGTAGCACACTAATTTTTGCTCAAGAAAAATTTACGCTAAGTGGTAAAATAATAGAAAGTGCCAGTAACGAAACATTAATAAGTGTTAATGTGATAGTACCTGAATTAAATACTGGAGCAGTCACAAATGAATATGGCTTCTACTCCATCACACTACCAAAAGGCACATACAAAGTTGTTGTATCCTATTTAGGTTTTTCTGATATATCAGAAACGATAATATTAGATAAAAATATAACCAAAAATTTTAGCTTAGAAGAGTCTTTTGAAAACTTAGACGAAGTAATTATTACTGAAAACATAGAAAAGCTTAATATTAAAAAGCCTCAAATGAGTGTTAACGCACTTAGTTCTGCTACCATTAAAGATATTCCGGTTGTTTTTGGAGAAGCAGACGTAATTAAAGCAATAACACTTCTACCAGGCGTTACTAATGCAGGAGAAGGATCTTCTGGTTTTAATGTACGTGGTGGAGCAGCAGATCAAAATCTTATTTTATTGGACGAGGCTACAGTATTTAACTCATCGCACTTATTTGGCTTCTTTTCTGTTTTTAATCCGGATGCCATTAAAGATATAAAATTATATAAAGGAGGAATTCCTGCACGTTATGGAGGACGCGTATCTTCAGTGTTAGATATTTATCAAAAAGAAGGAAACAGTAAAACGTTTAAAATGAATGGAGGAATAGGAATTGTATCTAGCAGAATACTTGCAGAAGGCCCTATAAAAAAAGACAAAGGTTCCTTTCTATTTGGTGGTCGTAGTAGTTATGCGCATTTATTTTTACCACTATTTGATATAGATAACAAAGCCTATTTTTACGATTTAAACACAAAATTAAGTTACGATTTAAATGACAATAACAGTATTTACCTTTCTGGTTATTTTGGACGAGATGTCTTTAGTATTACAGATAGTTTCGAAAACATTTATGGTAATACAGTAGTGAATTTTAGATGGAATCATTTATTCTCGGACAAATTATTCTCAAACATGTCTGTAATATATTCCGATTACTACTATGGTTTAAAACTAAATTTTGTCGAGTTTGATTGGAATTCAGGAATTCAAAATTTCAATTTTAAATACGATTTTAAACATTACGTTACTGATGGCTTTAAACTTCAATATGGTTTAAATAGTATCTACTATAAATTTAATCCAGGAGATATAAAACCATCTACACCAACTTCTGGAATAAATCCATTTAAATTAACAGATAAATATGCTTTTGAAAATGCAGTTTATGTTGATGCCGAACATAAACTATCAGATAAGTTAAACTTAAGCTATGGTTTACGTTTAAGCTCATTTTTACGATTAGGCCAAAATCAGTTAAATACGTACCAAAATGATCAAGCAGTAGTATTTAATAATGATTTTCAAATCTATCAAAAAGCAACTCCTACAGGTTCAGAAAGTTTTAGTAAAAGTGACGTTATAAAAAGTTTTGCAAACCTAGAGCCTAGAGCATCATTGGCTTACCAACTAAACGAAAATTCTTCTGTAAAAGCAAGCTATAATCGTATGTCACAATATCTACATTTATTATCAAATACATCCTCACCAACACCTTTAGATATTTGGACACCCAGTGGTAAGTATGTAAAACCACAATTATTAGATCAAGTCGCTGTAGGATATTTTAGAAGCTTTAATGATGATAATTATAGTTTAGAAATAGAAACATATTATAAAAAAATAAAAAACAGAATTGACTATATAGATGGTGCAGATTTAATTGCAAACGATGCTATAGAACAAATTATATTAAATGGAGAAGCCAGAGCTTATGGAATAGAGGTGCTTTTAAGAAAAAATGAAGGACGTTTTAAAGGTTGGTTAGCTTATACATTATCAAAATCAGAGCAAAAAACACCAGGTCGCACACCAACCGAAACAGGAATAAACAATGGTAATTGGTATAGTACAGCTTATGACAAAACACATGATATATCTATAACCACTAGCTATGACTGGTATAAAAAATGGAAATTAAATGCTAATTTTCTATTTCAAACAGGACAACCTACAACATATCCAAATGGTCAATATTCCTATAACGGTATAAATATACCAAGCTATAGCAGTCGTAATTCAAACAGATTGCCAGCATACCATCGTTTAGATTTATCAGCAAATTACACACCAAAACCAGATAAGACATCAGGATGGCAAAGCTATTGGGTCTTTGGGCTTTACAATGTATATAATCGTCGTAATGCAGCATCAATAACATTTGGAGAAAACAGAATGACAGGTACCAACGAAGCAACCAGATTATCAATATTTGGACTAATACCTTCTATATCCTACAATTTTAAATTTTAATAAAAAATGAAAAACGCATTATATATATTAATTGTATCACTATTCTTTAGTTGTGAAGATGTTATAGATTTAAAAGTACCTACATCAGACCCTAAATTAGTAATCGAGGCATCGTTAAATTGGTTTGAAGATTCAGATGGCTCAGAACAGCAGATAAAATTGACATTAACAGCTCCTTTTTTCGATAATCAAGTTCCTCCTGCTAATAACGCAACCGTATTTGTTGAAGACAGCAATAGTAATATTTTTACATTCTTGGAACAAGAAAATACAGGAATATACAAAACCAATTCATTCATTCCTGAACTAAACCAACAATATACCCTAACAATTATATATGACGATCAAACATACATAGGTACAGAAGTATTGACAAGCGTAACGCCAATAGAATATATAGAACAAAATAACGAAGGTGGTTTTTCTGGCGAAGATATAGAGCTTAAAGCCTTTTATACAGATCCTGCAAATATAGATAACTACTATTTTTTCGAATTCATATCAGACATTCCACAAATTCCAGTGCTAGAAGTATATGACGATCAATTTACTGATGGTAATCAAATTTTCGCATTCTATTCCGAAGAAGATTTAGAACCAACAGACATAGTTACCATAAATAATTATGGAGTATCCCAACAATTTTATCAATTTATGGATCTATTACTTCAACAAACTTCTGATAATGGTGGCGGACCATTTCAAGCACAACCAGCAACCGTTAGAGGAAACTGTATAAACATAACAAATCCAGATAATTTTCCTTTAGGCTATTTCAGAGTTTCACAAGCGTATCAATTTACTTATATTGTACAATAATTTTTTGGCGTTACCTCAAGGGTCGCGCTTTCGGCAGTCGCTCTCTGCGAGGAGCTCCAACAAATGCCTCAATCCCTAACGCAAACCAGTAGTACCATTTAAACTATGCAATTTACAAAAACAACAGAACAAGATTCCAATTACAATAATTTAGACAAAATGTCTATAAACGACCTATTAACAAACATAAATATAGAAGATCAAACTGTACCAACAGCAGTTAAAAAAGCGATTCCTCAAATTCAAGCATTAGTAGAACAAATCGTAATAAAAATGGAAAAAGGTGGCAGACTGTTTTATATTGGAGCAGGAACAAGTGGACGCCTAGGAGTTGTAGATGCATCAGAATGTCCTCCAACCTTTGGAGTATCATATGACGTAGTAATAGGTCTTATAGCTGGTGGAGATAAAGCAATAAGAGAAGCAGTTGAGTTTGCAGAGGACTCTACAACACAAGGATGGAAAGACCTAACAAAAAACAATGTAACAGATAAAGATGTCGTAATTGGTATTGCAGCATCAGGTACAACTCCCTATGTAATATCAGCACTTCATAAATGTAATTTAAAAGGTATTACAACTGGATGTATAACATCAAATAAGCAAAGTCCTTTAAGCTTAGCATCACAATTTCCAATAGAAGTAGTCGTAGGACCAGAATTTATAACGGGTAGTTCACGCATGAAAGCAGGTACAGCACAAAAACTAGTACTCAACATGATATCCACAACTACTATGATAAAACTTGGTAAGATAAAAGGAAACAAAATGGTAGACATGCAACTTAGTAATGACAAATTAGTGGATAGAGGTACAAAAATGATAATGTCAGAATTAAACCTAACCTATCCTGAAGCTGAAAGTTTATTACAAAAACATAAAAGTGTTAGAAACGCAATAAATAAGTATAACAATGGCAACTAAATCAACAGACAAAGATGTACTTGTAAAAGGAGTAAAACAAATGGCTATTGCAATGTTATTAATGTTTATTGGTCCAACCTTACTATATCTAGTATTAAGTAATAAGGATAAAGACTTCTATATTCCATTATTAATAATAGCTATATCAATATGTACATTAGCTGTATTTATAGCTTTTAAAGGAATAAATACAATCCTAGATAGTATTTTCAAAAGCAATAAAACTAAAAAACATTAAAATTAAATGATAAACAAAAATTCCAATAAACAGAAAGTATAATTTTCGTAATATACAAATCCAAAATATATTAAAGCCTTTAATTTTATTAAAGGCTTTTTATTTGAACATAATACCAACTTTACATTACAGCCAAATAATTTAAAAAAAATCAAAGAAACTGTTTTTAGATATATGATAAAGTCAACCATCATAAAACACTTATAAAATAAATAACCAAGTATTCTGTTACAAGATAAACTCCAATCCTAATCCTTTTAATATTAATTACCCTAATAATACTTGTAAACGTTCCAAACATAGATATGAAAATAAAAGATTTTCTAATTTAAACATTAAGTGATACCTATAAAGCAAATAGCATTTTTCGATTTATTTAATACTATACACCAATATCATATATTTATTTTTGCTTATATAATTTACAAAAGTAACTTAAGCGATATTCTTAAATTTAATTTTCCTCTACATCTTTTTGCTTATACCTTTTCCCTTTCGCCTATTTACTTT